>PLHP01000264.1 GCA_003138955.1 Acidobacteriaceae bacterium | reverse complement strand
CGCAGCCGTGCTCCTTGCGAATCTCGCTGGTCTTTTTCCTGACGAACGTCGCGAAGGATTGCAGGTCGCCGGAAACCTTTTCTCCCGACTTTTCCTTGGCTTCGCTAAGAGCCTTGTAGAGCGATTCCACTTGGTCCCGCTCCGCCAGCGCGCCCGAGCACTGCACCGAGAAAGGCCGATCGCTCCCCGGCCTCTCGGCGCTCCCGCTTTCTACGCTGCGGCTGAGGCCATACACCGGCTTCGCTTCGCGCTCCCGGTTGGCGCGCACGCCCTGCACCGAGAGCATCGCATCATAGGGCCGGCGATAGCCCTCTTCCCGAATCCGCGTTTTCTTGCGCCATAGGTCGCTTTGAATCGCATAGCGCTGCGCCAGTTCGTTGTACTTAAAGCGCTGCTGAAAACTCAGCCGCGAGCTGTCGCTGAACTTGCGAATTAATGAGAGTACCTTCCATTCGACGTCGGTGGGAGGCCGTTTGGCGGGATTATTGAAGAAAATCTCATACTCGATCTTCAGCCGGCGAAGTTGAGTATCGAGCAGCTCCAGTTCTTCTTCAACGGTCACAAGGATTCCCCAGCCAACAGCTTAACGTCGCAGGACGAGGATAGCGAGGTTCCCGCCGGACACGCCAGGGATGGTACGAAAGTACCGTAAGACCAGCCGTCACCCATCAGGTCTCAGCCGTCCGCGAACCCGGTAGCCCGAACCCGCCCTCTGGGGGTCATATAAACAAAAACCCGGCGGACTGGCGGTGCAGCGGTGTAACCCAAAACCGGCAGGGTTTGACTGAAGGCAGTTGACTGAAGGCTGATGGCTGAAGGCTGATAGCTAGAATTCACTTCGTGCTCGACGCCATCTTCTTCACCATTGCCAGCACCAGCTTCCGGTCACTGTCGTTCAGACTCGCCGAATACCGCCGCATCTGGCTCAGGAAGCGCACTTCATCGTCGGAGAGCTGCGGCAACCCCTTGTGGCTGTGCCCGTTGCTGTGGCCTTCGGCAAAGAATTGCGACAAGGCCAAGTCCATTGCCCCGGCGATCTTGGCCAAAGTGTCCAGTGAAGGGATGGTGTGGCCGTTCTCAACCCGCGAAAGGTAGCAGCGCAACAGGCCAGTGCGCTTTTCGATGTCGCCCTGTGACATGCTGCGCTGGAGCCGGAAATTGCGGATGGTCTCGCCGATATTCATAGGCACGCGGCTAACTCAAAATCCAAAAAAAAAGATGCGTGCATAGTAACCAGAACGGTACTACTTGGCAAGTGGAAATTCCTTGCATCCTAGCCGCAGATGTTTTCCTGAGTATTCCTCAAGAGAAAAATGGCACGTTCCTAAGAACGCCAAGGCAATGTTCTTGGGAAAGGCGCGCCTTCACCCGTGTCACTAAAGGCCGTTAAATGCGGCCTTTAGGAGCTGGGCCGCTAATTATGCTTGATGAACTTGCCGTTTTTCTGTCCGGTCAGCGAGTTGTACAGCGTTTCCAGAAACACATCTGCGGTGACGAATTCTCCGGCATACTTTTTCCAGGGATCGAGAATCTTCTTCTCCTTCATCTGCTCCAGCGTCATTTTCTTGGCGAGCGCACCCTGCACCGCCGCCCGCGTTTCTTTCAGCATCTTCACATAGGCGCGCACGTCATCGAGGTTCGAAACCCCGCCGTGGCCGGGGATAATCTTCGCGTCGGCCGGAAGCTGCGCGATAGCTCCCTCGACCCCGCTGATCATGCCGTCGATGCTGCCGCCGCTGTCCACGTCGATAAAGGGAAAGCCGTAAGTCACGAAATCGTCGCCCATGTGCACCACGTTTGATTTCGGAAAATAGATGACCGAGTCGCCGTCGGTGTGTCCGGCCGGGAAGTGCAACGCGCGGATGTCCTCCCCATTCAAGTGCACGGTGATGTCATGATCAAACGTGATAATCGGCAGCGTGCCCTTCGGCTGCGGCTTGGCCTCGAAATGCACCGACCCCCCGTTGCCCGCCTGACCGCCTTCTTCCAGTCGCTTGCGGACGTTGTCCTGCGCAATGATGGGCGCCTGCTTCTGGAAGAATTCGTTCCCGCCCGTGTGGTCTCCGTGGTAATGCGTGTTGATGATGAAGCGCACCGGCTTGTCGGTAATGCCTTTCAGCGCCTCCTGAATTTTTTCCGCCAGCGGAGCGTACTGATCGTCAACGATCACAATGCCGTCATCGCCAACCGAGGCGCCAATGTTGCCCCCGGCGCCCTCCAGCATGTAAACGCTGCCGGCAACTTTCGAAACTTTGATTTGAACTTTGCTGAAGTCCTGATCCTGAGCAAAGCAGAAGCCCGCCGAGAGGCAAGCAAGAAGGGCGATACGAGAAGTAGTACGCATAGTCTCACTCCCGAGAGGGAGACATTGTAAATGAAGCAATCGGGTGATCGGGCCATCGGGTGATCGAAAGTCAAAGGCGTTTGAAGTTAGATCACCCGATGGCCCGATCACCCGATTGCTTTCACGGTGTCGGCTCAAACAGCGGCCAAAGCCGGTCCGCGGTGACGCGGTAAATGGCGTAGGCGCTGCCCTCGTCGAAGGTGCGCCGGAACAGCAACTCGCCGCGGCCATCGCCGTCGGCATCGACCGCGTCGATCAGCTCCATGCGCGGAGTGGCGTCGAGATGCCGAGAATCCGTCTGCGAGAAAAATAGTTTCCGTAGCTCGCCTTCGAGGTTGGTGCGGGCAATCAGCGTGATCTCCTGTGGTTCTTCGACGCGTCCGGTCGCGCTGGTAGCGGCGCCGGCAGAAACGCCGGCAGAAACAACGACCGGGTGAGTTTTCGCCGACAGCACCAGTACCGGCTCGTTCGAGTTCGAAAGATCAAAGATCCGCAAGCTCACATCGTCGAAGACCGGCACGGGCAACTTGCCGCCCGATTTGGCAGCGGATTTCGTCGCGGATGATTTCTTGGGCGTGTCGGCAGCATCTTTCGTCGCCGCATTTGCGTGGCCACGAACTAGCGTCGCAGCCAGATCAAGCATCTTGTTGCGGTAGATGGCTTCTTCCGCCGGCTTCACATCATAGGTGTAGGGACGCGGATCGGGCCCGCCGGCATCGGAAATTGCTGGGATGAAGGTAAAGGTGATCGGCGGCGGAGCCGCGGCGGAATCCTTTGCCGTCTTCGCATCGGCCTTCGTTGTGCCTGCGGCGGCAGCGCCCGGAGTTGCGACCGCCAAAGCGTCGAACGTCGGATAAGTATCGCGGCGCGCACTTGAGTCGGGCATTCCGCGTCGCAGACGCGGCCGATTCGGATCTCCGACCGGCTCGTCTGACGCAGTAGACGAAGCATCTGGCGCAGATGCCTTCGCAGTCTCCGGCGGCGCAGGCGCTTTTGCAGTCCCCGGCGGCGGCGCAGCCTTGGCACTGTCCGGCGAACTCGGCGCGTTGGCAGGCGGCGCAGTAGTCGGCGGCGTGGCAGCAGGAGCAGGCTTTTGCTGATCCTTATCTTTGTCTTTGTCCTTGTCCTTGTCTTTGTCGTTGTCCTTGCTATCCGAATCTGTCCTTTCGGCACGGCGATGAAGTACAGGTGGTCCGTTCTTGTCTTCGTCTGCGATCACGGGCGTCGAGTACTTCTTGTGTCTCTCCAAAGCCTTCGACCCCGCGGGAAGCCACGTCCCTTCGGCGATCCACACGTGGTTGAGTTGTCCTGGCTGCGTGATAGTGAAGAAGCCCTGCGATACACCGCTGCGAAAACCTTCATAGACGATCCCGAAGTCAAGAGCCATGGGAACGGGTGCCGCTTTATACGAGCCTGCATCGTAAAATTTTCCGTCCATCATGATGGCAATGGGAATGATGCGGCCTTTCTTGCCGTTGGGCGAAAGCTGGATCAGCCCCAGGGCGCGCGGTCCCTTGGTGGACGCCGGCTTGTGCCCATACTGCGGTATTGAGACTTGGGCCATCAGCCATGAACCGGCAAGCCAGGTCAATGCAGCCAAGGTGACGGCGAGCATCCGGTTGCGATATAACTTGCGATGTAACAACGGCCGGCGAGGAGAAAATTCCATATGCAGGTTAATGATAAATCCCCAGACTTCAGTACGACGGACGAGAACGGCAAAGAGGTTGCCCTGAAAGATTTTCGCGGCCAGACCGTGGTGCTTTATTTCTATCCCAAGGCCGATACGCCGGGATGCACCAAGGAAGCGTGCGGCTTTCGCGATACCTACAAAGAGATCAAAAAGACCGGCATCGTGCTGCTCGGCATTTCGGCGGATACGGCAGCCGCGCAGAAGAAATTTCAGACCAAGTTCACTTTGCCTTTCCCCCTGCTGGCCGATGCCGAAAAGAAAATCGCGAACCTGTTCGGCGTGGTCAAAGAGAGGCAAATGTACGGCAAGAAAGTGCGCGGCATCGCGCGCACGACGTTCGTAATTGACCCCGACGGCAAAATAAAACACATCTTCAACAACGTGAAAGCAGAAGGCCACGCCGAAGAAGTCCTGGCGTATCTGAAAGGCGCAGCCTGAGGGATCGTGTAGGGACAGCTCGTGCGGGGACAGCTCGTGTGGGGACGGGCGCCCTCGCCCGTCCAGCCGAGCGCACCGGGGCCCCCGTCAAGCCCGGTGTTGGCTTGACGGGGTCGAGCAGCTCGGCAGCTGCCCGCGGCCACAGCAAGTCTGGATTTCGCCCTAGTCCGATGGACATGAAAGCGCCCGCCCACGTTACTTTGCTCAAAGCGAACTTCTTCAACCGCGATCCCCGCCGAGTGGCCCGTGCCCTGCTCGGGAAATTGCTGATCCGGAAAACGCCGCGCGGAACCCTGGCGGGACGAATCGTCGAAACCGAAGCCTACCTCGGCAAAGGCGATGCCGCGGCGCACACAGCCGCAGGCCGGACGCCGCGCAATTCCGTTCTCTTCGGCCCTCCCGGTCACGCCTACGTGTACTTCATCTATGGCAATCACTACTGCCTGAATGTTTCCACCCTGCCCGACGGAGTTCCCGGCGGCGTGCTCTTTCGCGCCCTGGAGCCGGTGGCGGGCATCGAGCACATGGCAGAAGCACGAGGGATCGTGCCCGCAAAAGAATCCGGCCTCAACAAGATTTCTCTACTCAATAAAATTTCTTCCGGCCCAGGGCGCCTGACCGAAGCCCTGGAAGTCACCCGCAAGCGCGACAACGGAAAAAGCCTGGTAAGCGCGCGCTCAGACCTCCAGATTGTCGATGACGCCTATCGCGTGCGAAAAGTGACGGTAACAACGCGCGTCGGGATCGTAAAGTCAGCCGAGCAGCCCTTGCGTTACTTCATCGCCGGAAATCCCTTTGTCTCGGGGCGCAGGCTGTAATACGTCCAATCGTGACTACCACCGCGTCACCCAAATCATGTATTAGTTGCTAGACGAGGGCCTAACTGAGGCCGTCAGGCGATGCCTCCCTCAGAGCGGTTGCTGGACGTAGTCTAAAGGCCCCCCGGTTGAATTCCGCGTCCGAAGAGATACTCGATGCTTTTACTAGCTCGGAACACAGTGTTGGCGGCAATTTGTGTTCTGGCCGGCGCAGCGCTTCACGGCGCCGACAAGCCCATCACCGTCGGCTTGGTCTACGATGGGGCGACTCCGGAGGACAGGGAACCTCTGCGGGCCTATCTCACGAAGGCGATGGGTCGACCTGTGCATCTTGAGGCCGCCGACCTTTACAGCGAGACGGTTGACCGCATGACAAATGGATCTTACGATTTCGCCTGCTTGGGTGCCCTGACTTATATCCGGTCTCATGCCCAGTCTGGAGTCATCCCTCTCGTCCAGCGTACCTCTGATTTGTATCTGCACTCGGTCTTCATCACCGGCGCCGGCTCGTCGATCCATTCGCTCAGCGACCTCAAGGGAAGGCTGTTCGCATTTGGAGATATCAACGGGGCCAGTACGCATCTGATACCCTATCGCGAACTCATGCGGGCGGGAATCAATCCCGAAACCGATCTCAAGGTTCGCTTTAGCGGAAGCAATCCGGCAACCGCAGTACTGGTGGAGACCGGAGTGGTCGACGCCGGAGCTTTAGATGAAACGATTTTCAACTCCCTCATCCGTGACGGAAAACTGAACAGCCAGAAAGTCCGCGTTTTTTACACCTCCAAGCCCTTTGTTGGTTATGTGTTCGTGGCTCGCAAGGATGTGCCCGAGGCCGAGCGAGATAGATTTTCCCGCGCTCTCCTCGCCCTGAAAAAAGGCAAAGACGATCGCGTCCTGAAGATCCTCCGCGCCGAACAATTCGTCGTAGCCAATGACCAGGAATACGCGCCCATACGGCAGATCGCGCACCAGCTGAATTTGTTCTGAGCCGCCGCCTGATTCGTTCGCGGTTTCGTTTCAGGGTTCCAGAACAACATTGTCAATCAGGCGCGTGGATCCAACGCGGGCCGCGACCGCCACCAGCGTCCTTCGCGATATCCGCTCCACGGGATCGAGCGTGTCCGGATCGACAATCTCGAAATAATCGAGCACGACTAGCGGCTCGCTGGCGAACACTTCTTTGGCGGCGGCGGAGATCAACTTCGCGGCACTTCTTTCCCCGTCGTCGAAAAGCTGCCGGGCTTTCTGTAAAGACCGTTGCAGCACAAGCGCCCGGCTGCGCTCTTCTCGAGTCAGGTACGCGTTGCGCGAACTCATGGCCAGCCCATCGGATTCGCGCACGATCGGGCAGGCGACAATTTCCTCCGGAAAATTCAAGTCGCGCACCATGCGCCGGATCACGGCCAGCTGCGCGGCGTCTTTCTGCCCGAAGAACGCGGCCTCGGGCTCGATAATGTGAAATAGCTTGGCGACGATCGTGGTCACACCCCGGAAATGGCCGGGGCGCGAGCGTCCGTCAAGCTTTTCGCTCAGGCTTTCGACCAGCACCCAGGTGACGCCGCCATTGGGATAGACCTCTTCGACCGGCGGCGCGAAGAGGATCTCGACACCTTCTTTTTCCAGCAGCCGGCAGTCGCGGTCGAACTGCCGCGGATACTTCGACAAATCCTCCGTCGGTCCGAATTGCGTGGGGTTCACGAAGATGGAAACGGCAACCGCGTCGCACTGCGCTTTCGCAGCGCGCACCAGCGACAAGTGCCCTTCATGCAGAGCGCCCATAGTAGGCACGAGGCCAAGGCGTCTGCGGCGCGCGCGGGCATCAAGGCAGGCGGCGCGAGCTTCCGCAATGGTGGAGCATATCTTCATGATTCAGAGAAAGCAGCAACACTCCAGTCCCGGAGGGACGAACTACCTTAGCCCAGCGCTTCAGCGCTCGGAGAAGTGGAAAACCGATTCAAGTCCCGGAGGGACGACCCAATGCTCACGCACACCCCCAGCCGCGTCCCGATCGCAGCCGACGTTGCCGAACGCTCAGGGCGCCTCGCGAAATTGAACGTCTAATTGCTGGAGCGTTCCCAGGAGCAGGGCGCGGTTCTTGCGCAGGTCTGCCTTCGTCTCTTTGGTTGGATTCTTGGGAACAGCTTGCGCGACCAGCACCACGCGGCCGTAAGGCCATGCGCTCGGTGGCAGCGAGACCAGTTCGGCCGGGATTTCCTCCGCCGACAGCATGTGTATCTCGCGATTGGAAAGATCGACGAAACCGATTCCATCCTCGCGCACCACGAAATAAGGATTCTTCCAACTGCCCATATTGCTCAACGGCGGATATTTCGAGGGATCCGGTGCCGGGATGGACTCAAGGCCGGTCGCCTGCCGCATTTCCACGCTTTGCGTTTGCGGCGGCTTGGAGCACCCCAGCAGTGCCCCCAACAGCATTAGCGTCACAGTCACTTGCAGAATGTCCCGCACCGTGCCCCGAACCATGCCCCGCGCCACATCCCGCACCATCTCACGCACGACGTTTTTCTCCACCCGCCATTATCGCTGCATGGCGTGTTTGCGGTGGAGTACCGTTTCGAGTGCGCCCTGCGTTTCCTTCGGCAGGTGGTAGCTCTCAGCGTCGTTCGGGAACTGATGCGAAACCACGTCGGCCTTGAAGGCCAGTATGGATTCCGTAATCAGCGCCGCGGCGTCTCCGTAACGGCGAACGAATTTCGCCGCATGTCCAAACGTCAGGTTGACCAGGTCGTGAAACACCAGCACCTGCCCATCGCAATCCGGCCCGGCGCCGATGCCGATCGTAGGCGTTTCAACCTCAAGCGTGATCATGGCCGCGACTTCCCGCGGAATCCCTTCCAGATAAATGCAAGCCACGCCGGCGCGATCGAGCGCGACCGCATCGCGCATAAGCTGCTCGATGGCGTTCAGCGTTCTGCCCTGAACTTTGTAGCCGCCCATCACGTTGACCGACTGCGGAGTAAGGCCAATGTGCCCGGCGACAGGAATCTCGGCGTCGATCACGCGGCGGATCACATCCACGCGCTTCTCGCCGCCTTCCATCTTCACCGCCTCCGCGCCGCCTTCTTTCACAAAGCGGGCCGCGTTGCGAATAGCTTCGCTAGGGTCAACCTGATAAGACCCGTAGGGCATGTCGGCAATAAGCAGCGCGTCTTTCACGCCGCGCCGCACGGCCTTGACGTGGTGCAGCATCTCGTCGACCGTAACCGAGAGCGTGTTCTCATAGCCCAGCATGGTCATGGCCAGCGAGTCGCCCACCAGAGCAATATCGATGCCGGCCTCATCGACCAGACGCGCGGTCGGGTAGTCGTAAGCGGTAAGGCAGGTGATGGGATCGCGCTGAAACTTCTTTTCNNCCCCTCCGCAAACCGCGCGGATAGAGCCTGTACGCGTCTTTAGATGACGCCAAAAGGATTATAGCTGCAAAAGGGTTGTTCGTCGATGGTCGTTGGCCGTCAGCCAAGATGTCGCGGTAAGACGATTTACATTCGTCTTACTTAGTAGTAAGATTGTGCTCATGCGAAGCTTTCGGACGGTCGTTAGTTCCAAGGGGCAGGTGGTGATTCCCGCTGAGTTGCGCGCGGAATTTGGGCTCGACAAGGGGACGCCTGCAACGTGGACGGAACAAGAAGGCAGGTTGGTGCTGACTCCGATGACCATGCGGCGAATCAAGGAGATCCGCGGATTTCTTAAGCCGGCTCCGGGCCAGCCTTCCGCGTTCGACGGACTTTTTGAAGAACGCGAGCGTGAGCGCAAACGCGAGGATCAATGACCGCGGTCTTCCCTCGTGGACGTGTGCGGCGTTACGTGCTTGACGCCAACGCATTGATTGGCTTCTTCGAAGACCGTCAGGGGACCGCTGCAAAAATGGAAGATTTGCTGGGCGAGGCTGTGCGCCAGGATTTACCACTCTTGATGTCGGCTGTAAATTGGGGCGAAGTTTTTTACACCGAGTGGCGCTATCGTGGCGAAGCCAAGGCTCGCGAAGCCGAGGCCAATTTGCTTGAGATGCCCATAGAGGTCATCGCTGCGGATCGCGAGCGCGCCACGCGGGCAGGCGCGTTGAAGCAAAAGCACGGTCTAGGTTACGCCGATGCCTTCGCCGCCGAACTGGCCATCGAGCGCAGAGCATTCCTGGTCACGGCCGATCCCGAGTTTCAGAAACTCGGCAAAGCGCTGGTCGTTTACCCGCTGCCGCGGCATGAGAAGTAAGGCGCGGTGGAATCAGCCCCCAGAGACACGATCCTTTCATCACAAATCTCCTGTGAGCGCCATCACAGAAATCGAACCGCCCGTCGGAGACAATAGAGATCGACCTGTGGCAGGACATGAGGTGAGCCCGTCAGCAAGACTCCCCCTCGAAGTCTGCCCCAGCCCCACTGTCGGCGATCTTTGACAACACGAAGTTGAGGCAGGCAGCTGTCAAGCCCCCTGCTGAAATCCTTGGAGTGAGTCCAACAAGCTAACTCCTTATTCCGGAATATTTTACATATAACTCCTTTAAACTCAAAGATTTGAAAGGAATTTCCAGCCAAAGGCAATAATTGACTTGGCTAACCCAATCTAGCCCATCATCCCGGTTATGCTGGCCTTGCCGAAAGTGCGAGCGCCCGTTTCGCAAGCGGGGGTTGTCTAACGGCAGGGTGCCGGGCATGGATGTTCGTAGCGCGCTGTGATCCACTGGCTGTTGAGGCCACCGGGGTATTCCCCGTGTTCTTGTTGCTCTTAGCGCAGGGGCACTGCCGATAAGGCAACGAGTTTCTGTTTCGCAAACCAGTAGCAGTGGGTCGTCTATTCCATGCCCGACGGGTGTATTATAACCGAGAAGATGGCTAACCCACAAAAAACTCTTCCTAACGCGGCAATGTTCGACAGCGCACTGCGGCAGGTTTTGCGTGTCTCCAAGTCCGACCTGAACCAAATGCTCGCCGAAGAGAAAAAGGCTCGCGAAGGCAAGCCGAAGCCGGGGCCGAAGCCGAGACGGAAGCGGCAATGACAGTACAGACTAAATGTTTCATTGAGCTTTCGGACATCGTTGCTTTACGTTTCGATTGTAAAAAATGCAAGACCATCACCATCTTCCCCGTTGAAGAATTCCGGGATATGCCTCACATTTGCCCTAACTGCGAGCAGGAATTCTATGGCTTCCACGATAACGTCACGAAACACACAATGCGCGAGTTCGTCAAAGCGATACGTGCCGTTAACGCCATGACCGAGAAAGGTGGGTTTTTGTTTTCTTTGCAGACAAGTGGGCCATCAACGTAAGCGTAGGAACAGTACCGCCTCAACAATCTCGGTGCATTTACTGCCTGAACGTAACGTGTGCGATTTTATCCTCTGTCTTCAGCCATTCTTCCCGAGGTGGAAATGGTAGTTTGTGGGCTTTACTGAAGCCGTCCTCAAGTTCGATACTGACGGTTTTGATCTTGTCAAAAAGCCTGTTGTCAACTCTTTCGATCTGCTGCCCTTCTATCTCAAATCCGATCCACCCGTTCACTGGGATACCAGCAGCAAGACGATCGAGATGCAAAGCTCTAGTTTCGAGACGTATGTCTCTCGTATTGAAATCCTTAAATCTCTCATCGTAAAATTTTTCGATTAGTATCCACTCTGATAGATTGGGAATTGCTTTGACCTGCCCCCCAGAAATTAGT
>PLHP01000007.1 GCA_003138955.1 Acidobacteriaceae bacterium | reverse complement strand
GCACCGACAAGTTCCATGGACAGTTTCAGGTCGTTGGGAATGACTCGGGATTAAACACGCGCAATCCCTTCCTCGGCGACGCTGAGCAGGCGCCGTATGACTCCGTAATCTTTATGGGAAACATCGGCGGCCCGATCAACAAGAAGGCGTCGTTCTTCCTCGACGTGCAGCGGCGCGACATCGACGAAATCGCAGTCGTAGACGCGCCGGCGTTAGACCTGAATGAGAGCGTCCCCAACCCACGCACCCGCACCAACATCGCTCCACGTATCGACTACCAAGTCAGCACCAATAACACGCTCACCGCCCGCTACCAGTATTACCGTGATACATGGGAGAACAACGGCGTCGGCGGGTTCGTGCTGCCGGATGCGGGCTACAACACCCTGTCCACCGAACACACCGTGCAGATCACCGACACACAAGTGCTCAGTACGAAGGCTATCAATGAGACGCGCTTCCAGTATTTGCGCGACAACAGCAATCAGAATCCAGTGAGTACGGCGGTAGGCATCAATGTGCAGGGAGCGTACACGACTGGAGGCGCCGCCTCGGGGACCCAGTTCGATCACCAGGATCACTACGAACTGCAGAATTACACCTCGATATCGCAGGGCAATCACTTTGTGAAATTCGGAGGGCGACTGCGGACAGTTCACGAGGTCAGCACGTCCGGCGCCGGATTCAATGGCACCTACACCTTTTCGTGCCCGCCGAGTCCCGCTAGTTGCAGCCTGCCCCAGCTTTCCAACCCAATTCAGTATTCCATCGATGCAACCCACAGTGGCGTGGCGCCCACCGTGCCCGTCACCGTAGTGGATGCCGGACTGTACGTACAGGATGACTGGAAGGTGCGTCCTAACATCACCGTGAGTGGCGGGCTGCGCTTTGAGACCCAGAACGCAATTCACGATCACGCGGACTGGGCGCCTCGCCTCAGTTTTGCATGGGGCATTGGCGGAGGAGGTAAGAGGGCTCCGAAAACCGTGCTGCGCGGTGGTTTTGGCCTTTTTTACAATCGCATCACCCAGGATATGGTGCTTAATGCAGACCGTTTGAACGGCGTGACGCAGCAACAGTACCTGGTGAGCTCCACGTCCGGCAGTCCGGTGCCTTACCCGACTCCTCCGTCGGTAGACACCTTGTCGCCGACGGCACAGACGATCTACCAGATCAATCCGACTCTGCACGCGCCCTACATCATACAGAGCGCGTTTAGCATGGAGCGACAGGTGACAAAGATCGCCAACGCTACGCTTACCTATCTGAATTCACGCGGCGTCCACCAGTTGCTGTCACTGAACGTCAACGCCCCACTCCCGGGCAAACCGAACAATTCTCCACTGTCGAACATTCCCAACCCGGCGGCGGGCCAAATCTATCAATACGACTCGGGTGGAGTTTTCTGGCAGAACCAGTTGATCGCGAACTTCAACATCCGGGCTGGGGCAAAGCTCTCTCTCTTCGGTTACTACTCGCTGAACTATGCCAACAGCGACCCGATCGGTAGCGTAAGCTCAGGAACGTTTGCAACCAACTTTCCGTCGAATCAGTACGATGTAAAAGTGGACTACGGGCGCGCTTCCTTTGCTATCCACGATCGGGTGTTCGTCGGGGGTACGATCGGGCTGCCGCGCGGGTTTCGCCTAAGTCCGTTTATGGTTGTCAATTCCGGCGCGCCCTACAACGTCACCGTGGGCCAGGACTTGAGCAACGACTCCCTCCTCAATGACCGTCCCGCATTCAACACCAACCCTTCAGGCCCGTGCCCGTTTCCGACGAAAGCCGCTTGCCAATTCATGATTCCGACCGGTCCCTACACTCCGATTCCCATCAACTATCTGACCGGCCCGTCGCTGTTCACGCTGAACCTGCGCCTCGCGAAAACCTTCGGCTTCGGCCCGGAGACTGGAAAGAGCGGAGCGCAGCCGGCCGGCGGCCCTCCTGGCGGCGGTGGTGGCGGTCCACGCGGTGGCGGCGGAGGATTTGGACGCCCCGGAGGTGGCGGCAGCCCTTTTAACCTCGGACCGGGATCCAATCGACGCTACAACTTGACGTTCAGCGTGAATGCGCGGAACGTTCTGAACCGGGTGAACCCGGCGCCGCCCATAGGGGTTCTAAGCTCACCAGATTTCGCAAAATCAATCGCTCTGGCTGGTGGGCCGTTCTCGAGCCCGGCGGCGAATCGAAAAATTGAATTGCAGGCGCTGTTCAGCTTCTAAGGGCAGGTCTCAGGTGTTAGGTCGCAGNNCTGCGACCTAACACCTGAGACCTTTTCTAAGTCGAATAGTCGGCGTTGATCCGCACATACTCGGCGGTCAGGTCGGTGGTAAGAAATCGCACCGCGTGCTGGCCGCGCCCAAGCTGCACGCGAATATCGCAGACCGGCTGCGCGAGACTGCGGTGAGCTTGCCGCTCGTTGAACGCGCAGGCGATGCCGTTGCGGCACACCTTCTGACTGCCAATGAAAATCTGCACGCGCGATGGATCGATGGGATCGATGGGCGCGTCGCACCTGCCCACTGCCGCCAGAATGCGTCCCCAATTCGGATCGGCCCCAGCCCACGCGGTTTTGACCAGCATCGAGTGCGCAATCGTCCGCGCCACCAGCAACGCCTCTTCCCTGCTGCGCGCCTGTTC
>PLHP01000011.1 GCA_003138955.1 Acidobacteriaceae bacterium | reverse complement strand
TCCATGACCAACACCGACACCGCGGACATCCCCGGCACCGTCAAGCAGGTGGCCGCACTGGCGCGCGCCGGCAGCGAAGTCGTCCGCGTAACTGTCAACAATGACGATGCCGCCAAGGCCATCCCTTACATCGTCGAGGGACTCGAGAAGCAGGGCTTGCGTGTGCCGATCATCGGCGACTTCCATTACAACGGACACCTCCTCTTGACCAAATACCCCGGGTGCGCCGAGGGCCTGGCCAAATACCGCATTAATCCCGGCAACGCCAGCATCGGGCGGAAGAACGACGACAACTTCCGCACCATGATCGAGGTTGCCGTGAAGCACCAGAAGCCGGTGCGCATCGGCGTGAACTGGGGGTCGCTCGATCAGGCATTGCTGACGAAGATGATGGACGAGAACTCGCGCCTGCCGGAGCCGAAAGACGCCCGCGAAGTTACTATGGAAGCGATCGTGGTAAGCGCTCTCAGTTCGGCGAAGCTGGCGGAGCAGCACGGACTGCGGCCCGACCAGATCATCCTGAGCGCGAAAGTCAGCGGGGTGCAGGATCTGATCGATGTGTATCGCATACTCGCCGCGCGCTGCGAGTACCCGCTGCATCTGGGACTAACCGAAGCCGGCATGGGAGCCAAAGGCATCGTGGCCTCAAGCGCGGCCATGGCCGTACTGCTGCAGGAAGGCATCGGCGACACGATCCGGGTTTCGCTCACTCCCGCTCCTGGAGGAGATCGCACCGAAGAAGTCCGCGTGGCGCAGCAGATTCTACAATCGCTCGGCATTCGCAGCTTCACCCCGCAAGTTACAGCCTGCCCCGGTTGCGGCCGCACCACCAGCACCTTCTTCCAGGAAATGGCCGAGCAAATTCAAACCTACCTGCGCGACCAGATGCCGTTCTGGAAACAGACTCACACCGGCGTAGAAGAAATGAAAGTCGCGGTGATGGGCTGCGTTGTCAATGGTCCCGGCGAATCGAAGCACGCGAGCCTCGGAATTTCTCTGCCCGGAACCGCCGAAGAACCGAAGGCCCCCGTCTACGTGGACGGGCGCCTGTTCACCACCCTCAAAGGCGACAAGATCGTCGCCGAGTTCATCAAGATTCTGGACGACTACGTCGAGTCCCACTACGCCGCCAGAGAAAAAGAAGAAGTCGGCGCGCGCGACTGAACTAGCCGAACAAATCGCCCTGATTCTCAAGTGTGCTGCGTCCGAGTTCCGCTTGGGCAGGGTTTTTCGACAGATAGATACGATAGCCTGGGGGACCGCTTGTCCAGCCGCGCGGCGTACTACTTCACGACGGGGAGGCACTTCACGTTGTCTTGGCCTTGTGGCGAAATCTGGCTCACGTACCCGAGAGCGCCGGGAGTGACGGCTATGTATTGGAGCAATGCCGCTTCGGAATCGAAGGTTCTAGGCATGGCGCCTTGTCCGGTAAACACCGCCTTGCGCCATTGCGCGCGGAATTCCTCAGGGTCTTCGCGAACGTGATTTTTCAAGAAGACTTCGTGCGCTTGTCCACCCTTCAAAGTGACTGGTACGGCATGGGAGCCGTCCGAGAATCTGGTTTTCTCTCCCGTAAAGATGGCGCGCAAATCGGCATCTCTGATCCCCGAAATTTGCACGCCTTTGTTCGCCACCACCACGACATCCTGAGCCCTGGCCGCCGACCAGCAACCGAGGAAACCGAGCAGCAGGATTAACCAACGAGTTGTGCTCATGACTCTCATCTCTGCACGCGCATAGGGCAGCTAGAAGCCTGTGGTGAAACTCCAGCACCCAAAGCCAGCGCCTAAAGGCGCATTCATAAGGCACTTACGGTATGCCTAAAGGCATACCCTGATACAAATCATGCCTAAAATCGCACTTGCGCCGCAGGCTGCTAGAAGCTGAAACCGATCTTGGCCGCCAACATATTCGAGTTGGGCTTCAAGCCATTTGGGTTGGTGCTCTCGTAGAAGCCGAGTCCATTTCCATGCAGGAAGTGCCCCTCGATCTTGCCGTAAAAATAAGCGTTGAAGTCATAGCGCCCGGACAGCACCCAGTCTTTCGAATAACTCGCAGGCAGGGCCGTGTCCAGCCCTTTATTAACGTAGTGGCTGTAATAGCTTCCCGCCTGAACTTTTTTTGAGAGCCGGTAACTCCCCATGGCAAACCAGGAGCGCACATCCAGAGACATTGGAATCGTCGCCGGTCCCATCGTCAGTATCGCAGTGGCCGGCGCCCTGTCATATTCTCCCCCGAAGTAGAATTTCCTTTTGGTGAACTGGGCGTACTGTACGGTTAGGATAAAGGGAATCAGGTACAGGCCGCCCCCAGGCGCTGATCCGTCCATGGCTTGAACATCTGCGCTAGAGCCCAGGATCAATCCTTTCAAAGGAGCTTCCCAGCGCAGGTCGCCGCCGTAAGTCTTGCCTCCCGGAGAAGACGTGAACGCGAGCCCAGCATCGGCGATCTGTTTGAGAAATCCGCCATTCAAAGGCAGGTTGGACTGTCCTAGGTACCCGTCATACCACAGCTTCCCGCCGCGGCCGCCAAGCGGCAGATAGCCGTACACGTCACCACCCACGTGCGCCAGAAAAAAGCCCTCGTTGTCGACGGGGTATGCGCCTTGCGGCAGGAGTGTCCAAAGGAAGACGGCGTCCACATCCTGGGAATCGTTGAACAAACCCATGACGGTCTTGACCTTGCCGGCGCGAAATCCAAGATGATCGTTGACCCTGTAGTCTCCCGACGCCCAATCGAGCTGAAGATTCGGGCCGCCGAGTTGTCCCAGTTGGTACATGTGCAACTGGATTCCGACCCGCAATTTATCGGTGAGGGAATCTGAAACGCTTACGGCGCCGTCGGTCCATTGCAGGCCGCCGACGCTCGATTGCATGGTCAAATAATTGTTATGGGAGCTGAAGAGGAAGCCCTGCGTGACAAATCCGTGGATCTCAATACCCTCCAGGCTCTCCGCCTGCAACCTGCCCGTGCAGAGGCAGACGAGAAGAAACAGCGGCAATCGTCGAAGCATAGAGTGTTCCCTGGCACTCTTTCTATCGGCGATTCTGTTCTGTCGCTTTACATCATTCTCGGAATCCTCGGCGGCGTTGTGGGGTGGCTGGTCTTTGGACTCTTGGGAATCTGGCCGGGAGGCGGAATGATCGGCTCGATCATTGTGGCATTTGTGGGCGCGGTAATTTTGGTTGGGATTTCGCGCTTGCTGAAAAAAGCCTGAAGGATTGCCGCGATTTTTTCCTTGGGATGGGCAGGTTTTGTAGCGATCTATGGGCTGATCCTCACGGTGCGTATGGCTCAGATCAAGGCTGATCTGAGTCGTTACGTTGAATGCGTGGGGTAGATAGACGACGGTCGCGACGATGGAGGATAATCTGACGATGGAGGATAATTGAATGAATGGATTTAAGTTTCTTGCGTTAGCTGCTGTTGCCGGAATCTGCTTCGCGGCGACTACTCCCACAATACAGGCTCAGGTAGGCGTCGAGATCGGAGTTGCGCCTGTGTGTCCCTATGGGTACTACGATGTCCTGCCGTATGAGTGCGCCCCCTATGGGTACTATGGCCCGGAATGGTTTGTAGGCGGCGTCTTCGTTGGGGCGGGCCCGTGGTTTCACGGCCCAGCCAACTTCCATGGCCACGTAAATAACCGTTTCCATCCAGAGCACGGCTATAACGGCCCAAGGCCAGCCCGTGGCGATAAGCCCGAGCCGGGAAAGCGTCTCGATAAGGTTGCCCACTTCAAAGCAAACGAAGTGCGCGATGGACGCGGCCACACAGTCGGCAAACGCTAGTTGATACAGTTGGGTGCCCACTCGTTCGTCCTTTGCGAATGAGTGGGTGCTAACCGCTCCGCGCTCCCAATCACCAATTACAAGTCTTCGGCCGTTTCATCTCGCTGCTCGCGTGCTTTCATCCGGAGGACGCAGAAGCTACTTGCGTCGTTGTGGAATGTGACGCGCTCGACGACCCCGGAAATCTCTTCGGTCGCGAGTCTGCGCTCTGGGATTGCGGCATTCATCTGGTGGGGAGTTATTTTCCCACGGATCGCGTCAATCGCTTCGATGCCCGGACGATCCGTCACGCCTTGACCAACTCTCTGCGAAGGGCTTCGTGAGTGTACGAACCAGTTGCGCCTGACACTGCCAGCGTTCATACTCCGAATCATGACACTCAAAAATGCGGCGTTGCTGGCACTAATCGGGACGATTCTGATGACGGCTCTCTTAGTGTGGACGTTCGTTTCCAACGTCCTTAATGTTCTGCGTGGCGTGGAGGCACCAGTGGTGCTCTTCCATTCACTCATCTTCGCGTTTGGTTGCTTCAGCGTGATGGTGTTCTTTTACGTGTTCCACCGAGCACAAAGGTAGGCGTGATTGTTGCCTGCCCGCAACCCCTCAGACTCGCCAGCAGCCCCGAATACCGCCGTTGCGGGCGGTGGTTGCGTACGGCGATGCCATGCGCCTTTTTCCGCTCGATCAGGACGCAGAAGCCGCTTCCCCCGAGTGATCCTCGTATAGATCAGGTTGCGCTGGAGCAGCGGTGTCGGGGGGGACGCTCCCAGTAAGGAGTCCTGCACTTGCGCTCAGTCGTTCCGCCCGACCTTCGACTGATTGCTTCCGCCACACAAAAACGTACAGCCCTTCGCGCCCTCATAGGCTGCTAGACTGACAAACAAACAAGGAGGCACTCTTCGGTGCACCGACGCAGCGAGAAAAAAGATGCCACGGGACTTGGGACGCGGGGAGTGTGGGCTGGCGAGAATGGCAAGTATTGGGAGCGTGCCACGCAAATCCCAGTGGCTCTGAGCGTCTCCTTCGGCTACGACGATGTGAACGAGTGGCTCGCTGTGGCGCAAGGAAAGACGCATGGCCATATCTATAGCCGGAACACAAATCCAACGGTAGCCGCTTTCGAAGAAAAGGTAAGAAATCTGGAGACGGCCGAAGCCGCCACCAGTTTTTCGAGCGGCATGGGCGCGATCAGCAATACTCTGTTTGCACTCCTGTCTCCGGGCGATCACGTCGTTTCCATTAAGGACACCTACGGGGGGACAAACAAGCTGTTTGTTGAATTCCTACCTCGATTCGGCATCAAGGTGTCGCTCTGTGATACGAGCGATCACAAGGCAATCGAAGCAGCCATTGATCGAGGGTGCAAGGCGTTGTATTTGGAAAGTCCGACGAATCCGACTGTGAAAATTGTCGATCTCGGCCGCTTGTCGAACGTAGCCCACCGTCGCGGTGCCGTGGTGATTGTGGACAACACACTGGCCACGCCCATCAATCAACAACCTGTGAAACTAGGCGCCGATCTCGTGATTCACAGCGCCACGAAGTTTCTCGGTGGGCACGCGGATGCGCTCGGCGGTGTGGTGTGCGGCAGCGCCGATCTCGTAGGACGCATTTATCACTTTCGGGAGATCACGGGTGCGTGCCTCGATCCCATGTCCGCATACTTGCTGCTTCGCGGAATGAAAACTCTCCATCTCCGGGTTGAACGACAGAACGAGAGTGCACTTAAGATTGCGCGATTCCTGGAATCACACCCTCACGTAATTAGGGTTTTTTATCCGGGGTTAGAATCCCATGAACATCATGAAATTGCTCGCAGGCAGATGCGTGGTTTTGGAGGCGTGCTGAGCTTTGCCATCAAAGGCGGTTTCGATGCAGTGAAATCTTTTCTTCCACGTCTGTGTTACGCACATTTAGCTGCGAACCTCGGTGCCGTCGAGACTGTCGTGGGTCCACCTTCCACTACAAGCCATGTTGAGTCCACGAAGGAAGAACGCGCAGCGAGCGGCATCCCCGAGGCCCTCATCCGTTACTCGGTCGGAATTGAAGACACAGAAGACCTGATGGCCGATCTGCGTCATGCGTTAGACAAGGTTCGCTCCGCAAGACGACGGGCAAGATCGTAAGATCAAGATCGCTGATGCGACAGGCGTGAACGCGTGGCCGAGTCCGACCAGTGCGTCCAAGGCATAGGGGGCAGTTTCTCGCTACTCTGGGTCTGGACGCCGATCTTGGTATCTCCAATTTTCACACCATGGTTCTCGCTGTGCGGTACGGGCACGACAAAAGCCAATAATCCGAGCACCAGCAACAAGACACCGATGATGCCAACGTTCTTCATGCTGAAGCCCCCGTTTAGGGATGAAATCGTATCCCGGCTCAGGCTGAATGACGCGCCTTGAATTTGTCGATTTTCTCGTTGACCTTCTTCTTGGCATTTTGTACCGACTGACTCATCTTGTCTCGGGTCTGGTGCGCCTTGTCGGTTGCGGCGTCCTTGTGCGACTGGTGCACCTCTTTGGCAGCGTCTTTAGCGTTGCCCCAAGTCTCCTTTGCCGCACCTTTGGCTTGATCCATAACTCCCTGATTGGCAAGTTTTTCGTTGCCGACAGTTTCGCCAACTTTTTGCTTTACCTTTCCCACCGCCTGCTCAACCTTGCCAGATACTTGATCCTTATTCATTGGTATTCTCCTTTAGTCGCCGCATGACGTGGGAGCCACCGATTCCAAGGCTCCTACTTGGCAGCAGTCACCGACTTCACTGAAATCGTATCTCCGGTTGCTGTGCCCGTAACTTTGGCCTGCTCCCAAGCCAGCTTGTCGAGTTTGTCCAGCGCGGCTTGATCCGAAGTGTCAAGGGTATAAACCTTGTCGCCGACTACCAAAGCGTACTTAGCGCCTTTTTGCACGCAGACGCGAACGCAGGCTGCGGGGGCGATCCCCCCCTCAGTGTGCTTGGCCCCGCACATGGCATCGCTAACCTTTCCGGTAAAGGTCTGGGTGTTGCCCGCAGCCACGCCCGGCACGACCGCCAATCCGGTGCTCAGCACCACCGTCGCCATCCAAACTTGCAACATTCGCAAACGAGACATAAATAATCCTCCTGTTTTCCGCTCCTGCGATTGGGAAGGGCTTATCCGACAGGCCCTTTTCTCATCCATCGTTCCAAGAAGGGTGAAGCGTAGCGCGGGGCGCACGGCGCGGTCTGTTCAATACTGCACACCTTTGAGGCAGCCTATGCGCTCACCGAGGAAATGCAGCAACTATCGCAATCGAACGCCCGCGTAGGTAAAGCCCACGATCTCTGCCGAACTGCTCGACCAAAATCGAGTAACAATGCAAGCGCAAATTTCTCATCAACGCAAGATCATGGACCCGGAAGGCGTTCCTCCAAGGTCTGACTGAGCGACTCAATGGAAGTGTTCTGGCTAAGCTCGCGAATCTCCTTATCCGCCATGATGTTCTCAAGACCCATCTTCTCGCAAATTGCGCGTGTCATCTGTATAAGCTTGGTGATCTCCTTCTCGGCCAACAGGTCGATTTGTAAATTCAGGTGGTTCCGGCGTTCCCCTCGGCGCATCATGCGATTCTGACGCATAAGGATAAAGCTGGAAAGAAAGACCGCCTCCACTGCAACAATCATTGCGAACAGCGAGAAGGGGTAAGGGTCGAAGGGGCGTATCCACGGAATCTTGCCGCTATTTATCAACAGCCATGCAGTTAACAGCGCAAGGTGAAGCCCAATGAAAAACAAGCTTCCCGCGAAAATTCCAACAGCGTCAGCAAACCGTTCTGCGATCGACCTCTGCTCTAGTGCTTGTTCTTCTTGTCTCACAATCGAGTCTATGTGGGACCGACCCTGCGTAGACTTTTCGCTCATATTTCCTCATCCGAGGGATTTGCCCCCGCCGAACCTTGCATCTCTCATTCTAAAGCGCCATGATCTCACCTTGCTTTGACCTGCTGTTTGCGACCGAAGGACCAGCCGCGTTTCAGGTTTGCGGAGAGGTCTATTGTTTTGCAGAAGTTCGGATTTCAGGACTCATGGCACACTCGCGGCTTCTACGAGCGAGCGGCCGTCCTGTATCACTGTGCACGAGTGACACCGCCAAAGCGACTATTCTGGGTGGCAGTAAGGTGGCGGGCGCTGGAGGATTGATTGGCCGAGGACGAATCGCGCGGCACCACCACCCAAGTTAGGATAGTTTTCAACGGAAGGCCGAAGCGGATACTCTGCCACAATCCGTGCGGGATGATGTCGCGTTGCTCGTAAACTGCAAATCCCTTGATTCACTAGGAGGGCACCATGTCGCCTCGTACACTTTTTCTTAGCAGACTGATTGGGCTGTACTGCATTCTCGTTGCGCTATCCATGATCACTCGCCGACAAGCCACTCTGGAGTCGGTAACAGCACTTCTTCACGATCCATCAATGATCTTCATCGTCGGTGTGATCACGTTGGCCGCTGGGCTGGCGATGATTCTCGCGCACAATATCTGGTCAGGGGTGCGTTGGCGGTGATCGTCACCCTCGTCGGTTGGATGACGCTGATCAAGAGCCTGCTCTTCCTGTTCCTGCCGCCAGAAGTGGAAGCGGGTTTTTTTCTCAGGCAGCTTCATTTTCAAGAACTTTTCTACGTGTACGGGGCTATTTCGCTCGTCCTCGGCATCTACCTGACCTATGGCGGATTCAAGTCAACATCACATTAGCCAGCATCTCCGCAAGGCTCCGAAGTGGTACCTTGTGTGGCATGCGAGACCTAAAGAATCGAGTTGCTCTTGTTACAGGAGGAAGTCGCGGCATCGGGGCCGGAATCGCAGTGGCTCTGGCTAAGGCTGGTGCCGATGTGGCGGTTAACTACCGCGAACGAGCCAACGCTGCGAATGCAGTCTGTGCCGAAATCACCGGGATGGGACGGAGGGTGATCGCGGTTCAGGCGGATGTGTCGGTCGCCGCCGACGTGAGGCGCATGGCGGCAAAGGTCGAGGCACATCTTGGTGGCGTCGGCATCCTCGTCAACAACGCAGGAATCGCTCATCCGCGCAAACTGGAGGAGATTACAGAAGCGGAATGGGACGAAGTGCTCACCGTCAATCTAAAGTCGGTGTTCTTGGTCACGCAGGCGGTGGTTGGCGGTATGCGACAGAGAAAGTGGGGACGCATCATCAACCTGTCTTCAGTCGCTGCACAGACGGGCGGGGCAGTGGGGGCGCACTACGCCGCGTCCAAGGCAGGAATCATAGGACTGACGCACTCCTGCGCTTCATCGCTCGTTCGAGACGGAATCACCGTGAACGCCATTGCTCCCGCGCTGATAGAGACCGATATGGTGACCAGCAACCCCAACGCGAGCCCGAATCTTATTCCGATGGGGCATTTTGGCTCGGTGGACGACATCGCTTCGGTGGCGGTGATGCTGGCGATGAATGAGTACATGACCGGGCAGACGATTTCGGTCAATGGTGGCTGGTATATGAGCTAGTGCCATGCCCACATTCCTGAATCTCAGGAACATCGCGGACTCATCAGCCCCGGCAAAGGTCGCGACCCGCTCACTATCGTGTGGCGTCTGAAAAAGAAAATGAATTATTAGGTAAAAAGCCGATTCTGAATGTGGGCAAGCTGCACGGGACGCGAGCATTCCTCATCGTCGTTCGCCACGCGATTGATCCGCGTGCTCACCGGATAGCACCGCATCAGCCGAGCATCGTAGGGCTTCAACAGTTCGGACGCCTCAGCCACATTCCTCATTCCCGGATCGAGCCACAAGTCGTAGCCGTGTGGATCAAGAATGACTGGCATGCGGTCGTGCACGGCTGAGGTCACAGCATTCGGGGTCGTGGTGAGAATCGAGCATGTCTCCACCCAAACTCCGCTTGGGTTCTTCCAGCGATCCCATATCCCTGCGAACGCGAACAACTCTCCATCATTGACCTCGAAGCAGTACGGCTGCTTTGCTTTCGCCGTTTTCGCCCACTCGTAAAAACCATCGGCGGGGATGAGGCATCTGCGGAATTTCAGCGCATCGCGGAACGCGGGCTTCGTGGCCGCCGTTTCCGACCTTGCGTTGATCATGCGTGCGGCACCGGAGGGGTCTTTCGCCCACGACGGAATGAGCCCCCATCGCATCAATGACAGTTCCCGCACAGGCTCCTTCGGATGCCGGCGGATGACGGGGATCGGTTGAGTGGGGGCGATGTTGAAGCGGGGAGTCCAGTCGTCGTCTGCGGACGCAGTGTCGAAGTACTCCTCAACGATCTGCTTTCTTTGCGAAAGTTTGTAGCGCCCGCACATGCAAGAGATTATGGCAGATCGAACGGGCGTGCTGTCATTTGGCGAGCGGTCCGGGATGGATTCCCTCGCCAAGGACAAAGCTTGATCCCACACTGCCCACTACAGCCGATGCTCGCGGCAGTCCGAGTCGCTCCCGAATGCGGTACACGGCTTCGATGCCAGTGCAGTGTGCGCCCATCAGATTCGCCACTTTGAAGTCTTTCATCTTATCGGCAGTCCAATTCAGTTGCTCGTCAGTCGCCGGAAAGAGGTGCAGGCCGCCGATGACCGCCTCTACTGGCTCGTTGGGGAATTCCTCTCGGGCAAATGTAAGGATGTTGACGATTCCAGCGTGCCCGCAACCAGTGACCACGACCAATCCTTCCGGGGTGTCGAGCACCAGTGATTGATCCTCGGGGATTGTGTCCTCGACCAAGCCCGCTGGGGTCTGCACTTTTCCGCTGACACTCCAGTTGCGTTCTGGATATTTGCGGGGTACCGGACCCGTCAGCCACGCGCCCGGAAAGATTTCCGCCGCCGCCTCATGTTCGATGATCCTTCCCCCAGTCGCTTCATACTCCTTCTTCAAAGCGATCATCTTGTTATCTTCGCCTTGGGGTGTTGGTCGGCTGTAAAAAATGCCGCGTGCGACATGAACTACTGACAATGCCGATGGGTTGCTCTTCATCATCTCTTTTCGAAGGGTCATCAGGCCGCCGACATGATCCGAGTGATTGTGCGTAAGGATCACTTCTTTAACGTCGGACAAGTCTATCTTCAAGTCGCGTGCATTTTGCAGCACGTTATCGGGATGGGCTCCCGTATCCAGCAGAACGCGATGACCATCTGCTTCGATCAGCGCGGAGAAACCCCACTCACCCACCCCGGTTACGCTGCCCACCAGCATAGTTGATAGTAGAGTCACCTTTAGCGCGTGAATTTGGACAGGTGGTGCGCTCCGAACGTTAGGGGCGGGACTGGTGGCTTGAGCCTCGGCAGGAGGCTGCACCACGCCAATAATCGAAAGCGCGAGCAGGGCCGCAGAAATGTGTAGCCAGCGAAAACGCGAAACCTTGTGCATGTGTCGGTACCCCGTGGATGGAGACGCGAAAAGGAAATGGTATCGCAAACGACTCGTTGCGGCTGACCCAGTGAGCGATGTCCTCAGAGACGCAAGCTCGAAAGTTGCCGAGCGGGCTATCAGTCAGTTACTGACCAAAAGTGTGAGCTAAGTTCTTTGGAATTGGGGTGGGAGACGGGAATCGAACCCGCAACCGTCGGAGCCACAGTCCGATGCTCTACCAAGTTGAGCTACTCCCACCGCAGAGAACGATTATAGCAATTGCGGCGCGAGTCCGGCACACAGCCCCTGAAGGGGCGGTTTAATCTTGACGTTTTCGGCATCGCTGAAGCGATGCCCTGATACGAAACCCTGGCTCGCTTACGGTCGTCCCACACCCATGTACTGGAATCCCATGGCGCGCAGGCGCGACGAGTCGAGCAGATTCTTGGTGTCGATGATGATCGGCCGTCTCACCAGGTGCCGGATTTTCGCGAAATCGAGCGTACGGAACTCAGGCCAGCCCGTGGCGACGATCAGGGCATCGACCCCTTCGCAGGCTCCGTAGGCGGATTCGCAGTACTTCACCATGCCGTTCAGTTGCAGCCGCGCATCGGGAATCGCCACCGGATCGTAAGCCCGCACGCGCGCTCCTCCAGCCAGCAAGTTCTGCGCCAGTTGAACGGAAGCCGATCCCGCAACGGAATTGGTGTTCGGCTTGAACGCCAGCCCCAGAATGCCGACGTCCTTGTTCTGCACGGTATCGAGCGCAGCGGCCACTTTCTGCAAAAGCCGGTCCGCCAGACTCAGATTTACTTGGCGGGCAGCATTCAGCACTTTCAGGTCGACATGGTTCTCTCGTGCCAGCCCGGTGATCGACTCCATGTCAGTCTCGGCGAAGATTCCACCCATGCCGGCGCCTGGCTGCAGGCAGCGCGGCGCAATTTTCTTGTCCAGCCCCAGGGCGAGTGAGAGGCTGACGGCATCGGCATTCACGTGTTCGCAGAGGCTCGCAATTTCGTTGATGAACGAAATCTTGGTCGCCACAAACGCGGTGGTTGCTTCGCGCGCCAACTCCGCCGTTTCGTAGTTCGTGACCAGCACGGGAACCCCGCGCATCACCAGCGGATGAAAAATCTGCTTCAGGGTAGAGACCGCTTCGCTCGAAGGCGTTCCGAGAATGATGCGGTCGGGCCAGTTGAAGTCTTCGACCGCGCATCCGTTGGTGAAGAACATGGGTTGGCACACCAGCAGGCTCTTCAGCCCTTTGCCTTGCATGGCTTTTTCAATCTTCCTGGTCGCACCCACGCGATCGGGCGTAACGATCGACAGCACCTGGAAGCGGGCCGCCGCGGTCGCCAAGCGGATTACGAGTTCTTCCAGTCCATGGGCGGAATCTTCGGCGAGAAAAATTACGTGTGTTTTGCGCGCCAGTTCTTCCGGGTCCGCCGAGTACACCAGCCGTCCCGAACGCACGTTGCGCCGAATCACTTCCTGAAGATTTTTTTCGAAAAAAGGTATGTTGCCCCGGGCAACTTCCATGATGCGCGAGCTGTCGGCATGACAGCACCAAACCGGCGTGCCGAAGTCAGCGAGGCAGGCGGAGATGACAGTGGCGAGGTAGCCGGATCCATAAACCCCAATTTGCATATTCACTCTTCCGATCAAACCCGCAGCCTGGGATCCGGCGCTTGCTGTGCAGCCCGTTGGATCAATGGTAATACCGCCAATGGACTTGGCAACGGCCAGAAAGTACATGTCCTGTCGAATCGGCGAAACTGGCCGCTAGTTGCGGGTTTTCAGGGGTTGTTGCGGACTGGACTATGGACCTTGGTGCGGATCCTGTTGCGGAGCATGTTGCGATCCCGCCCGACCTACGACTTTGAGGACAATTGGCCGTGTCCCAGCGGCAGCGGCGCCACATCCTGCCAGCAATTGCCATTCTCGCGGACGAACATCAACTCCTCCACATGGATCTGGCGCTTGCCGGGAAACTCCGCCCAGCGCTCCCGCGCGAGTAGGCATGCCGCACGCGCCTGCTCATCCTGTTCCGTCTTCAAAATCGTGAGATGCGGAATATAGGGCCAACTCTCCTCGCAGCGCAGCCCCCCGCCACAGAGTTGATCGTGCAGTTCACGTATCCGATATGCAGCTCGCTTTACCTGGATGAAAACCGTCGGAGTCGTCGGCAGAAATGTTTCCACGTCTCCCAGTTCGACGCTGAACGGAACGACGCGGCCACAAGCCTCTTCCAGAAATCCCAGTGCGGCTGTTTCGGTCCCCTCCAGCTCCCGCGGAGGAAGAATCGTGAGATGGGCCGCCATGTGAGCCAGAGTCGGGTGGAGTTCCTGGCGCAGTTGTTCCACAAACTCGCCAACCGGATTACGGACGTACGTCACCAACGCGTAGCGTGAACTGGACATGTCTTCCGAAGCAAAATTATAGCCCGAGCGCGGCCTGCAAGGGCATTCCACCTTTTGGGAGTGTCACGAAGGTCACCCGCATCCCATCATCCCATAATCGAATCACAGTCGAGGCGTGGCGCAACCTGACAGCGCACCTGCCGATTCTTCGCGTGCTATCCTATAGGTTCCGTAGTGAAGACTTTTCTTATCATTCTGGTTGTTGCCATGGCAACGGCGGTGGCGCTCCTGCTAGCGCTCTCGGCCATGCCAGTTGTCCATCTGCAGCCTCAAGTGACCGCCCTAGGCGTGGCGACCGCTCTCACCCTCCAGGTTAGCGATCCGCACGGGATCCGCGAGGCTGTGGTGTCTGTGGAGCAGAACGGCCAGCGCTACAGCGCGTGGGAAACCAAACAGCCGGCACGACGCATCTTCTGGCAGCAAGCGGTTCCAGACAGTGTCTGGAACTTTGTGGCCGGAACCAAAACCATGCCGCAACTCAAAGACGGTAAGGCACAACTGATCGTCGAGGTCACGTCCAACGACTTTCGCGGCAAAACGGTGCGGTTAGAGCGGGACGTAATGGTGGTGACGCAACCTCCCGTTCTCACGGTCGATTCGGACCAGCACTACCTCTACCTGGGCATGGCCGATCTGGTGACGTTCAACGTTGCAGGTTATTGGACCGAAGCTGGTGTGCGGGTTGGCGACGAAACGTTCCGCAGTTGGCCCATGCCTGACGGCAAACCTGGGCTCTTTTCATTGTTCGCCTTTGCATGGAACATGCCGCCGGGCACAGTGCCGCTGGTCTACGCAACCAACCCGGCGGGCAACGAAGTCACCGCAGCGATGGCGTTTCAGTTTCCCAAGAAGGAGCAGCCGAAGTATCGGGTGCGCGATTTGCAGCTCGACGATCGCTTCGTCCAAAAGGTGATTGGCGAGTTGGACCCGAATGGCTCGGGCGACCCGATCGCGCGTTTCGTGAAGATCAACAGCGAAATGCGGCGCGCCAACAACAAGACTCTGTCTGACCTGCGTTTCAAGACGGAGGGCCGGTTCCTCTGGTCACAGCCCTTTTTGCAACAACACAACTCCAAGGTGGAATCCAGTTTCGCCGACGAACGGAACTACATTTACCAAGGAAAAAAGATCGATCAGCAGGTTCACCTGGGCTACGATCTTTCCATCACGCAGCACGTGGGCGTGGAGGCGTCGAACGATGGCCGTGTAGTGTATGCGGCGCCGCTCGGCATCTACGGCAATTGCATTGTGGTCGACCACGGCTATGGCCTGCAGACCATCTACGGCCACTTGAGTGAAATTGCGGTACACGAGGGTGACATCGTGAAGCGCGGCCAGATCATGGGTAAGAGCGGCCAAACCGGCATGGCGGGGGGCGACCACATTCACTTCAGCATGCAACTGGAAGGTGTTCAGATCGATCCCAAGGAGTGGTGGGATGGCCACTGGATCAAGGATCATGTTGCAAAACGCGTGAGTTTGGCTGGCTTCAGCGATTGATTCCCATTTCTGTGACTGCCGATTATGTTGTTGTCCTGTTGTCGCCCAGGATGTAGTAAAAGCCCTTGCCATGGTGCCAAATAGCTGTCAGTGTCAAGGTTCTGCGCGGATCTGGTCAAAAGAGAGATTTTGAAGGAATGAGCAGCGCCATAAAATCTGCCGACGCTACGCCTCCTCCGCTAGTGGAAGAAGAGATCGCTCGGCGCGTGGCCGCCGAAAGGCTGCGACTGGTACGCGATGCGGGGCTCCCCGAGAAGCCCGTCGAGCACTTTCACCGCCCCATGGAGCGGCTCTTCACCGCAGAAGAACGCGACCGGGTCACCATTCTTTTCGGAGGCTTTACCTGGAAACACGAGCGCTTCATCGAGGCCGTTTTTCGCGGCTGCGGCTATCGCTTCCAAATGTTGCCTAACCCCGACGTGGCCGCGTTCCAGACGGGTAAGGAATATGGCAACAACGGGCAGTGTAATCCTACTTACTTTACGGTCGGCAACCTCATCGAATTCCTGCGGTCGCTGGAAGCTCGCGGTCTCTCGCGCCAGGAAATCATCGACAACTACGTTTTTTTCACCGCGGGGTCGTGCGGACCTTGCCGCTTCGGCATGTACGAGTCCGAGTACCGCATGGCGCTGGAGAATGCGGGCTTCGGGGGCTTCCGGGTCCTGCTTTTCCAGCAGGACCATGGCGTCAAGGCGGCATCGGGCAACCCCGGCCTGAAGTTCACCGCTGATCTCGGCATGGGGCAGCTCAATGCGCTGAACCTGGGCGATGTGATCAACGACATGGTTTACCAGATCCGTCCTTACGAGGTTGCTCCGGGTGCAACCGGCGAGGCAATCAAAGAAGTCGTGGATCAGCTCAGTGATTTTCTGGAGAACCGGAAGCGTTACGAAATCCTGGAGAGCACGCCGGGATGGATTTCGCGCCGCCTGGCCCGGAACAAGAAGCTCAAAGATATCTGCAACACGCTGGGCAAGGTCTTGCACCACCTCTACGCCGAGGACTTCCTCAACGTTATGCACGCCGCCCGGGAGCGCCTGAACCAAGTCGAAGTGGACCGCACACGGGTAAAGCCCATCGTCAAGGTCACGGGTGAGTTTTGGGCACAACTTACCGAAGGCGACGGCAACTTCAACATGTTTACCTTTCTGGAGCAGGAAGGCGCCCAGGTGGACGTGGAACCGATCGGCTGCTGGGTCACCTATCTCCTGTCTCAGGCTAGGGCCAACGCGGACGCGAAAAAAGGGCTTGATGCTCCCTATCCCGACGCCCGCTGGTGGGAATTGAAGCAGCAACTGGCCAACGAGTGGAAATTCCGCAAAAAGTGGCTGCTGTTGCGGCTGAGCGAAGGCATCTGGAACCGCCAACATGCGCGCACCGCCCGCCACCTGGGTGGACTCACACACCGTCTCGTTGCACAGAGCGATCTGGCGCGAGTGGCGCATCCCTTTTACCACTCGCTTGCCCGCGGGGGCGAAGGGCATCTCGAAGTGGGGAAGAACGTCTACTACACCACGCACCACCTGTGTCACATGGTGCTGGCTTTGAAGCCATTCGGCTGTATGCCGTCTTCACAATCCGATGGCGTGCAGTCCGCCGTGGTGAACCGTTTCCGGGAAATGATCTTCCTGCCCATCGAAACTTCGGGGGAGGGAGAGATCAACGCGCACAGCCGCGTGCAGATGGCGCTGGGCGAGGCCAAGATCAAGGCTAAGGCGGAGTTCGAGCAGGCGCTGGCTTCGACGGGCAAGAGGCTGGATGAGATCAAGGCATACATCGCCGAGCATCGGCAACTGCGGAGTCCGCTTTACCCGGTTCCGCGCCGCCGAGGCATAGCTGGGGTTGCGGCCAACTTTGTTTTGCACGTTAGCAACCTGATGGATGGCAACGCACGCCTCGTCAGGCTGCCGGGGGAGATTTGAGAGGCTGTCGTGAAGCTCCGATCTCCGGACCTATGTACCGTGACCGCATGATGATTACCGCGTGGAAAACGAGTAGCGCCGGCNNCGAAGACGCCCGCCGGACAGCCGCCGGGACGGCGGCGCTACTCTCAGCGGTGAAACGGTACAAATTATGCGGTCACGGTACTAGATCCTAAACAGGCTGCGGAAACAGTCGGCATTTGGCACCCAGCCCCTAAAGGGGCGTCTGGTTTCCGAGGGATTTGCGGCATCGCTACAACGATGCCCTGATACGAAGCGCATTTGCGCCACAGGTTGCAAAGAGCTAGAGGAGATTCTGTGGGTAAGACTGCACAACGCGTGTGCGCCACTGATCGGCAGTGCTCACTGCCGGCCCAGGTGGAGCGATGTGGCGTCCGCTATCTCGTGGGCGTGGACGTCGGGTCCACGACGGTTAAGGCCGTAGTCATTGAAGTCGGAGCCAGCGAAGCGGGGACCGACCGCATTCTCTGGCAGGACTACCAGCGCCATGACGCGCACCAATCCGAGAAGCTCCTGGAATTTCTCCAGGGCATGGAAGCCGAAATCGGCATTGCTCCCGGCAACTGCCGCATGTTCATCACCGGCTCCGGCGGCAATGCGCTCAGCACTCTGATCGGCGCGAAGTTCGTACAGGAAGTGAACGCTGTCGCACTCGCGGTGGAGAAGCTCCATCCGGAAGTGAACTCGGTCATCGAACTGGGCGGTCAGGATGCCAAAGTCATCATTTTCAAAGCGGATGGCGAAAACGGCCGCAAGAAGAAGATCCCTTCGATGAACGACAAGTGCGCGGGGGGCACCGGCGCGGTCATCGACAAGATCAACGCCAAGCTGAAGATTCCGCCCGACGAGCTGTGCAACCAGGGCTACAAGGGGATCAGGATCCATCCGGTCGCAGGCAAGTGCGGCGTTTTCGCTGAGACCGACATCAATGGCCTACAGAAGCAGGGCATCCCGGCCGACGAACTGATGGCCTCGCTTTTCGACGCCATTGTGCTGCAGAACCTCACCGTCCTCACTCGCGGCCACACGCTGCGGCCACACGTGCTGCTGCTGGGAGGGCCGAACACTTTTGTTCGCGGCATGCGCGAGGCGTGGCAGCACAACATCCCGCTCCTCTGGGAAGAGCGGGGGATCAAGCTGCCGCCGGATGTTACTCCCGAAGACGCCATCAAGACTCCGGAGAACGCGCTGTATTTTGCGGCCCTGGGCGCGGTGGAATTCGGCAAACGGGAAGAAGCGGGGATTGGGCAGTATTTGGGGACACAGAAGCTTGAGCTCTACATCTACGAAGGACGCCGGCAGGAAAAGGCGGCTTCCGGCAACCGTGGCTTGGGATCTTCGAAGAAAGAATTAGAAGAGTTTAAAGCCAAGTACTGGCGGCCGAAGTTCGTTCCAGCGACCTTCCAGCCCGGTGAGCGAGTCCAAGCTTTTATCGGCCTCGATGGCGGTTCAACTTCCACCAAAGCGGTGCTGTTGTCGGAGCACGGCGAGGTTCTCTCGAAAGCCTATCAACTCTCAAAGGGCAATCCTATACAGGACACTATTGATCTCTTCGAGAATCTACGCCAGCAGGTGGAAACCCAAGGTGCGATCCTGGAAGTCCGCGGCGTGGGCACGACCGGCTACGCCAAGGACACCCTGCAACGCGTGTTGCAGGCCGACGTCGCCTTGGTCGAAACCGTGGCCCACACCGAGTCAGCCATACGCTTCTACCACGATCCACACGTCATCGTCGACGTCGGCGGCCAGGACATCAAGATGATCGTCCTCAAGAATGGCCGCGTTAAAGACTTCAAGCTCAACACACAGTGCTCCGCGGGGAACGGCTATTTTCTGCAATCCACGGCGGAAGGATTTGGCATCCCGGTAGAGAACTATGCGGACGTGGCTTTCACCGCCAACGCCATGCCTGTCTTCGGCTACGGCTGCGCGGTGTTCCTGCAGTCCGACATCGTAAACTTTCAGCGCCAGGGCTGGCGGCCGGAAGAAATCCTGGCCGGCTTGGCGACGGTGCTGCCCAGGAATGTTTTCTTGTATGTCGCCAAGGTACCAAGCCTGGCTGCACTGGGCACGCGGTTCATTCTGCAAGGAGGTACGCAGAACAATCTCGCCGCGGTTAAGGCGCAGGTGGATTTCCTGCGCGCCAGCTTCCGCTTCACGGGGAAAGAACCGGAGATTTTTGTCCACCAGCACTGCGGCGAATCGGGAGCGATTGGCGCCGGCATCGAAGCCATCCGCCTGTGGCGCAATGGGCACTCCACCACCTTCATCGGCCTGGACGCCGTCCGCAAGATCAGCTACCGCACTACGCATAGTGAAGACACGCGCTGCAACTTTTGCAAGGATGCCTGCCTGCGAACTTTCCTCGATGTGCAGACGGGAAATTTGCAGACCGGACTCGGGGAAGGCTGGGCGCCACCGTCTTTGCGCACCCCTTTCCAGTCCAAGGTTGCGCTCCAGCCAGGGGAGCAGCGCATGATTATCGCCACCTGTGAAAAAGGCGCGGTGGAAGATGTCGAAACCATGCGCGGCATCAAGGCCAATCTCGACGCCACCAAGGCCGCGAACCCGAACCTGGTGGAGATTGTCGCACGCGAAGTATGGCGATCGCGCAACCCGGAAAGCGTCGCTGATCAAATCCCCGAGCGTGCCTGGACGGCCGCCGCCCGCCGGCGCCTGGCGCTGATGAAACAGCGCGGGCGGCTGCGCATCGGCATTCCTCGCGTCCTGAACATGTATGCCTACGCGCCGCTGTTCAGGTCGTATCTGGAAAGCTTGGGCGTGCCAGCAGAAAACATCGTGTACTCGGATTTCACCAGCGGGGAGATGTACCGCGCGGGATCGAGTCGTGGTTCGATCGACCCTTGCTATCCTTCAAAGATCACTATCGCGCACGTCCACAACCTTATCTTCAACAAGCACGTGCACAAGCCGCTGCAGGTGATTTTCTTCCCCATGTTCGACGTGCTGTCCTCTCCGCTCGTGAACACCAAGGGGCACAATGCCTGTCCCACAGTTTCGGTGACACCGGAGACCGTGGAAGCCGCTTATACGAAGGAAACCGATCTCTTTGCCGAACACGGCATTCGCTACGCGCACCCGCTGGTGGACCTTTCGGACCGCAAGCTCTTTGCGCGCCAGATGTTCCAAACGTGGGCGCCGATTCTTGGCCTCTCGGAGGAGGAAAATGAACGCGCCATCGAGATCGGCTACCGGGAGTTGGGAAGGTATGAATCCAGCATTCGCCGCCGTGCCCGCGTGGTCCTCGACCAGCTGGAGTCGGAACGGAAGTTAGGCATCGTTATGCTGGGACGCCCATACCACCACGATCCCGGGATCAACCACGAGATCATGGAGCAGTTCCAGAAGCTGGGTTATTCGATCTTCTCGCAGAGTACGTTGCCGCTGGATGAGGACTTGCTGGAGCGCCTGTTCGGCGAGGAAGTACGCGCTGGTGTAATCAGCCACCCGCTTGACATCTCCGATGTGTGGAAGACCGCCAACTCGGCCAGTTCCAACCACAAGGTCTGGGCCGCCAAGTTCACTGCCCGCCATCCCAACCTGGTGGCGGTGGAGATTTCCAGCTTCAAATGTGGTCACGACGCGCCCATTTACAGCGCGATCGAGCAGATCGTGGAGCGCTCGGGCACACCTTATTTCTCCTTTAAAGACCTGGACGAAAACCGGCCGGTCAATACCATTAAGCTGCGCGTCGAAACCATCGATTACTTCTTGAAGCGTTACCGGGAGGACCTGTTAGCCCGGAAGAAAAAGCAAGCGGACATCGAACGGCAGCTTGCAGAGTACGAGCGCGAGCTGCGAGAGCGCGCGACCGGGACCGGTTAGTTCTCGGGTCTTAGGATCCCGTCGTAAAAGTCGGGAGCAGTACACGATTCTCCCCACAAGGCACTATGGCAAGTCCGTGGGAACGCTGAACTCCGCCAGATAAGCCCGCGGATCCATCAATTTCTGAGCGCGGGCGAGGGTTCTCGCCATATCGCCGATGTGGCGCAGATCGATGTCCCGCGCCCACTCCCACCACTTCTTTCGCCCGGCGGCGTTGAGCACGGTGCGCTTCCAAGTCTCGCAGTAGAGTTCAAAGAAGCGCTGGACCGGCAGGCGAGGTTTCCAGAGCAGGTGGTGCAGATCGTACTGATTCCAGTCCAGAACTTTCAGTTGCGCCTTGATCTGCTCGAAGTAGAACGTGCCCGGCAGCGGCGTCAGGATGGTAAAGCCGACCCGGTAGAGTTGGTGAGTTTCGATGAAGTCCCACAGCTCGGCGAAGTCTTCCTCGGAGAAATCCGGATCCACGATGAAATTTCCGGTTACTCCAAATCCGCACTCCCGGGCCACGCGAATGGCATCCAGTGTCTTCGATAGGTCCGTTCCCTTGTTCAGGGAGTCGAGACCTTTGCGCGTCGGCGATTCGAAACCGAAGAAGATGTCGAACTTCCTCGCCAATGGCCGCCAGAGCCGCAGCAGTTCGAAACTCTCGCCGACCAGATCCACGCGCGACTGTGCCAGCATCCAGTTCTTGCGCTCGCCCGAGGCGAGCAATTCACGCGCTAGTTCCTCGCTGCGCGCCGGGTCTCCCCAGAAATAATCGTCGATGACGAAGACGTTCTTGCCGGTGCGCTCGAAATCCGCGCGCACGTTCCGCGCGGCATGGAAGCGGCAAGATCCCTTGTAAAATTGCCAGACCGAGCAAAAGTTGCAGCGGTGCCGGCAACCGCGCGTGGTCTCCAGTGTCCAGACCGGCATGTAATTCAGACAGACGTAGTGCTTCCGGCACGTTTCCACCGCGGCACGGTCGGGGCAGAGGACGTCGTCCAAGTCGAGCCACTCGCGCGCCTCGCCGGTCGAGGCGAACCGCCCGTCGCCAGTGGGCAACAGCAGAGATGGCACGTCGTGGAGCGGTTTATGCTGTGCCAGGGCGTCGCACAAGGCGGGCATGGCGCTCTCGCCCTCGCCGACGCAAATCGCGTCCAGCCAACGGCTCTGCTCCAACGCTTTTGCGTACGAAGCCGCGGCATGGCCGCCTACGGCGACGAAGATTGCCGGATCGATCTGTTTGATTTCGCCGGCAAGCTGCAGAGTGGCGGGCGCGTCCAAGATGTGCAGGCATGAGATGCCCGCGATCTCCGGCCGGAAACGCTTTATGAGACGCGCCATGCTTTGGCGCTCGAAACACAAATCCACGATGCGGACCCGATGCCCACATGCGCCGAGCGCCGCCGCGATGTACTCCAGCCCCAGCGGCTCAGTCCGGAAAAAGGGGGCGAGACCGAAATGAACTGCCGAGGAGCGCGGTTTGATGAGTAGGACCCTCAAATCGAAATCAACCCCTTTTTCCAACTATATCTAAAAAAACTCCGACTAAGTTGGTTCACGGATAGTTTTGAAAGGGCATGGCTTCAACCATGCCGTCAGAACCCGCCACACAAGCGGTTTTAGCCGCTATGGCGCGGCGCCGCGGGACATCATGGCTGGCCCTCCGCGCGCTTCGAGTCCTGTTCCCCACGCATGGCAATCTCGGCGCAGAAGTCCCGCGCTCAAGAACACAACCATGTACAGCGCCGGTTGTATCCTTGTCAACAGCAATCGAAGTTTGGCAGCCCACGCGTCAAGCCATTTAAGAATG
>PLHP01000151.1 GCA_003138955.1 Acidobacteriaceae bacterium | reverse complement strand
CACCCTTGCTGTTCGGCTAACACTTCCCCTTTCCGGGTGTTTAGAGGACTTTCACCTCCATGTGATTGCGCCCTGCCGGGCGCACCAAAAAAAAGGAGCCGGAAATCCGGCTCCTCGAAGAACTCACTACAACGGTGGTTAGAAGGTGAAATGCAAAGACATAAACAGGTTTCGGCTGAGCTGGTGGTACAAAGGCCGGCCGTAAAGGTTGTTGACGGTCAGCGCCCCACTTGGCCCGACGGATCCCGCCGCATTGTTGATCAGCGCCTTGTAGTTGTACCCCGACATCGCCGCCGCGTAGAACAGGTAGCCGTTGCCGGCCTGGGTGCACGGCCCGCCACAGGCGGCAGAAGGCGGCGCCAGGAATTGGGGGTAGTAGTCGGAGTCAATATTCTCCCAGTACGCAGTGGTCGCACGCTGATTAAGCGCGTTCGGCGCAGTTATCGATAAGCTGAGGGCCTTGTTCTCGCGGATCTTGTAGTTTTGCGTTAGCTGTAGGTCAGACTGTGTGAACCAAGGCGTGCGCCGTTGGTAGGGAGTGCCCATGGAAATAACGCCGTTTGCGCTCTGCGAGATGGGCAGGAAGTTGCTGCGGCCCACGATGTAGGTCGGGAATGCACCCCCTTCCGCGTTGGGAGTGCTATACGTGCCGAAATCGGGAGCGAATGAGTTACCTACGTCGATGTAGCTGCTTACGGGGCTTCCTTGGTATAGGTACTGGAAGATACCAAAGTTCGTGGAGAACTTGCGCATCCACGGCAGCTCGTAGTAGGCATAGCCCTTGAAGACACTCGGCCGGTCGGTCGGAAGGAGTCCGTTGTTGGAATTGCCGTTTGCGCCGTAGTAGAAGAAAGGCTCGTCGAACGCACGGCTGTTATTCGGGGCGTTGCGGCCGCCGCCACCGTCAGATGGGTCGGTGTTGGTCAAGCCGGTGTAGTTGCCGCGGAACTTGCTGTAGGTATAGGAGAACATGCCCGCCCAGTGATGGCTGGTTGACTTGCTCAGGCGCAACTCCACACCATCGTAGCTGCGAGCCGCCGTCGGGGGCGGGCCCGGGCAGTTGGCTTGTCCCGCCGGCGGCGTCTGTCCAGCGGGAATGCATCCGCTGGGGCTGCCGTACAGGAAGTTCCAGAAACCGTCGAAGGTGCGGTTAACTCCCTGTCCTGGATTGACGATCACAAAGGTTTCGCCAATGTTTGGATTATATAAAGCCGCGTCTTCGATGACATGGTCGAGACGGCGGCGGTCCCAGCGGGCTTCGAAGGCCACGTTCTTGGAAATCTGATGGTCGATGCCAAAAACGCTCTCGTGCTGCGTGTAGGGACTGATGCTCGGGGCGACTCCCTCTTCCGTGGAGGTGCAAGTCGAACACGAGGTGGGGAACGTGCGATAGTTCGCGTCTTGTATGAAGGTAATGCCCGCGGGCGATCCTGCTGAGCCGAAGTTCGCTGGGGTCGTGGCAGTGGCAGTGGGACTTCCGCAGTATCGGTTAGTGGAATTGGCAACGGGAACGATGGAACTCAGATCCTGAGTGCCCAAGGCATAGTAGCAGTTATTCCAGTACTGGCCGCCGAACGAGCTGATGGCCAGATTCAGCTTCATAATGTCATAGAACTTACCGTAGCTACCGAACACCTTCCATTTGCCGTTTTGTAACGGATCCCAGGCAGCTCCAACGCGGGGAGCGATTTTGCTACCCCAACCAAATTTAATGGGCTGGCTTATGCCGCCTGCTGGCTGCTGCTCGGCGGGCAGGTATTCGTGTTCAAAACGAACCCCAGCATTGATCGTGATACCTTTGCCAATCGTCCAGGCGTCCTGGGCAAAGAAGGCATGATTCATGCTGGTAGCCGTGCCCAGAGAGCCGTAGTCCTGGATCCAGAGGTAACCAAATTGGCCGCCGCAGCCGCCGTAAGGCCCTCCTTGCCAAGCCCCCGTGTTGGGGTTAATAGATCCTCCGGGATCAGCTATGTTGCAATTGGCTGCATAGGGCCCACCGTAGTCGGGAACGTATAGTCCCGCGCCAGGAACCACCGTCACGAGCGGTTCATTGGGATGTTGTTCAACGGCGTTGGAAAGCCGCATGAGCTGGTAACCGAACTTGAAATTGTGTGTGCCCTTCAATCCGCTCTTGAACCAGGCCATGTCCGCATCAATCTGGTTGCGATGCGTTACGTTGTACGTTGTATTGTTGACATTATTGGGGGCGCTAACATAGCCAGTAATCTGGGATAGTTGGGAGGTGGACGGAATCGTGTTGCCGAGGTTATCGGACGCTCCTATACCGCTCGCGTCGAACAAATCAAAAGCACCGGTGGTTGGCATGCCGAAGTCGTGATAGTTCTGGAAGTTGTACCCCCAGCGGAAAGTTCCAATCAAGCGTGGCGTGAGGGTGAAATCCAGCCCAACGTTAGTCGTTACGTTGGGTGCAGCGAATCCGAGGTTGTGGCCGGCTGTCTCTGGCGGACTCGATGCAGTGGTGTTTACGAACGAAGGGTTGGTGGCGTCCGCGGCAGGCAAGAACTCGCCGTTCGTATGCTGGAATTGGTAGAGCCAGGAACCGAACACGCGAATCTTCTGGGTCAAGGCCGCATCAATCCGAGCGTTCGTGTAATAGGTCTGCTGGTTGCTGCTGAACGGCAACGGACCGCTTGCAGCTGGATACAGGAAGTTCGCACTCGAATTCCAATTCACAACGCGTTCGCGTTCATGGAACTCGGGATTGAACGACGCGAAGAACCACAGCTTGTCCTTCCGGATCGGACCGCCTATCGTGAAACCTGGGAAAATATCTGAGACCTTGTCCCTCTTGGGCTGGTAATCCTGGTAAGTTGGATCGGCATTTGCGCCAGTTGAGCCGCCTAAGAACCCGCCAGTAAACGTAGGATCGTACCTGGGATAATCGTTTGGCGAACCGTCCCACCCGCCCCTTTCAGCCTGGACAAAGAGCGATCCGTGGTAGCTGTTGCCGCCTTTCTGCATGACCACGTTGACCACGCCACCCATCGCCCCGCCGTATTCGGCTTCAATGCCCGAACTCTTCACCTGCATTTCCTGAATGAAAGCAAAGGGCACATTGGTATGGGAGAAGCCACCGACGGCGTCCGCCGTCTCCTGCCCTTCCACCAGGTAAGCGTTCTCGGAATCGGCGCCGCCACCAATCGAGAAACCAAAAGCCTGTCCATTGGTGCCGCTGCCAGCAGATTGGCCGCCGGTTCCGGTGCCGCCAGCGGCGTTAGGTCCTACCATCCCACCCGCCAGCGGCTCTTCGCGGGCCCCGGGAGCAAACTGAATCGCGGACTGGAAGGAATACCCGTGCGGAACGTCCGCTATCACGTCCGCAGTGACATTGGTGACTGTTCGCGTCGTCGTGACGTCAATCTCGGGTACCTGGCCGGTTACTTCCACGACCTCACTCGATGCGCCAACCTCAAGCGCAAGATCTACCGAGGGAAGATGGCCGACCTCGATCGTCAGGCCTTCGCGCTTTACTGCCTTAAAACCCTTTGCCCTCACTGTAAGTACATAGGTGCCCGGCGGCAGGTTGGCAAAACGGTAGTAGCCGGAACCGTCGGTGTCTGTTTCTTTCTTGCCGACCAGCGACGAACCCGTCAACTCGACATGCGCACCTGACACCACCGCACTCGTCGGGTCTCTCACGATACCCTGCAAGCCGCCCGTAGTTTCCTGGGCGAACGTAACCGCCACCAGCAGCGCCAGCACGAACACAAGGGTAAGAATCCGAAACAGCACGCGAACCTGAGCCATAATCTCTCCTCTAGGGAACGGAAGTCATCGTACTAACAGCAATTCACAATCCAAGACAGCTTCATTTGACAACATGTTCTCTATTGTATTGTAAACAATATAGTTGCTGAGAAGACGAGGGCTCGACTTGAGGCTCTAAGGCGGTGGAATATATGGTTTTCAGTAGGATTGGACTTCAGAATTGTGTATCTGCGAGGACGCCTGCTTAGAACGTCCCCTTCCGGGTGTAGTACCCCGCGCGATAGTGCGACTGATAAGGACCGCCCGTCGGCGCGTTCATCAGGTCCACCCGCAGTTGGCGGAATTCCGAATTCGAATAGCGCTGCGACGGATAATAGGCCAGCAGATACTGCGTCCTCAGTTCGTCGCTGATCTGGCGGAAGGCGTCGTCCAGTTGCGGCAATGAGGTGGCGTAATAATACTTCCCGCCGGTGTCCGTTGAAATCTGAATCAGGGCGTGCTCGCCGCCGGTATCCCGTCCTGCATCCGCTTCGATTGGCACGATGATGATGCTATAAATAATCGCCTCCGCCTCCTGGGCCGCGCGCAGCGCTTCTTTGTAATTCACCTGGCTCATCGTGTCTCCGCCGTNNGAGCCATTGCGCACCCGGTCGATTCCGGCGTCGATCTTTTTCAAGTCGGATGTGAACGGTACCAACTCGCTCACTTCCTCGCTGAATTTGTACAAGGACAGTCCGTCCTGCGGCCGTACAATCGCGTGTACAAACTTGCGCGCCGAGATCAGCTCGAGCGGCAGATCTTTTCTTGTGCTCAGGCTCGTATCCACGGCCAGCACAATCGACAGCGGCAGCGCCGATTCCCGGCCGAAGATCGCGATCTTCTGCTCTTTGCCATCTTCCTTCAGTACAAAATTTTCTTTTTGCAGGTTGGCCACCGGAGCCCCGTGCGCGTCCGTCACCGTCACGAACACGTTGACCAGCTTCACGTCGACCTTGATCGTGGTTTCAGGCTCCTGCGCCAGCAACCCGGAGATGGCATAAACGATCGAGAGGAGGACGAATAAGACCTGTCGGATGCGCTTCATTTGAGAGTCAGTCATTTGGATGCAAGCTGCTCTACCGCTGTGTCTCGCGCCCGTCGATTTTCTCGGGAAACGCCTCACCGGCAGCCCACACCGCTCCATCTTCGAAGTATTCTTTTTTCCAGATCGGCACTGTTTTCTTGAGCGTGTCAATGATCCAGCGGCAGGCGTCAAAGGCCGCGTCCCGATGCGCCGCGGCCACCACGATCAGCACGCTCGTCTCGCCAATCTCCAGCCGCCCCAGCCGGTGGACGATCGACGCGGCTCGCACCCCAAAACGCGCCCGCGCCTCTGCCGCCAGAGATTCCATCTGCTTCAACGCCATCGCTTCATAGGCTTCATAGTCCAGATAGAGTGTGCGCCGCCCACGCGTGTTGTCCCGCACCACGCCGTCGAAAATCACCGCCGCGCCATCCCCCGGCCGCTTCAACCGCCCAACCACAGCTTCCGTATCGATCCGCTCGCGGACAATCCGAATTTCGCCCGGCGCTTCGCCGTCTTCCGCCGACCCGCCGCTCACCGGTGGCAACAGCCCCACTTCATCGCCCTCTCGCAGCACCCGGTCCGCTCCCGAATACTCCTGATTCACCGAAATCGCCAGCGATGGCGCCATCGCTTCAAACCGCGGAACCTCTCGCGCATAATAGAAGAGCACTTCCCGCACCCGCGCCCCTTCCGGCAGATCAACCGTCTCCGCCGATCGTCCTACCACGTCCTTCAATACTCCAAAAAAAAGCACGCCGATCTTCATCAGACTTTCCCGTAGATACGCGTCTCGCCCGCCTGCCCTGAGCGAAGTCGAAGGGTTCCTGCCGCTTGGGGACGCCCGGGTCTTCACCAGCAAGCTTGGATCGACATAGCAATCACGCGCCCGCGCCACTAGTGTAGCGCGCCGCATCCGAAAGGACCTGTCCCTCCGTACAGCCTTCCGCGCCCCATCCTCCCCTCTCCAATTACCTCCGTAATCGTGCATTAAGTCACGTTCCCGCTTAGTCTTGGTTGCGACGACTCCAGTAGCCGAAGGAGGCTGTTATCGTTAACGCCGCCCAAACCGATGCCGGTCGCAGTGCGTCCGCTCGGTCTTTCCTCCACAGCCTTAATATTTTGAT
>PLHP01000227.1 GCA_003138955.1 Acidobacteriaceae bacterium | reverse complement strand
CCGAGCGTGGTGGCGACCGCCGAGCTTATGGTCGAGATGGGGCGGCGCTTTGACGACAACAAGATTCTGCGCGGCGCCATCGAACAGTACCGCTTTCTGCGCAAGGAATATCCCGGCAGCAAATACCGCTTCGCTGCGCTCTTTACGATCGGCGAGATCTATAAGGACGATCTCCACCAGCCCGAAGAGGCGCGGACGACCTTCACCGACTTTATGCATCGTTATCCGCGCAACCGACTGGCCGAGGATGCCCGCGCCGCGGTAAAGGAAATCGATGCCGAGGCGGCGGAAAGGGAACGCTCGGCCGAGAAGATGGCGCGCAAGCGGCGGGCGAATGCCGGTAGCAGCGCCGGCAGCGGCGCCGGCGCCGGTTCCGACGGGGCGGCCGAATCCGCGAATAACGCGAGCGCCGAGAACAACCGCCGCAGCGCGTTGCCGCGCGTTACCGGGGTTCGCCACTGGTCCACGCCCGACTACACCCGCGTCGCTATTGACGTCGAGCAGGAAGTGAAGTTCGGCTCCCAGCGCATCTCGAATCCGGACCGCATTTTCTTCGATCTCCGCGATACCACACTGGCTTCGACCCTGGTCGGCAAGACCTTCGACGTCGACGATGGCTTCCTGAAGAAAATCCGGGTCGCCGAATTTGAGCCGGGGCGCACGCGGATTGTGCTGGAAGTGGACAACCTCGCGAGCTACGACGCTTTCCTGCTGCCGGACCCGTACCGGCTCATCATTGATATTCACGGCAAGGATATTCACGGCAACGACATTCACGGCAACGACGTTCATAAGAAGCAGAAGCGCGCGATGACGGCCAGGGCGGAGACGGACGCGGCGGTTTCCGAGGAATCGGACGACGACTCCAGCGCGGCGGCAGCGCCGGTTGGCGGAGGCTTGAAATCCGATGGGCGGAAAGCTCAGCCGGACTCTGACAAGAATGCGGCCGGCTCCCGGAAACCGGGACTGGTCGAAACCGACTTACCGCCCGAAGGTGCCAGCGCGAACGGCAATGGAGTGATTAAGACCACGGTTGCGGTCAAAGGATCGAACCGCAGGATCCCAAAGACGATTGTGGACGCGGACGTTGACGGGAACGTTGTTCCGAACGTTGATCCGAAGGTTGACGGGAACGGCAGGGCTCCGTCGACAGTTGCCTCGCTGGAACATGAAAAACTTCGCCCCGAAGTAGCGACGGGCCAGGGCGCTAATGTTTCCGACGCTGACGAGGAGAATCCGGCAAAGTCCGATTCACGTTCGGCGGCATCGGCTTCTTCCGGATCTTCCTCGCGCCGGAAAAAGTCACGTTACGCCGCAACGACGGCAACTTCCGACGCCGCCGATTCTCGTTCGTCTGATTCTCGTGCGTCCGATTCTCGTTCCGCCGATTCTCATTCGGCCGATTCCCGTTCGGACACGCGTCTTAATTCGCGCGAAGCGCGTCCCACGGCCGCCGGCGACCGGTCTTTGACTCGCGTCCTGGGGCTGAAGATTGGCAAGATCGTGATTGACCCCGGTCACGGGGGCCATGACACCGGCACCATTGGTCCGAACGGCCTGCTGGAGAAGGACGTGGTGCTGGACGTGGCCAAGCGCCTCGGCCGCTTGCTCGAATCCCGGCTGGGCGCCGAAGTGATTTACACGCGCCGGGACGACACCTTCATTCCCCTCGAAACCCGCACCGCGATTGCGAACCGGGAGCGGGCGGATTTGTTCATCTCGATCCACGCCAACTCCAGCCGCGATTCCGATGCGCGCGGCGTCGAAACCTACTATCTGAATTTCACCTCATCGCCGGAAGCGCTGGAAGTTGCCGCGCGCGAAAACGCGGTATCGCAGAAATCGATTTACGAACTGCAGGATCTGGTGAAGAAGATTGCGCTGAAAGAAAAGATTGAAGAATCGCGCGAGTTTGCCGGCGACGTGCAGGAATCGCTCTACGGAGGGCTTGCCCAGAACAATGCCCACCTCCGCAACCGCGGCGTCAAGAAGGCGCCCTTCATCGTGCTGATCGGCGCGAATATGCCCTCGATTCTGGCCGAGATTTCGTTCGTCTCCAATCCGACCGACGAGCGCAAGCTCGAAACCTCCGAGCACCGCCAGCGCATCGCCGAGTCGCTCTATCGCGGTGTCTCGAAGTACGCCGGCGGCTTAAGCGGCGTGAAGGTGGCGAGCAAGTTCGACAAACGCGCAGGGCAATAACAACTCTCAGTTGGTGAAATCGGTTAGCACTCGGAACCCCTCAATGAGCGCAATCGCGATTGTTCGCAGCTAGCTGCGAGGAGGGGTGGAGTGGCACGCCCGCGAGCCTTTTGGGGGCATCGCGAGCGCGCCCAGGCAACACTATTTCATCGCTCCGCTCGGCATGGGCATGTCCGAATTAAAGATGTCGCATTGGGTCACCCATTTTCCCTCCACCTTCTTCGAGGCCAGCATCCACTTCCCATGGTCAATATGTGAGCCGTCCGCACCGGTGATCACATACGTCCCGGTGCCGTAGCCGACATCGCCGCTGCTCTCGGCGGCCGTGACGGCGATCTTCACCTTGGCGGCCCCACGATCCATTCCGGCCTTGAGCTGTGCCAGGATCGCATCCCTGCCGTGGACAGCTTCCTGGTTGGGCGGCAACCGGCACGCATCGGCAGCGTAAAGCGCCACAACCGCCGCCAGGTTACCCGCGTTATATTCCTTCTCCCAGGTCGCGGCGCGAGCCGCGACGTCCGACTTGTCGGCAGCCAGCGCCTGCATCGAGACCAGCGCGCACAACATCACCACCAATCCCCACCCTACAATTCGCTTCATCGGTGTTTCCTCCTTTTCGGAAAGCACCCGGATATTATCGAACTAGTTGCGAAAAGGCAAAATCCCAACCTACGGGTCGCCGAGTGTAATCGGGATTTTGCAACAGTCTCCAAGTCAATGTGGACGCACTCGAAGAAACACGACTCCTCCGAGGGGCTGTGAATCGTAGATCGGCTTCAGCACATCTGGCACTCCGTACCACATAAACTGAGCACCGATGGCCGTCGACAGATGCGGAATGTGACCGACTCCGCGGTCGTACCCAACCGTGTACGCCTGAACGCGGGTGAAGTATCGTTCCGTGAAGCCGGACGGCAGTGGATTCTCACCCACCAAGAGTTCATTCGTGCGGTCAACATTCTCGATGCGAGTCCATGCATAGTTCCTGTGCAAGAATTGGAGCGTGGATTCCAACAAATAGCCGTTCCCGATGTTTCCGTCCGACAAGCTTTGATTCCGGCCCCATAGAAGCATCGACGTCCAGTTTCCGTTGCGTACCGGTCGGTTGTACATCAGTGATGCTGTCATGCGTCGAACGTCTTCGTTCGGGAACAGCACTTCCGGGCTGTGAAGTTGGGCAATCGAATACTGAAAGCTCCAATTCAGACCCGGATTCACCGTTATGCGGGTTGACCAAGAATCAATCGGGCCGGATTGGATGCTCCAGCGAGATTCATTCGGTTCGCGTCCGTGAAACCCTGACGCTTCTAACCGAACGCTCCCGTGTGTTATCCCAACCGTGATTACATCGTCGGCGATGTGTGTCGAATCTTGAAGATGGTGTCCAAGCGGTGCGATGGGGTCTTCTGCTGAAGATACCCTGTGAGGATACGCGACTGGCCCCATAGCAGAGTCGCCCACAGGGGCACCATAGAAGGACAGCATTGTCTTTTCGCTCAGCTTGTAGTCGTACAAGGCGGCAAGTTCCATAAAGAAATCGTGCGGGTGTTGGCCGTCTACAATCGGAAGACCGTACGCGGTTTCACCCTGCTGGAACAGTTCAGGGTACCGTCTTTGGGAAATCGTTGCTGGTTCTAAACTCAGCATAGCTCGCAGGGTGAAAGTTCCATTGCCAAGCCTCCGTTGAGCCATCGGCATGAGCCAACTTGTGGAGAACAGTTTGTCCCTACCACGCGGGCCGGACTGCTGAATGTCATTGAGAAATGCGACGCCGTGGAACATGAACGTCCAACTACCCTTCGTCGTCATGAACATTTCAAAGGGCGTGGAGTTCGGCTCCGCATCTGTGCCAGCAGTCGCGTGCTTTTGCAGAAGTTCAATGAGAGAATGGGACTCCATGCTCATCGTGCTCCCGCTCATGTTCGGCATCGTTTGATTCGGCTTCTCTTGTGCCGGCATGTCCATGTCTTGGTGAGTATCCTGTCCAGCCGATAGCCCGACCGAAAAAAAGAAAGCCAACAAAATATTTTGTATCGAACGCATCCGTCACCCCTAAGCGTGATTGAAACTAATTCGAAACGGCGCCTCGGCGTGCAGATTCCTCCGAACGCAGAAACAAAACTGTTGTTGTGGTTTCTCGTTTCTAGACGCGAAGCAGGGTCGTAATCGGGGGAGAGTTTGAAGAAAACGATGGGGTAAAAAACAACCGTTCGTGTGAGCGATTGCCTTTACTAGGTTCAGTCCCAACATACGATGAGAAGTCGTGCAAGCTTTGGGCAGGTGAGTACGTTTCAACAATCGAAGGGTGGTGACTCACCACGCAACACTGATGACTTGCTGGTGTGCGGGCTGGTTGGCCATGATTGTGGCACGGGGCTGGAATCGCCGATGCCCCAGTAGTCGATGGCAAAAGCATTTGGCTGCCCAACAGCACTGCTGAGCACAGCAGAAAGACTGCGACGAGTTTTGAGCCCAACCGAGTCACTACCCCGATATGATGCAGGAAAAATTCGCGAGTTGCAATCATCCGAGCGTGAAAATTGGTTGTCGCAACCAGATGGGATGAGAAGGCCGGTC
>PLHP01000382.1 GCA_003138955.1 Acidobacteriaceae bacterium | reverse complement strand
TGTTTCACGGTCATGGGAGCGCTCGGCACGGAGGTCTTAGGAAAAGCCGAGTACGGAAAAGGCGCACAATATTGGGTCGACGGAAAAGCCGCGGTCAATGGCGAATGTGGCATTAATACCTCGGGCGGTCTCATTGCGAAAGGCCATCCCATTGGCGCAACCGGTGTCGCCATGCTCGGATGGTGCGCTCGGCAATTGCTCGGGAAGGCCCCGCAACCGTTGCAGGTGAAGGGTGCTAAGGTTGCCGCCACGTTCAATATAGGAGGGCCCATCTGTGCCTCGGTGTGTACGGTATTGAAATCCTAGCAGGCTGCGAAGTCGGTTTTGCCCTTGATTTTGGGTGGCGCAGCGGTTCACCGCTGCGATAAGGGGCGGCTTGTTTTCAGAATCGGCGTCGGCCCCGCAAAAACCGTCCCGAGTTTCTTCACGAGCGCAGAAACTCCAAAGTCAACGCCCACGCCTGCCGCGCCGAGCGCGGCTCATACGATGCACGTTCGTCACAGAAGAATCCATGGTCGGCATGGGAGAACTCGACATTCACATAAATCTTCTGCTGTGCGCTCAAGGCATCGGTCACCGCTTTCCGGTGCGCTGGCGTAATATGCTTGTCCAATCCACCCCAGATGAGCAATGACGGTGCCTGCACCTTCGATGCCCGGTCCAGCAATCCGGGAGCGATTCCGCCTCCGTAAAACGACACTGCGGCGCGCAGCGGAACTACACTGTTGGCAAGAAATGAAACGCGGCCGCCCATGCAGAATCCCACACTNNGAAATCTCGTTTGGTTTCACTTGCGAATTCGAACGCAGCCACTCATCGGCCGACCGTATGTCCATCTCCGCCGTCTCGGTTGTCACCGCCTGGTAGTGCGGCATCACGGCGGCAAAGTCGGTATAGCTGCCCTCAAAACCCGGCGGCGCCGTGCGATGAAACAGCTCCGGAGCAATTACAACGTATTCCTCCGCGGCCAACCGCTCGCTCACATTGCGGATGTGCCGGTTAACGCCAAATGCTTCCTGGAACAGGAGTATCCCCGGATGCGGCCCGCCTTGCTCCGGACGAGCCACATAGGCTGCCATCCGGGTTCCGTCCGCAACAGCCAGTTCCACCTTCTCTTTCACGATCGCCGCTTGGCTCACACCGCCTCTATTTTGACCGAGATTTCCTTTTTGACCTCGAGAACGGGAACGATTGTACACCCGCTTTGCCCCATGCAATGTGTAGTTCCTGCACCGCTCCGGATCCCGCCCGTGTGATAGTGCCGCGACTTAACCTCCCTGTGGCATAATCGCCCTCGGTGTCCACCGCAAACAAGTCCGGACTGTTTCAGAAACTGCCTTCGACGGACGAACTTCTCCGCCAGCCCAACATACAGGCGCTGGTCGAACGTGAGGGTCATTCCGCCGTCGCCGAAAGTATCCGCCTCGTGCTCGCGCACCTTCGCCAGGAAATCGCCAGCGGTCGAATCGCTGACAGTCAAATCCCAGGCGCCCAGGTAAGCGAGAAATCGCTGGATCTCGCGCTCGGCGGCCTGTCCGCNNCTGCACACCAATCTCGGACGCGCGCCGCTGGCTCCGAGTGCGCTCGATCACCTCCGCGCCACGGCGAGCGCCTATACTAATCTCGAATTCGACCTCTCCACCGGCGAGCGCGGGAAGCGCGACGTCCATGTCGACCGCCTGTTCCTGAAGCTCCTGGGCGACGCCCACGTAGGGACGGCCGCCCTCGGCCGTCCAGCCGAGCACAGCCCGGCAAAGCTCTCGACCGCCATCTCGACCATAGTGGTCAACAACAACGCCGCCGCCGTTCTGCTCGCGTTGAACTCGCTGGCCGAGGGCGGCGAAGTCCTTGTCTCGCGCGGAGAGCTGGTCGAAATCGGCGGCTCGTTCCGCATCCCCGACGTCATGTCGAAGTCGGGTGCAACGCTGCGCGAAGTTGGCACCACCAACCGTACGCGCGCCGCCGATTACGAACTCGCAATCAACGACCGCACCCGCCTCTTGCTCCGCGTGCATCGTTCCAACTTCGAAATCACCGGCTTCACCGAGCAGCCTGGGCTCGACGAACTGGTCGCTCTCGCCCGCCGCCGCAATCTTCCGCTCATGCAAGATCTGGGCAGCGGCGCGCTCTTCGATCTGCGCTCGGTCGGAATCAACGACGAACCGGGCGTGCTCGACAGCTTGCGCGCCGGCGTCGACATCGTGACCTACAGCGGCGATAAACTTCTCGGCGGTCCGCAGGCGGGATTGATCAGCGGCCGCGCCGATCTGGTCGCGCGCCTGCGCTCGAACTCGCTGTTCCGCGCCCTGCGCGTGGACAAGCTCACCTACGCCGCGCTCGAAGCCACGCTGCTCGCCTACGTTAAATGCGACCACGACGCCGTACCGGTGCTGCGCATGATGCGGCTGTCGAAAGACGAGATCGCCCGCCGCGCGGGAAAAATCGTTTCCCAGGTTGAATCTGCTCCGGTAAAATCCGCGCACTTCAAGCTGGAACTCCTGGATGGTGAATCGGTCATCGGCGGCGGCGCTGCCCCATCGGCGGTCTTGCCTACGCGCCTGATCGCGCTGACCCACATCGATCTCAGCGCTGACGAACTAAGCGCCCGTCTCCGCGCCACCACTCCGCCCATAATCGCCCGAATAGAAGAAGGTCGCGTCCTGCTTGACCTGCGCACCGTGTTCCCCGAGCAAGATGCAAACCTAGCCACGGTACTGGCATCCCTAACTGATGCCAAATTGCCAATTACAAATTAAAAATGCATCTATGATTCTCGGCACAGGGGTTGACATCGCCGAAGTTCCTCGCATCCGTCAAAGCATCGAACGGTTTGGCGACCGCTTTCTTCTTCGCATCTTCACCGAAGGAGAAATCCGTTATTGCGAACGAAGAGCCCGCCGCTTTGAAAGCTATGCCGCGCGCTTCGCCGCCAAGGAAGCCGCGATGAAGGCGCTGGGTACGGGATGGAGTCGCGGTGTCCGCTGGCGCGACATCGAAGTAGTGCGACCGAAAGGGCAGCGTCCCACTATTCAATTTCACGGTGAGGCGGGGGCCATCGCCGCCAAGCTCGGCACCAAGAACATCGCGCTCTCGCTTACCCACACTTCCGAAGAAGCCCTGGCCCACGTCATTCTCGAAAATTGATCCCAGCCTTCACAAAAATTACGTAGGGACGGCCGCCCCCGGCCGTCCAGCCGAGCAAAGCTCGGCAGATCCGGCCGCTGCCAGATACCAACCTACTGATCCAAAACAACTTTCTGCGCCCGCGCAACAAGCGCAAATGGTCAGGGTTTATACAGCCGAAACGGAATCAGGCCGGGGCTACAGCAATAGGCCCAAATGGCGAGACTAAAAGAAAGGCAAAGAAAATGAAACGCTCCGTTCGTAGGTCGGTATCAGCATTGGTATTGGGAGTCTTGATGTTGACGGTTTCAGTGCTGTCGTTCTCAACGGCATCGTCGGCAGAGATCGCGATCGGGATTGGAATCTCGGTGCGGATCGGTCCGCCGGCGCTGCCGGTGTACGCACAGCCCATCTGTCCCGGTCCGGGTTATCTCTGGACCCCGGGTTATTGGGCGTGGAGTGACGTCAACGGTTACTACTGGGTTCCCGGCACATGGGTGGTTGCGCCGGTGGGCATGCTCTGGACCCCGGGCTACTGGGGCTTCGCAGGCGGCTTCTACGGCTGGCACGCTGGTTATTGGGGACCGCACGTCGGCTTCTACGGCGGGATCAACTACGGCTTCGGATACGGCGGAGTAGGTTTCGCTGGCGGCGAATGGAGAGGCGGAGCCTTCTTCTACAACCGCGCAGTGATGAACGTGAACGTGATTAATGTGAGGAACGTCTACAACCGCACCGTCATCGTGAATAACACCCATGTGGCCTTCAACGGCCCCGGAGGTATCGAAGCGCGGCCGACTCCGCAAGAGGAAGCGTATGGGCGCGAGCAGCATACCGCGGCGCTCGGAGCGCAAACCGAACACGAACATGCCGCCAGCCAGAACCGGCAGCTGTTCGCATCCGAGAATCACGGGCGTCCAGCTATTGCGGCGACCGCCAGGCCGGGCGAGTTCTCGGGACGCAACGTGGCAAGAGCCAGCGCGGCTGGAGAGCCGTATCGCGAGCCGAAGATGTCGCCGCAGGAAGCGCGCGCGACGTCTGCGGACAATCGTGCGGGCAATCGCGGGTTCAATGAGCCAGCCAGAAATGGCGGCAACTCCAACTCCAGTTCCAGTTCCAACGACCGCTCGATGACACGCCCGGAGAATAATGGAGCGGGAAGCCGGGGACAGACGTCATCCCGAGACAACCCGAAGCCGAACTCCAAGCCCAGCAAGCAGGAGAAGCAGGCTCAGAAGAAAGCGCAGAAACAGGCGAAGGCCGAACAGAAACGCCAGGCCCGTGAGGACCGGTAACCTGCGATGTAACCCGGCAATGCGCACATAAGGAAGCTCCCACTCTTCGCGCCAGACTGTACAACCAGGCGCGAGGGGTGGGAACCTTCGTTTGGCGCAAGCTCCGCCTTCTTCCGCCCCCAAGAAACTCTCGAATGCTGAAAATTCCGCGGCGTTTGTTATGATGCTTCTGTCGTTTACAGACCACCTTGCCTAGCCAGAAGCAGCTCAAATGGTCGCAGCTACGCGTGGGACTCACTCTCCTTTTCGCGAGCATCACACTCGCCGTCCTGATTTTCGTAATGAGCGGCACCGGCGGATGGTTCACCCGCAAGATCACGCTGCGATCGTACTTCGATAATGCCGGCGGCTTGCGCGAAGGCGCGCCCGTGCGTTTGGCGGGTGTGGACATCGGCAACGTGACCGGCATCCGGATCGTGGGCGCCAAGCCGACGACGCCGGTCGAAGTCACGATGAAGGTCAACACCAAGTACAAATTCAATTTGCGCAAAGACTCCGTCACGTTATTGGCCACGGCCGGGGTCCTGGGCGAAACCTACGTGGACATTGACAGTTCGACAGCGAGCGCTACGGAGGCAACGGACGGAGACACGTTGGCAGCCCGCAACCAGCCCGATATACAGGACGTGGTGCGCGCCAGCCAGGGCACGCTGCAGAACATGGACGCGTTGCTGAAGCGGGTGGATCGCATCGTGGCCTTTATCGAAAGTGGCCAGGGCTCGATCGGCAAGGTTATTTACAGTCCCGCCCTGTACGACCAGCTCAACGCGACGGTGGCTGAATTCAAGGGATTGGTCGATGATATCCAGAAGGGCAAGGGCTCGCTCGGGCCGCTGTTTACCAGCGACGAAGTGTACAAGAAAGCGAATGCCGCCCTCGACAAGCTGAACGCGATGGTGGACGAGTTACAGCAGGGCAAAGGCACGGCCGGCAGACTGCTCAAAGATCCCGAGCTGTATGACAACGCGAACAAGACAGTCGCGAACGTTCGCCAGTTGACCGACGACATCAATGCGGGCAAGGGCGCGCTGGGCAAGATGGCGCACGATCAGGAATTCGCCGCCAAGCTGCAGACGACGATGAATAACCTGGCGGAACTCTCCGAGCGCCTGCAAAAGGGCGAGGGCACGGCGGGAATGCTGTTCAAAGATCCTGCGCTTTACAACAACAGCAACCAGATGCTGGTGGAGACGCGGGAACTGGTGAAATCGATCCGGGAAAACCCCAAGAAATATCTGACATTCCACGTGAAAGTCTTCTGATTGCTAGATCAGAGGCAGTCGTTCGTCGTCAGTCGTTCTGAACCCTTTCTCGAGGATTGTCACCCCGAGCGAAGCGAGGGATCTGCATTTGCCAACGACCAACGACCAACGACCAACGACTAACGACTAACGACTAACGACTGCCTACCGCGCCGCCACCTCCGCCTGCTCATGCGCGTGATAGCTCGACCGTACCAGCGGCCCCGACTCAACGTGCTTGAATCCAAACTTCAGCGCCGCTTCTTTCAGTGAGACAAACTCGGCAGGCGTGTAGTAGCGCGTCATCGGCAGATGATCTTTCGAAGGACGCAGGTACTGTCCAATCGTCAGAATATCCACCCCGCGCTCGCCCAAGTCGCGGAAGACTTCGATCAGTTCATCGGTTTCCTCGCCGATGCCAACCATCACGCCGCTCTTTGTAACCATTGCCGGGTCCCACGTTTTGGCATTTGCCAGCAGATCGAGCGTCCGCTTATAGCGCGCTCCCGAGCGCACCGCGCGGTAGAGCCGCGGCACCGTTTCGGTATTGTGGTTGAGCACGTTGGGCTTCGCTTCGAGCACGATGCGCAGCGCTTCTTCCAACCCCTGGAAGTCGGGAATTAGCACCTCGACCCGGCACTCCGGCACCAACTCACGAATCTGCCGGATGGTTTCGGCAAAAATCCTAGCGCCGCCCACGTTATCGTCGTCGCGGTTCACGCTGGTTACGACCGCATGACGCAGCCCAAGCGTGGCGACCGCTTCGGCCACGCGCCGCGGCTCATCCCAGTCAATCGCCGCCGGACGCCCCTTAGGCACCGCGCAAAAGCCGCAACGCCGCGTGCAGATATCGCCCAGCAGCATGAAGGTCGCAGTGTGATGGTGCCAGCACTCTCCAATATTCGGACACTGCGCCGACTCGCAAACCGTATGCAGCCCCAGCCCGCGCGCCAGCTTCTTCAGGTTGTGAAAGTTGTCGCCCCCCGGAGCCTTGGCCTTAAGCCACGAAGGCTTCGGACTGGCAACCCTGGGGCCGAACTCAATCTGGACAAGCTGGAAAGAGGCGGACATGACGGAACCTCGATTTTATCAGTTCGCCAACAGCCCGGAAGAAGAAACGGACCGGCGGCATGAAGCCCCCGGTCCGCGATTTGCTGTGACGTTACCGTCACTTGTGGAAATCGGTCAGGCTCGGGTCGGTGTTACCTGAACCCGCGTCCATGCCGACGACCTGCGAGGCAGAGATTATATAGAGGATCTCCTGTTGGACACCGCCCTGGCTCGCGACCACCCGTCCGTTGGGCGAAACCACATACGTCGCGTTGATGGCGCCACCAGCGGATGGGCCCCCGCTGCCGTCGTCGTCCGACGTTCCAGTGACAGTGCCGTCATTCAGGTTTATGTAGTCGACTTCCGTGTCCACGCTCCAGCTGACCGGCGGTTGACTTCCACCCAGGAAATTCCCGGACAACGAGCTCTTGCTGAAGTCGCTCCCCATCTGCGGCGTTATCGTACCAAAGCTCACCTTGCCGCCGGTATCAACCGCAAAAGCCTGGTTCAGGCCAACTAGGTAGAAGACCGGGTTGTGCAGACCGCAACCGCCCGGACATCCAGTGACGTTGCTGAGTGTCACGCGTCCGCCCGACGGCTCCACGCTGTAGCTCCCCGCTAGGCTCGTCGATTCCCCCAAGCCGTCATTCAACGTGCCGCCATCGTTTTCGTCTATAGTCGCGGTGAACGCCCCGGAACCGTTGCCGTTGATAACCCCAACCTGCACGTCAGCCGTGGCAGGCGTTTTCCCTGTATCGAGCGCCTGCGTTTCGAGCACGCCGTTCCCGTTGAGCGACGCGTCGCTGAGGTTGCTGCTTTGCTGCAGCACCTGGCCCGCCATAATCATTGGCGGCCGCCCGGTGTCCACTGCCATCATCAGCATCTCAGAGGCGCTGACCACGTAGAAGACGAAGTTTATGTCGCGGTTCGTGATGCCGGTTATGGTTGCCGTGCCGCGACCAGCTTGTGCTCCGCTGGACGCCACATTGAAATCGTTGGCAGTAAAAGTCTGCTGAGACTGAACCGTTCCGTTGTCGTCACTGTCACTTTCGCCGGAAATGTTGCCGCCGCCATCGGAGTTGAACTCGCCAGCCACGGCGAAGCGTTTGGCACCCCCGCTGTTATCGGCTCCGACGAGTCCAAAGGCGTAGTTGCCCGTGATCGCGCCGGTCTTGAACGCGCTGGTAGTCTGCTTGCGCAGCAGCCCGGAAGCCAGCAATCCGCTCTTATCGTAGCCCATGATGTGGCCGTTACCGTCGCTGGCGTCCAGCGCGGCTTCAAAAGTGCCGGGGGTGCCGCCAGCAGGGGTCAAGGTAACCGTAGCGAGGTTGTTCGAGCCCACGCAGTACGTCCCGGTGAACGTGCCCCCGGTCTGGGGCGCGGAGTCGTTCTGATCGGCTATATCCATGAGTCCAGCGGAAATGTTTCCCTTTCCGTCGGCCACAAAACTGCCTAAGAAAGAGGTGGCTGTCGTTGCACTATTCTTCCAGCCATTGAGCATCATGGCATAGTTGCCGCTGAGGAGGTCGTTGTTCGTGCCCGTGCAGGCTTGAGCGGCATTAATCGTGATCGTGAAGTTGGCGGTGGATTCTTGCGTCGGAGTTTCCGAATCGGTGACCACAACCGAGAAGGTTGGCGTAGTTCCGGCCGTGCCCGGCGCCGTGCCCGAGAGCGCCCCAGTCGAGGGGTTTATGGCGAGCCATGAAGGATTGCCGCTGAGGCTCCATGTGTAGGCAGGAACTCCGCCGGTGGCACTCACCGTGGCACTGTATTCCGTGCCGGCCGTGGCGGCAGGCAGCGACGTTGTGGTGATCTTCAGAGTTGCAACGCTGATGACGATGCTCAGGCCGGTCGATTGACTGTTGGCCGTCGGCGTCTGCGAGTCGGTCACCTTGACGGTGAAATTTGCCGTGCTGCCCGAGGTCCCGGTCGGCGTGCCTGAGAGCGCCCCGGTCGAGGGGTTAATCGAGAGCCATGAAGGATTGCCGCTGAGGCTCCATGTGTAGAAAGGAACGCCGCCGGTAGCCGTCACCGTAGCACTGTAGGGCGTGCCAATCGTCGCTCCCGGCAAGGTCGTAGTCGTAATGGCCAACTGCGGAGCTGCGCCCACAGTGATGGGAATCGGCTGGCTGCTGGCGGAATTGCCCGACGCATCGGTGACCTTGAAGGTAAACGAGCCGCTGCCTCCGCCGGTCGGTATGCCGCCGATGACTCCCGTGCTGCTGTTCAAACTCAGTCCCGCAGGTAGCGTCGCCGGGCTGACGGTCCAGGTATAGGGACTGGTTCCGCCCGCCTCAACCAGCGTGGCGATATAGGCGGTCCCAGCCGTTGCTGCGGCCAAAGAAGTTGTCGTGATGCTGGGCAGAGGGCTCACATTAATCTTCAAGACGGCCGATTTCGTCGTATCTGTGACCGAGGTTGCCGTGACGGTCGCCGTAAATGCGCTGGTCACCGAGACTGGGGTGTTGTAAGTGGCCAGGGTCGTGGAGGTATTGGTCAGCGTGCCCTGCGAACCGTTAGTACCCGAAACGGTCCACGTCACGCCGGCACTTTTCGAATCGTTCGCAACCGCAGCGGTGATGGAAACCGTTTGCGCTTGATCGATGCTCTTTGTGCCGCTGGGTGTTAACGCAACCCCGATGGACGGGGGCGCCGAGGATGAGCTGCCGCAGCCTGCCAACCCCAAAGTAAGAAGAGCGATCAGTCCCGACAGTAACACCGCCGCCGTTACACGCTTCACAGTTCCCCCTGACACACGGGAGTTTAGGATTTCTCCCGATCTTGTCACTGAGGACATCATGCTTCGGCGAAACTGGTTACTACAAGTTACTCAAGTACTCCCTTTTGTGACAATCCCTTTTATGCACCAGTGGTCGTAAACACGCGAATGCCGCGCTGGATCGGTATTTCGTCCCCTCAGTTCACGTCGCCCGTTGGGAGCTTACTTCAGATGCACCGCTGCCTCCGAGCGCTTCCGGCCGGAGGACTGTCCGCCGCGCTCTCCAATCGTCCGCAACCCAGGCATCGCGTACTTGGGCTTGATCTCGTGGCATCCAGCTTCGCAATACACGCCGCCGGCGGCCGATTCGGGCGACGGCATGGGAGAATTCACCGCGAGCTCCCGGTCAGCTTCCAGTTGCCGTTCCACGCCGGCGATGAGCTCTTCGTTGTCCGCCGCCGTCAGCCACTTTTTCTGCGACACCAGATAATCTTCCAGCCGAGCAATCGGATCGCGCCGCTTCCAATACTCAAACAGCGGCTTGGGAACATACTCCGCCGCATCATGAATAGCGTGCCCCTTCATGCGCATCATTTTCGCTTCGATCAGCGTCGGCCCTTCGCCGCGCCGCGCCCGCTCGCAGGCTTCATGACAAGCGTCGTAAACCTGACAAGCGTCGGTGCCATCGACGATCACGCCTGGAATCCCATAGGCAATGGCGCGCTCCGCCAGATCTTTGACGCGGAACTGCATGTCGGCGGGAGTGGAGTATCCCCAAAGATTATTCTCGACAATCAGCACCAGCCCAAGATTCTGCACCGCGGCGAAATTCAGCCCCTCATAAGTCACCCCGGTCGACTGCCCACCATCGCCGATGTAAGTCATGACCGCGATGTGTTTGCCCTGCAACCGCGCCCCCAGCGCCACGCCCGCCAGCACCGGGATCAAATCGCCCAAAGTAGAAATCGGCGAAACCACGTTGCGCGTCTCGATATCGCCAAAGTGCGACGAAGCGTCGCGTCCCTTGGTGGGAGATCCGGACTTCGCCATGTACTGCATCATGATGTCGGCGGGCGAAAAACCGCGCACCAGCAGCGCCCCCTGGTTGCGAATCATCGGCCCCAGCCACTCATCTTTACGCAGCGCGTAAGCCGAGGCGCAAGAGCAAGCTTCCTGCCCCAGCCCAAAGTAAACGCCGCCGACCACCTGGCCCTGCTTGTAGAGATTTTCCAGCGCCGTTTCCATGCGCCGGTTAAGCAGCATCCAGCGATAGATCTCGATGCACTGCTCCCGGCGAAGATACTTCGACTCGCGAATCGGCGGCGCGGGCCGGGAGAGATCGCCGCTCTCGACCTCGTAGCGAACCTCATCGCCCGAGCGAACCTGGCGGAGGGTGAAGCTTGGCTTTTCGAGGCGATAATCGCGGATGGTGTAGGAGCGGAGATCGCCGCTCGGTGGGCTCTTAGCTCTTGGCTTCTGGCTGCTGCCTTTCTTTTTCACCATTGGTCAGTCCGCGAACATGCTAACACCCATGTGCTAAAAGCCATGTGGCGCGGGCGCCCTCGCCCGCGAAAAGCTCGCACCGGAGACAACGTCGCGAGTCAGCCAACAGAGAATTCATCCTCGCCGTGCAGTCGCCGCAGGTCCGCCGGAACCTTCATCGGCAACCCCACCGTATTGCCCAGCAGCGCATCGATCGTCTCCACCCAGAGCGTCTCGCTCCCGAAAACGCTGCCGAAGTTTCGCGACACCGCCTGTGCCACCTCGTTCAAGTCGAGCTCCCGCCCCAGTTCTTTCTCCATGGACGTCACCGCCTTTGCCGTGATGCCGCAAGGCACGATCAGGTCGAAATAGCTGAGATCCGGATTTACGTTAAAAGCGAAGCCATGCGAAGTAACCGAGCGCGAAATGTGCACGCCGATGGCAGCGATTTTAGCCTCTGGGCTTGTGTGGCGGCGGGTCTCTGACCCGCCCCGCCCGGGTCGAAGCTTGTCCTGAGCTGAGCCGAAGGAACCCGGGCCCACACTGTCGGGCTCCGTCCAAACTCCGGTGAGGCCTGCGACCCGCGTCGTCCGGATTCCGAAATCGCCGCAGGTGCGAATGAGCACTTCCTCCAGCCGCCGAACGTAGTCGACCGCGCCCAAGGTCTTTCGCCAGGATGGGAATGACTCGGCAGCTACGTTCGAAGGCCCTTCCTGATAGCTGACGGCTGATGGCTGACGGCTGAACCCCCGCAAATCAAATATCGGATACCCCACCAGTTGCCCCGGCCCGTGAAACGTAACATCCCCGCCGCGATCGCACTCGAACACCTCGACGCCCCGAGCCGCCAGTACTTCGGTCGAAGCGAGCACGTTGGCAGCCTTGGCGTTGCGTCCAAGGGTGATGACAGGCGAGTGCTCAAGCAGCAGAAGCACATCGCCAACCTGTCCCAACTTCCGCCGTTCGACCAGCGTCCGCTGCAGGCGCAGACCCTCGCCGTAATCAACCTGACCGAGTTGGACGACAGAAATCACGTTGCTGTTGAAATTATAGGCCCGCAATGGACACCATGGACACCGAGGAGAATCGTAGCGCCGGCATCTTGCCGGCTGTCCTGAGCGCGTCTCGCGCCGCCGCCGGGGACGGCGGTACTCCATTGATCGCTTTATTCCAGGGCAGAGCCATGTCCCGATGTGACGAACCCCACTCATTCGCTAGGTACGCGAATGAGGCCCTGACCGCTCTCTGTCCCTTAGCTCAAGATTTTGCGCCAGCTATTCGCCCGTAACTTTTTTATTCCCCCCTTGCACAATCCCTTTCACTTTGGTATAACAAATCGAGCCGAGGACAAGTGACTGAGTGTCTGAGCTGTCCGCTGAATCGTCGCGGTCGCTTTTGGCATCCAATTCAGTAAGCCTCCAACTGACCCCTTTCCGGGGTTCGCATTCGGGGACAAAGTTCCCTGAAGGGTTTCCGCGCATAGCAGAGCCTCCAAGCGATCTTTAATTTTTGAATCGTCTTCCGCTTCGGCCTGCGCCGGATTTTGTGGCGAGCCAGAGTGGAAGCGCGTTTTCGGGCGCGCTGTAAAAAGAGTTCTCCGGGTTGCTTCCAATCAGCTCTGGATGAAAACTCCCCTCACTGTTGAAAACAGGTGGAAATCCTGTGATCTCAGAGGGTTGACAGCGGTCGCCGGAGCGCGATAGCTTTGAAAGGTTTCGAGGACGCACAAATTCCCGCAAGGGGTTTGAGCGGACTGAAGGCGCACCGCTCAGGCGGAAAGCGGATCGGTCTTTGACAAAAGGTTGAACGTGCCAGTCGTGAGATGGAAATGTTCGGGCTCAAGTCTGAACGTACTCACAAGATGGACCTCTGCCTCAGCAGGCGGAGGTTGCCTGTCTACCCAGACAGGCTCAGGTTTCAAATGAGAGTTTGATCCTGGCTCAGAATCAACGCTGGCGGCGTGCCTAACACATGCAAGTCGAACGGGAAA
>PLHP01000354.1 GCA_003138955.1 Acidobacteriaceae bacterium | reverse complement strand
GATCGTTGCCGGCATTGCCGGACGGATTGCGCGATCGGTAATGAAGAAAGCTGGTCTGAGCGCGATTGACCGGTTCCTGGGGGCGGTTCTGGGTTTGTTGAAGGGCGCCTTGGTGGTGGCGGTAGTGCTCACCGCCATGACCGCTTTTACGCCCGCTGCGAAGTGGCTGGATGGGTCCGAGTTGGCTCCGTATTTTCTGGTAGGCGGAAGGGCAGCGGTCTGGCTCGCACCGTCGGAATTGCGCCACCGTTTCTACCAGGGCTTGGATTACATGCGGCAGGTACATTCGATTAAGGACACAATTCAGCCGCCATCATCCGGGCCGGCGAAGTAGTTCGGTTAGAGCTGGGTTTTATAAATGGTTCTGGGTAGGGCTCGGATTTAGCGCTGCCGCCCAGAGCTAATGAAGGACGCGGGGCTCTAGCCGCGTGGAGTTTTAGGCTGTGAAGGTGCGGAAACGAGGCGGCAGGTGAAAGATCAACTGGAAGCACTCATTCTTCAGATGTGCAGAAGCAATATTCTGTATTCGGAAGCAGTCCGTGAGTTTAAGAAGCGTTTCATTGTGACCGTGCTAGAAGAGAACCGGGGCAATCAGTGCAAGGCCGCGCGGCAATTAGGCATGCACCGGAACACGCTGAGCCGGACCATGCAGGAACTCAAGATTGATGTTCGCCCGTTGCGCGCCGGCGCCAAGCGTCCGCCGCGGAGCGCGCGTCCTATCACGCTGGAAAGAAAACAGGTGCGCTAGAAATTCAGGTCTCAGGTGTCAGGTCTCAGGAAAACCCTGGAAGTCGCGTGCGGTTTGTGGCAAAAGAAGACGGTCCCGATTGGTCCCGTCCTATTTTTCTGCGACGGATTTTCCCAGGGAGGCTCTTCCCGAGACCTGAGACCTGCCCACTGAGGCCTGAGCTTCAGTGGGCAGCCGGCTTCTTGTGGGCGGCGGGCGGTGCCGCTTTCACCAGCAGGGCCCCCTCATCCATCGTCATCACAAACGGCTTCGCGACGTAGGAGACCGGCGTTCCCTGGAACTGGAAGTCCGTATCCTCCTTCGGCATCAGCTTCGCGGGGATCGCTGCCGACATAGTCAAATCGATGTCCCCACGCTTGGCGTCGACATCGTCCGAACTGCCAGCCAGCAGCAGTTTGGTTGCGGTCTTGCTTGAGGAGTCGATGCTGATAATGTGGGCCTGCATCTGCAACGGCTTCCCCTTCAGTATGGTCCACACCTTGAGGGCGTCTTCGGGCGTGCCGTCGGAAAGCACCATTTGCCACTCCGCGAAGTTCATCTCCTCAACTTTCTTGCTCTTGACCAAGGTCGCCGCCTGCTCGGCGGGAGTCGGCGGCACGTACTGCTTGATCGCGAAATTGGCCGGCGGCAGAGCTGTGCTGGCCGTCATCGCCAACACATCGCTCCATCCCTCTTCGCTGCCGTGGTACTTGTTGTATTTGCTCTTGCCGAACTTGGCGATCTGATCCTTGCCCGCACCCTGCGCCAGATTGGAAGCGCGCGCGATGAAGAAAAGTCCGTCCACGTCGTTTTCACCCGGTCCCGGCTCCAAGTAAGCGCGCCCCAGATCATAAACGTCGAGCAGGTTAGCCGGATCCGCTTCTACCGCAGCCCGCAGATACTTCTCGGCCTTGGTGTAGTCGTTCCCCTTGGCTTGCAGGGTAGTCGAGAAAGCGCTGACCCCAACCGCGCCGTTGAAGATCGTCGCCGTTCCATCTTTCAGTTTCTGAAAATCCGCGTCCGACGTGCCTTCCGGCTTGGCCGCGGTGGGCAGACACTGCAAGCCTTTTTCGCCGAATTGGCCCGCCTCCACAAAATTCTGTTGCGCGTTCTTGGTGTAGGCCAGCAGTGCCAATGCCCGGAGATTACATGGGTTGACCACTAGAACCTTCTGCGCCGTGTCCAGCATCCTGGTCTGATCGAGCCGCTGCTCGTCGGGCGTCTTCGCCTGAGCGAGCATCTGTTGATAGGCGCCCATCAAGAGTTCCAGCGCGTCTTCCTTCATCACGCTGTTGGGATACTGGGTCACAAACGCTTCCAAGCCGCTGACCTTGGCCGTGGCGTCGGTTTGCTGCGCGGCGCCCACGTAGGCGTTATACTCCGCCGGGTCTTTGATCTCTTTTTTAGGGGCAGGTTTCTGGGGCGCTGCGGGAGACGCCGCGGGTTGGGCGGGCGCGGGGTTCTGCTGCGGCGCAGGTTGGGCGGGCGCGGCAGCGGTTTGAGCGACGGCGGTAATCGCGGCTACCAGCAACATCGCGAGAACAATCTTCTTCATTACAGTGGCTCCTTGACTCTTCGGGAAAACTGGAGTTGACATCTTGCCCGATTCCATCCAAATCTGGTGTCGGGTATGCACCATGAACCAGTCTTTCATTTACACATTTACACTCGCGCTGACTGGTCCCGAAAATCATGGGCCGCCTGTCGATATGCCGCGGCTTAAGATTATTCCGGTGAGCGGATTATAAGGATGTAATCCCGCTAAGGCAAGGGGCAGTCTTATCCAATAC
>PLHP01000014.1 GCA_003138955.1 Acidobacteriaceae bacterium | reverse complement strand
CGCCCTGCCGGGCGCACCAAGCAGACGGCATGCCTGAAGGCATGCCCTGATACGAACATCCCTGGTACGAATCGGGCTTGCGCCACGGGCTGTTAGGCTTACGGACCGGCAAAGAGGAAAACCGGATTCTGCGGAGGGTTGTTCAAGCGCGAACCGAATGGAGCCGGCATATTCAGGATATAGGAATCGATGGAGGTATCGATGAAGTTGACATTCCCGCCATCGCAACTGGACAGGTAGGCACGGCTACTGTCACCGCCGGCCGCCATCATAATGCGGAAGCGCGTGGTGGCGCAAACCGGCGCGTAGTACTGGCCATTCGCGTAAGTCGGGTTGGTCGCGTCCGGAAAGCCGGGTATGCCGACCGTGGTCTTGATTGTGTTCGACGTTGCCCACACCACGGTGACCTGCGGGAAGACGTTGCTGCCCGTCCCGGAGGCCGGCCCACTGGTGCCCAGCGGCGGCGGCCAAGTGCCTTTCGTGGCGTTTGGCGCCTGAAAACACGTGCCCGGACAAGCAGCCGTACCACTCACAATCGCAGAAACGATAAATGCTCCGTCAAAGCCGGTCTTTGTGCCGGAGACCGTAACCGTCACACCTGGGTTCAGGGGATACCCAGCCGTCAAAGTGTAGGCGTAAGTGGCGGTGGTTCCATCTCCCGAAACGGAGGGGATATTCAATTGGCTGGGTAACACGGCATAGGATGCGACGTACGCGCGGCTTCCATCGGGCAGGGCCGCGACGGCGGTCGCAGTGGCGGGGACCGAGTTCTTAATATTAAGCAGGGTAAACGGCGGGATGGGAATCGTCGCAAGAATCGCGGGGACGGACTGCGAGACATCCAGTATCGTCAACTGGCTACCTGCCGGTATGTACAGCCGGTTCAGGTTCCCGTCGTAGAGCATGTAAGCGGCGCCGGGAACACTGACGCTGGCATCGACCATGTTATCCGGGCCCAAAGTGGAGGTGGTATCAACTGTGCTTACGACTCCATTGCCGTTGAGCACATACAGGCGCTGGCTGTCGGAGCGCGCAATCAACCAGAGCGGCCCGTTGAACGAACCGTTGACGGTCCGCGAAGACCGGTCCGCGGTGTTGAATCCGTCGATCGTATTGTCGGCCTGGTTGGCCACGTAGAGCTTCTGGGCATTTGGCGTCTCGGCCATGGCGTCCGGGTTGTTCCCCACCGGAATGGTGGCCACCAGGTTATTGGCGGTGGTGTTGACCACTTGGATCGATGGAACGACGACATCGGTGGTGGGGTCTAAGTAATTCGGCATTAAGACGTAGGCCTGGCTCGACTCGGTGGTAGCCACAAAATTCGGCGCCGAATTCGCCGGCAGACTTATGGTGTTACTGCTAAAGATCACCGTGCCGCTGAAGTTCAGCTTGCTAAGGGAATCGGCCTGCGCGCCGGTCACAGAATGGTTTACGACCAGGACCTCGCTGGCGCTTTGCTGCACGGCGTGGACGGGAGCGAGGCCCACGTTCCAGACGCTCGCCTCCGAGTCGCCGGAGACGTCGATCACCATGGCGGTGCCGGACACGATGGTTCCGTTATCGTTGATCGACACCACTGTGTGGGATGCCGCCGGGTTGGGAAACTGCGGAGGATTCGGGATGATAATCGGGCGGAAAGTTTGGCCGCAGCCGCTACAGACCATATAAAGAAACAGCACGAACCCCATCCAGAGAAACCGCTTCATTCAAACTCCATAGAAAAAGGTCGCCTTACGCGGAAACCGATATTGTATCGGGAACCGGGTCGAGAGGGGAAATCAGGCGGGCAAGAAAACAGGCTTCAAAGTTTCAAGGTTAGAAGTTGCAAAGCCAGGTTTTCACATTGAACGGCAATAAACGCCGTCCGAATTTAGTGTGGGAAACCCGCCAGGGCTGGGGTCTTTCCCGGCGGCAAGGGAGTCCTCGCCACGTTCATTATCATCGCCAGCGCGGCATAGTAGCCCACGGTGCCGGTGAGATCGATCACGCCCATCTCGCCAAAGCTTTTCACTGCCCGCGCGTAAGTGGCGTCGGTCACACTCTGGTTTTGCGCCAACTCCGAGCAAAAGTCGTAGACCACTTCTTCATCGGGCGACATTCCCGTTGGGCGGCGCCCGTCGCGAACCGCGGCAAGTATCTCCGGCTCCATGCCGGCCTTCAAGGCCAGGTCGTAATGGGAATCCCATTCGAACTCCTGGGTCCAGCGGCGCGACGTCAGCAGGATTGTGAATTCCGTCAATTTGTGGCCCAGACTGTCTTGGTAGCGGATGTATTCTCCAACCTTTTGCAGTCGGCCCATAAGGTCGGGGCTCCGAAGCAGTGGTATGAAAGGACCAACCAGCGATCCCCGTGGGCCAGCGATCAACTCAGCTGAGACTTTCTTTTGAACATCCGTCATCTTGTCGGCCGGGATCGGCGGCATCCGGTCCTGTGAGGCAGCCGTCCCCGCGATAAACAAGATTAATGCGCCTAATTTAACTTTGGCGATTTTCATAGAAGGCCTCCTGCCGAGCCGGTACGCGACTGCAATTACTTAAAACCTTGAAACCTGGGGTTCTTCCGGGATCTACGCGCGCCCGCGGCGTCTCTTCGGCTGGTCCGCTTCTGGCATCTCGGCAACCTTTTCTGAGGCGACCGGTTTCTTCGTCTGGGCCAGGCTTTCTTTCAGCGCCGCCATCAGATCGACCACCGGGGCCAACTTCTTGGGTTGCTCGACGGCCTGCACTTCGCCGCCTTCCAGCTTCGCCTCGATCAGCTTCTTCAGATTTTCCTGAAAGGTGTCGTGATATTTCTCCGGGTCCCACTCGCCGGCCAACGCTTCAATGAGCTGATGGGCAACCTTGATTTCGGCTTCTTTAATCTCCACGTCGGGAGCACCGAACGACTCGACCTCGCGCACTTCCTCGGCGTAATACATGGTATGCAGCATCATTCCGCCTTTATGCGGGCGCAGGAAAACCGTGTATTCGCGGTTGTGCATGGT
>PLHP01000140.1:16478-25522 GCA_003138955.1 Acidobacteriaceae bacterium | reverse complement strand
GCATTCATGTTTTACGGCTTGGCTACGAAAAAGGTTCGTGTGCCCGGACTGAAATTCAGCCATACCCTTTGCGACATCGAGACGCTGAACCGTCAGGCGCAGGAAGGCGTCTACGACGTGACCGCGATTTCCTTCCACGCCTTTCCCTACATTCAGGAAAAGTACACGCTGATGTCCTGCGGCGGCAGCGTGGGCGATGGTTATGGTCCCATGCTCGTTTCCACCCGGCCCTTCACGCCGGACGAAATCAAGAGCAAGAAAATTGCCGTGCCCGGCAAACTCACCACCGCCTACCTGGCGCTCGAACTGTTCGCGCCCGGCATTGAAGTGGAAGTTGTCCCCTTCGATCAAATCATCCCGCAGATTCTCGAAGGGAAACACGAAGCCGGCCTCATCATCCACGAAGGCCAGCTCACCTATGACAAGTCCGGACTGCACCGGGTCGTCGATCTCGGCAAGTGGTGGCAGAAAGTCACCGGGCTGCCGCTGCCGCTCGGCGGAAACGCGATCCGGCGCTCCCTCGGCCCGGAAACGATGGCGAGCGTCACTCAGGCGCTGCGCGAGAGCATCCAGTACGCCATCGATCATCGCGAAGAAGCGCTCGCCTACGCCATGCAGTTTGCCCGCGATCTCGATACCCAACTCGCCGACAAATTCGTCGGCATGTACGTCAACGAGCGCACTCTCGACTACGGTGACGATGGCCGCGAAGCCGTGCGCCGGTTGCTCGACATGGGGCACAAGGCGGGGATCATTCCCCAGACGCCGCACGTGGAGTGGGTGTGAGAAAGTCTTCGAGGCCGACCACGACCCGGTTGATTATCGGATGGCACGCACATGGCAAGAACAATTGCCGATTTTCATAATCATCTCGGCCCCATCTACGTCGAAATCGACCAAGACGTCACACGTGTCCACGCCTATTGGAAGCTGGTTACTCAGCTTTTCGGATCACAGGAATCGGTGGCAATCCTTAACAACGCGGCCGGCTTCGCGATCCGGGCGATTCAGGATTGCCTAATCGACAGCGTTATCCTTCGCATCACAAAACTGACCGACCCCGCGCAAGCGCAACGCGGCCAGTTCCCAAACCTGTCATTCGAATACCTCATCGGGAAGCTTCCGTACGATGCCGATGCCGCACTCCGCAAACGTCTGCGCAAGCAACTCAATATCATCAGAAAATCTACAGATAATTTTCGGCTAATCCGTGATAAACGACTTGCCCATCGCGATACTGCGTACGCAATTGACTCTGACCAAATACTTCCTGGAATCACACGCAAATCGATCGACGATCCGCTCCAAAGAATCCGCGACTTCATGCATGAAATCCAGCGTTACTATGAGTTCGAAGGCACTGTCTACCAAATGGTTGAGCTTGGCCGAGATGGTGATCATCTCCTTTTCCATTTGCTGTGCGGCAAACGATTCATCGAATTGCATGAAGACGTTCAACTCGGCAAATTGACAAAGGATGACGGGTTTCAGAGAATCCAAGAGCTTCCGAAGCGTGAACCGAACACCAGGGACGGACCTTGACCACGGGCTGTTCGTAGTCGCCGTCTTGTAAAGGGCCCAACCATACGGCCGTTAAAACAGGCCCATAGTGGTTTAAAAAATATTTACAGTTCCTAATACCCCAGTTCCCGGCCCCACCGTTCTTCATACGGACACAAGTCTATCAAGCCGCGAAACCGGCGTAGAGCCGTTATCATAAGTGCATGCCCGGAGAGAACGGCGCCCAGACTCTGCTCATCGATGCCGATGACACGCTCTGGGAAAACAACATTTATTTTGAACGGGCGATTGCGAAATTCATTTCGTTCCTTGACCATCGCGAACACTCGCCCGAAGCGGTTCGCCTCGTCCTGAACGACGTTGAGCGAGAATCCATCGTGAAGCACGGCTACGGCCTGCACAGCTTCGCGCATTCGCTGGTTGAGACCTTTGAGAAGCTTTCCGTCGACCCGGTCACGCCCGACTTGCACGAACGCATTCGCAGCTTTGCCGACCAGATTGCCGATCATCCGATTGAAGTTCTCCCCGGCGTGCCCGAAACCTTGCAATATCTCGGCGAGCGCCATCACCTCATCCTGATGACCAAAGGAAACCCGACTGAGCAATCCGGAAAAGTCGAGCGCTCGGGACTGAAAGAATATTTTGCCGCCGTCGAGATCGTAGCCGAGAAGGACGAATCAACCTATCGCTCCGCCGTCGCCAAGTACGCCCTTCCGGCCGACATTACATGGATGGTCGGCAACAGTCCTAAGTCTGATATCAACCCCGCCCTCGCCGCCGGCCTGCACGCCGTCTTCATACCTCACGGCAACACCTGGATTCTCGAGCACGAGGAAGTTGCGACAGCTCCAGCCTCACAGAGGCTGCTGGTGGTAGATCGTTTCGGCGACCTCAGAAACCACTTCTAGCCCGCGCGTTACCCCCAATAGACACAGGCCGGGAGCCCGGAATTTCTTCCGGTCCCGGCCTGCGCTTCTATCAACTTGGAGCCGACTCAGTTGGTCGGAGTGGGGCTGCTGTTGGCGTCAGCGGTGGTCGCCGTCGTCGGTGGCGCTGCCGCGGCGGTAGCCGCAGGTGTGCTCGCAGTGCTGTACCGCGAAAGCCGCGGATAGAACGGCGTCACTTCGAACGGCATCTTGTCGCGCGCCGAAGTGATTGCGACCGGCTGCGCCTTCACGATTTCAACTTTGTCATCCCACGGGTTCAGCTTGACGCGTGCACCCAAAGGCAACGCGGCGATCTGGTCCAGCTTGTTCCAATCGAGCGCCGGAGCCGAGGTGCCCAGTTGCGCCATGCGCGTTACCGTGCCGTTCTCCGTGATGTTGTTGCCGAGGTGCGCTTGCAGTAGGGCGCTCAGTTGCGGAGCGCGCGCCTGCAGAGCTTTGATGAAGAGCCCGGCTGAGTCCAGTTTCTGGGCATAGGGCGAGCCCTTCAGCAGTTCGATGGCTTTCTTGTCGGCCGCCACTTCCTCTTCGGGAATGTGCTTGAACCCGAGGTTCTGGTAAGTCGCCTCGTCCGAGAACAGCATGCGGTCGTTGAATGCGTACTGGCTGCCCAGGTTATGCCCCAGAACGATGTGCGCCAGTTCGTGCGAGAGCACCATCGCCAGGCTGCCCTCATCGGGAAGCACGTCGATCAACCCGCGGCTCACCACAATCGTGTTACCGACGCTGAAGGTCTCGAGCGGTGAAGTCGTCAGCACCCGTGTCCGGACTGGCCGGGGCAGTTCGATGTTATTGGTGATCTCCAGGTTGTTGACCACGGTTTGCAGAATCTTATCCACGTCGCCTTCCGGAGCCACCAGCCCGGCTTTTTCCAGCCGTTCGATCACGTTGTCTTCCGCCTGCTGTTGCCATTCGCGCTCGGCGGCCAGCGGAGTCGCATCCTGTGCGGTCGGCGTAGAGTCCTTTACGCTGTCAACGCGGATGTTGGTAAGTTCGTCGTTCGGCGTTGCCGTCTTCAGGTTATATCCCCACATGCGAGTCTGCGCCTTGAACGCGATCTTGTTCTTGGCCCCCGCAGTGAAGTCGCCTTCCTCGCTGTAAATGTAAGATGGCACCCAATAACCCGGGACCAGGTTCAACCGCCAGCTGTCCATGTGGAAGTAATAATTGTTACGCGTAGGACGCTCATAAGTGCCGTTCAACCGCACAACGTTGAAGTTTTGATCCTCAACCCAGATACGGCCGAGAAAGCGCCCGTGACCAGCGTCTTTTGTTGGCGTCAGATCGAACACCAGGCAGCGCACGTCGCCCAGGAACTCGCGCCGCGCGTAGTGGAAATTGTAGTGCTGCCGGTCAAAGTCGTTGCGGTCGACGAAGATCATCCAGGAAAAACCCAGCGGCTGATACTGGAACTTGAACTTCTTCGTGAAGCCGCCCAGCAGATGCTTCTCCATGCCTTCGTTTTTGTCCTTAAGGTAGTCGGCCCGGTCGATGGATTGGCTCAACTCCATGCGTCCCAGAAAATAATGATCATCCTGCGGAATCGGCCCCAGTTGCGGATCCTGGGTCAGGTTCTGCAGATAGGTCTCCACAATAGGAGTGCGCGGCGACAAAAACTTGATCAGTTCCTTTTCCCGCATGATCACGCGGTCTATGACCTGATCCATTGTGGTCGGCGGCGCCAGATTCGACTGCGCCTGACCGGACTGCTCTGGGCTCGGCTGCGTTGCTGCAACCGGCTGTGGGTTTTGCGGCGCGGACGCCGGCTGCTGGGCCACTGCCGTCATCGCTACCGCCAGCAGAGCCAAAATCATCCAGTTCATATTCATATTGTTCATCACTTTCCGCATAACTCTTATCTCCAAGGTGGTCAATACGCCAGTTGAAATACCACGTGCACAATTGCTGTCGAATCCAGTGCCTGCCCGTTTCGCGAGGCCGGCTTGAACCGCATCTTGTTAGCGGCGGCTATGGCGGCCTCGTCAAGCCCATGGCCCAGACCCCGGACCACTCGATTCACGTGTAGCTGCCCGTTCGCCGCGAACTCCACTTCGAGCAGGACTTCGCCTTCCAGTTTCAAGTTTCTTGCTTCATTGGTATAAACCGGGTTCGGCTTATACGTGATCTCGACCAGCGTGGCCGGTGGGCCGCTATCCACGCGCTGAATATGCGGCGTCTGCGCGATCTCCTGCGCACCGAAGCCTGAAGTCTGTACGTCGGCACTGCCGCGGCCACTTCTGCGCCCGTCTCCGCGTCCCGCAGTTGCCACTCCATTGCCGAAGTCGGCGCTCGCCACAGTTCCCTTAATCCCTTTCGCGCCACCCGAGCCGTTTCCTTGTCCCGGACCCATCGGCATGTCGAACGAACCCGCCGCCGATGCGATCAGCTTGCCGTTCGGCTTGCCGTTCTCGCTCGGCTTCAGCCCGTTCGGATCGCCGAAGCCGCCCGTCTGCACTTTAGTAATCGGAGCATTTACGGTTGGCGCCGCCGAACTTCCCTGGAACTCGCCGGTATGAATCAGCGCCGGGCGCGCTCCACTCGGCGGCTTCAACATGGTTGGCGCGAAGTTATTCATCGCCACCTTGGGCGGCTCAATTTCCTGGGGCTGCGGCTTGGGCGCGCGCACCTCGTGCGGCACGATCAGCTTCGGCGTTTCGAACACGGGCGCCGGCGGCAGCGCCTTCACATGTAGCGGCTTCGACTTGGGCAACCGCTCCGGCCTCAGCGCCGGCCGCGGTATCAGCTCCGTGATGTGATAGTTCGCGGTGAGCTCCAGCGTATCGGGCAGCACGATCCCGACGACAAGCAGAAATAGGATCAGGCCCGTGAGCATCCCGTAGCTAGCAGCGAAGGTCCGCCAGTTCCACTTCTTTTCAGGCAGCAGGCCGAGTTGAAAACCGCGATCGCTCGTAGGCATCCATGACTCCAATGGGAACCCGAAGCTGGGGAGAGCGCTCGGGCTGGAATCTTCACCTTATGGGAGATTGGGCAATGGGTAAACGTGTCCCTTGCGCGTGTCCTTTAGTAACCACGCGTGGGAATTCGGACGCCCTCAATCCGCCGGCCGATTATGCCGATTACCGGGCCGCAGCCGCTCGGCGCGACGCAAAGAAGTAGAACACCGGAACGCCTGCCAGAATCGCCAGGCATCCGCCAGCCGAACTTTTCAGATTGTCGCTGAACGTGTAGTAAAGCAGGGCCGCGGAAACCAGCACAAAAATCGCCGGAACCACCGGATATCCCCACACGCGATAAGGCCGCTCAGCGTGCGGCTCCCGCCGCCGGAAGACGAATACGGTGCTGCCTGCGATCATGTAGAACATCCACTCCGCGAAAATCGCGAGCGAAAAGAACTGCCGGAAACTGCCTCCCAGCAGCAGCAGAACGATCGCCAGCCCGCACTGCACTATGATCGCCACCGACGGCGTGTGGAAGCGCGGATGAACCTCCGCCAGCACCTTGAAAAAATAGCCATCGCGCGCCGTCGCAAAGGGCACGCGCGCTCCGCTCATGATGGTGCCGTTCAAAGTCACCAGCATCGAAACCGCTATGGCCGCCGATACCAGGCTGGCGCCCGCAGGCCCGAGCACCAGTGCCACCGCCTGAGACGCAGGACGCTCCGAACCTGCGATCGCCGCCGCCGGCAACACATACTGCACCGCCGCGTTCACCAGGATGTAGAGCGCCCCCACAATGGCCACGCCCCAAATCAGCGCCAGCGGGATATTGCGCTGCGGATTCCGTACCTCGCCCGCGACCATGGTCAGATCGTTCCAACCGTCGTAAGCCCAAAGTGCAGCCACCAGCGCGGCGAAAAATCCAGCCACACCACCTTTCGCTCCAGTGAACTCGGTCGCAAAGTTCGCCCACGTTCCTCCGGCATAAGAAAAGCCCACCGCCACAATTCCGAGGATGATCGCAACCTTCAGCAGCGTGAACAGAAACTGAAATTCTCCCGCCCGGCGCACCCCAATGTAATTCAGCCACGAAATCAGAACGGTGGCTCCGATTGCCACAATTTGCCCGTAGTTGACCGTGAATGAATATGAGATTGATATATGGGAGAAGAGAATATGCGAGAAGAAAGAAAAGACCGGGAAAGTTTCGAGGATCCGCACCAGCCCGGTCGTGACGGTCGCGATCGAAGCCGGCTTGGCGATCAGAAACCAGGTCCACGAATAGAGAAATCCTGCCAGCGGCCCGTAGGCGTCGCGGATATACACATACTCGCCCCCGGCCTGCGGCTTCATAGCGCCCAGTTCGGCATAAGTGAGCGCGCCGAAAAAAGAGAGCAGCCCTCCGACTACCCACGCGAGATATACCAGCCGAGCCGACCCCACCGCCTGCATCATCTCGGTTGGAACCAGAAAAATTCCGCTCCCGATGATCGTCCCCACCACAACGGCGCCAGCATGCGACAACCCCAGGTCGCGCGCCAGTTCCGGGCGGAGATGATTATCCTTTGAGCGTTTGTCCATATTCTCCCCGCGTCCTCAGCGACCTTCCTCAGCGATCTCCGCGTTTAAGCTCTTGCTTCATCCCGCCACAGAACGCTAGCCGCGTATCCCACCGCAAACGTCGCACAAGTCCCGATTGCGACCCACCAGGTGAAAGCCACGTGCGACCATCCCCACAAATACAGCTCCATCGCGAATCCGCAAATCATGCCCACCATCGCCCCACGCTGATTCGCGCGCTTGGTCAGCACGCCCAGCAGAAACACTCCGAGCAACGCCCCATAAGCCACCGAAGCGATTTGCAACCCGACCTCCACCACGCGTCCCACTCGATGCAGCGCCAGCACCGCCAGCCCAAACAGCACCAGAGCCCATCCGACGGTCGCCAGGCGCGCCAACCGCAGCCGCCCCGCGTCGCTCACCTCCGGACGAGATCCCGAACGAAAACGAAGATAGAAATCCACCATCGAACTCGATGCGAGCGAATTCAGCGCCGCACTCAAGTTCGACATCGCCGCAGCCAGAATAGCCGCGATCAGCAGTCCCGCAATGCCATGCGGCATCCGGCTCACGATGAAAGTCGGGTAAATTCTGTCCGCCCGCCCAAACGTAGCCGATGGAACCCGGTAGTAGGCAAACAGCATCACGCCCACAAAAAGAAACAGCCCAAACTGAAAAAAGACCGCCACTCCGCTCGAAAGCAACGCCAGCACCGATTGCCGTTGATTCCGCGCCGCCAGCAAGCGCTGCACGATAAGCTGGTCGGTGCCATGGCTGGCCGTCGTCAAGAACGCGCCGCCGATAATCCCCGCCCAAAGCGTGTAAGGATTCGCAAAGTTGAAATAGGGCCAGCGCGTTAAGACCGAAGCATCGAACACCTGAAACTTGTGCAACCCACCCGCAATCGCCTCGACCGACCCCCATCCTCCCGGCACCAGATGCAGAATCGTCACCAGCCCCACCAGCGTCCCGCCCACATAAATAAAAGTCTGCACCACATCCGTCCAGATCACCGCCGCCAGTCCGCCCTCAAACGTATAGATCAAAGTCAGCAGCGTGATGATCGCAATCGAAGCGACCTCGCCCGTGCCCAGCGCAATCGAGACCACAATCGAAACGGCATAAACGCGCACTCCCTCCGCCGCCGCCCGCGTCAGCAAAAACAGCCCCGCTGTCACCGTGCGCAGCTCCGGACCAAACCGCCGCTCAATCAGCTGATAAGCCGTATACAGCTCGCCGCGAAAATACTGCGGCAGCAGGACAAAACTAATGATGACGCGCCCGACCAAATACCCCATCACCACTTGCAGAAAAGTAAAATTCGAATCGTAGGCGAGGCCGGGAATACTGATGATGGTCAACGTGCTCGTCTCCGCCGCCACAATCGACAGCGCAATTGCCCACCAAGGAATGTTGCGGTCGGCGAGGAAGTAGTCTCGCATCGTCCGCTGCCGCTTGCGAAACCGCAGCCCGAACAGCGTAATCCCCGCCAGGTAAGCCGCAATAATCAGCAGGTCGATCCGATTCAATCCCAAGCGATCCCTTCCAACTCCGGGGTAGAGACGCGGCTAGGCGCGTCTCCAGTGGCGAACAACAGTTCGCAGCATTGTACAAGCACGTTCCGCGAACCCGCCGCCGAACGGACTACGCTGAACATGTGTTAGAACTAGCGCGATGCCCTACTATCTCGGAATCGACGGCGGCGGCACCAAAACCCGCTGCGTTCTCGCCGACGAAACGACGGTGTTCGCGAAGGCAATGACGGGCGGCAGCAACATCGTTCGCCTCGGCGAAGTGCAGGCAAGGGAAGCGATACACACCGCCATCCGTCAGGCGTGCGCCGATGCGAAGATTTCTCCCGGTCAGATCCGCGCAGTCTGCATCGGCGCCGCCGGCGCCGCCAGGCCCGAGATCGCGGCCAAGATTCGCAGCATCCTCGCCGACGTGATTCCCGAAAGAACGCCCGAAATTGCTGGCACCAACATCGAAGTTGTCGGCGACACCGAGATCGCCCTCGAAGCCGCTTTCGGCCGAGGGCCCGGAGTGATCGCAATCGCCGGCACGGGTACCATTGCCTACGGCCGCGACGCCGCAGGTCACACTGCGCGTGCCGGAGGCTGGG
>PLHP01000140.1:3960-16455 GCA_003138955.1 Acidobacteriaceae bacterium | reverse complement strand
TTCCCGCGCCTGTTTCCCATCGTGCTCCGCGCCGCCGATCAAGCCGACGCCCTCGCCCGCGACCTCCTGGCCGATGCAGGAGCCAGGTTGGCGAACCTCGCGGCCACTGTGGTCCGCCGACTCGCGCACCATGCGCCGCATGCAACATCAGCAATGCTCCCAATAGCCATGACGGGCAGCGTCTTTCGTCAGTCCCTATATGTGCGCCAGGTTTTCTACAATGCCCTGCAGGCAAGCTTTCCCGGCATCGACGTGCGCCAGGATCTAGCCGATCCGGTCGAAGGCGCGCTATCGAGAGCACGCGCAACACGAAGGTAGAAACGGGGATTGCCCCGTCTCACGCAGGCTGACCCGAGATGTCAGACAACGAACTGTCCAAAGACGAAATTCCGGAAGACGAAACCGAGCCGCCGTCGGCCACGCCGACCGCCCCTGCCATTCTGCTCCGCACCGCCGCCGATCCCGCCCTTACCGAGGACTTGGCTCTAGCCCTACTCAAGCGCGCCGACTTGTCCCCTGAAGTCATCGAGCAACTTGCCAAGAACGCCCAGGCCCTCAAGAGCCGCAAGGTAAAGATCGCCTTGGCCAGCCATCCACATACACCACGCCATGTGTCGGTGCCCCTGGCGCGCCAGTTCTACACTTTCGATTTAATGAAAGTTGCGCTCTCGCCCAACGTCCCCGCCGACGTAAAAATTGCCGTCGACGATGTCCTCATCTCGCGCCTCAAAGCTGTCACCGTCGGAGAGCGTTTAACGCTGGCCCGCCGCGCCTCGGGCAGGGTAGCCGCTGCGCTCTTGCTGGATGTAGAAACCAGGGATGACACAATCATCACCGGCAAAATCAGAGTTGGCAAAATCAAAGACGGCAAAATCATTGCCGCCAAAATAAACCACGCCGAAGCCGTAGCCCGCCGGACCCGAGTCATGCAGACCGCGCTCGAAAACCCGCGACTCACCGAAGGACTCGTTATCAACTCCGTGCTCCGTCCCACCGCCAGCGCAGCCCTGGTGCAAGCGGTCGCGCGGCATGCGAAGTGGTCCCCCCGCAGAGAAATCCGCGCCGCCCTTCTGCGATCCGCGCATCTTTCGCTCGCCCGCGCCCTGGAATTCAGCCGCGAAATCCCCGCCTCGCGGTTGCAAGAATTACTCGCCAGTTCGCGTCTCCCCACAAAAATCAAAGACCAGCTGCTCCGCGAGCGGTTCGCGTAAGGACCGACGCGTTCCTCCGACCGATCCACTTCAATCAAGGGATCGTTGATAAATCCAATAGAGAACATAGTTAATCGTTGCGATTTTACTTCTGCAATCCAACCTCTGACCTCTGACCTTTCTCTATTCCACCCAATCCGCGATAAACACATTCGTCTCGCGCTGTGCCTTCCCGTTGCGATGCGAAATCCACACCAGCTGCTTTCCATCCGGACTAAACATCGGGAATCCATCAAACCCGTCGTAATACGTGATCCGCTCCAGTCCCGTCCCATCCACATTGATCGCGTACAGCTCGAAGTTCCCCATCCCGCCCGTTGAGCCCACGTTCGTCGCGAAAATAATCCGCTTCCCATCCGGAAAAAACGATGGCGCAAAACTCGCCGCGTTCAAATTCGTAAGCTGCCGCTTCCCGCTCCCATCCGCCTTCATAATCCATATCTCAAGCGTGGTAGGGCGAATCAGGTTCTGCTTCAACAATTCCTTATATTCCGCGATCTCCGGTTCGGTCTTCGGATGGTAAGCGCGATAAACAATCCACTTCCGGTCCTTCGAAAAGAACGGGCCGCCGTCATATCCCAGCTCATGCGTAAGCTGCTTCACATGCTTGCCGTTCGCATCCATCGTGTAGATGTCGAGATCGCCGTTGCGCAGCGACGTGAAAACAATCTTCTTTCCATCCTCTGAAATCGTAGCCTCGGCGTCATACCCCGGAGTCGTCGTAAGCTGCTTCAAGTCCGACCCATCCAGCTTGGCCGTGAAAATATCAAACCCCGGATACACTGCCCACACATACCCTTTCGAATAGTCCGGGCGCGGCGGGCACTCCGCACTCGCCAAGTGCGTCGAGGAATACAGAATCTTGTCCTCATGAGGAAAAATGTAGCCGCAAGTCGTGCGCACCTTGCCGGTCGAGACCATCTTCTGCTCCGTCCCGTCCACATTCATGGTGAAGATCTGGTCGCACTGCAAGTTGTCGCGCGTAGATTGGAAAATCAACCGCTTTCCGTCTGCCGAAAAATAAGCCTCAGCGTTCGATCCGCCAAAAGTAAGCTGCCGTACATTCCGCAGATGTTTTTCTTCAGGAGTAGCCAGTTGCGATGCAGTCGGGCCAGCTGCCGCCTGCGCCCAAGCCATGCGCCCCGCCAGCACTCCGGCTAGCAGCGCCAAGTTCACGAGCGATCTTCGAGTTTTCATTTGGAGAAAAAGTGTAGCAGGCAAACCGCTCGTGTGGCGCGGGGACCGCCCCGAGTGAAGTCAAGAGGGACTCTCGCCCGCGTGTCGGGTGCAACAAGCCACGTATCGATCAACTGACCGTTGACCGTCCGAGAGCCTCCGGGAGTAGAGGCGTGTGAGAACTAGTTTTCCGGCAACCCCGTGGAGCAAAATACAGGAGAATCCAGCCCCGGTAGGGGCGAGCTAGCTTAGCCCCGCGCTTCAGCGCGGGGTAGGATGGAAAGAGAAGCGAAGTCCCGGAGGGACGACCCAGTTCTCACGCCCATACCTTAGGGGCGATGGGCGACAGTCTTCGCTTGAATCTCCGCCATCAGCTTCACCGTAGTCGAGACATCGATGCCGTAATGTTCTCCGCCGCGCACAATGGGACCGCCAATGGCATCCAACTCGAGCTGCCGCCCCGCGGCAACGTCCTTTTGCATGGAGCTGCGCATGCCCGGCGGCGAGCTGTCGAAGAGCGCCTGGATTTTCTGCGCGTCAACCCCCGCGCCGCCAGCGTTCGCTACGGCACACGCTTCGGCGACCGCAGATGTCAATTCCTGCCTCCACCGAGTGTCCGCCAAAATCTCGCCAACAGTCATACCGAATGCAGAAGTCACCAGCGCAATGGGTGCGAGGAAGCAAAGCTTGCCCCACAGCAGAGTCTGCTCGTTCGGAACAAACTGGCAGGTGAATCCGAGATTACCCAACTCTCCAACGATGGCCCCCAAGAGCGGCTCACCGCTAGCTGCGAGATTGAAGCGAACGAACGGGGACCGCTGGATGAATTGCCCCGGCGCAATCCTCTCCGCTTCCACCGCGATCGTCCCCGGGACCACGTGCTCCCGTCCAAATCGCGCCCGCAGCACAGCGACGTGATCCACCCCGTTTAGCAAGGGAACCACGCAGCCCGGCAACGTCCGCACAACTTCCAGCGCAGCTTGTAATTGATAGGTTTTGGTTGCGATCCACAACACGTCAACCGGCTCGGTTAGCGCAGCGACCGCCTTCGCCGGAGCCGTAATCGAGCCCGAAGGCCGCTCCAAAGTCAAGTGATCGGGATAGCGCGGCAGCTTCTCCGGCCGAACCACCACGGTGACCTCCTCGCCAAGCGATGACAGCACGGTGCCGATCAAACCTCCGATTGCTCCTGCTCCCAAAATTGCATGTTTCATGCCAGCACTCCCGGAAGAACTATACGCCACGCTGGTTTTGGATGCGCCCACTGCCCACCTCGACCCGCCTTTACGCTGCAACCAAAAATCTGTCACACTGGCCATTGACCACTATCCACAGACTACTGATCCCATGGGCAAAATCCACGTTCTCCCCGAAAGAGTTGCCAACCAGATCGCCGCCGGCGAGGTGGTCGAGCGTCCCGCGTCTGTTGTGAAAGAGTTGTTGGAGAACGCGCTGGACGCGGGTTCCACCCGCATTCGCATTCAGGTCGAGGCGGGCGGGAAGAAGCTGATCCAGATCACCGACAACGGATGCGGCATGGTGCGCGACGATGCCATGCTGGCCTTCGAGCGCCATGCCACCTCAAAAATCAAAGACACCGACGACCTGCTAAACATTTCGACGCTCGGATTTCGCGGCGAGGCGCTGCCCTCCATCGCTTCAGTTGCCCGGCTCCATCTGGAAACTCGCGCCGAAGAAGAAGCGGCCGGCACGGTCCTCGAAATTAACGGCGGCAAGATCATCCGCGTGGAAGAGGCTGGGCTGCCGCTGGGAACTTCGATCACGATTCGCGATCTNNAAGTTTCTGCGATCCGAATCGACCGAACTCTCCCACATCGCGTCGCTCGTAACCCACTATGCTCTCGCGCATCCGGAAAAGCATTTCGAGTTGCACTCGGCGACAAATGCCTTGCTGGTGGCGCCGCCCGTCGCCGGTCATCGCGAGCGCGTGTACCAGGTTTTCGGGCGCGAGACCCTTGACCAGTTGATTCCGCTGGCGGCGCTGCAACCACTGGAGCGGGTCGGCCTGCCGCAGCCCCCGCCGTGGCGGCGGGCCGCTGACACGGCCGTTAGTGAATCCGCCGACCTCGCGGATGAAACTTCGCGGGCGGGGGCGCCCGCGCCACAAGATTTCGGCGAGGTGCGTTTGCATGGCTTTGTATCCAAGCCGGAAATTCAGAAGCTTAATCGCAACTCGATTTTTATTTTCGTGAACGGACGGCTGATTCGCGACCGTCTCATTCAACATGCGATCACCGAGGCGTATCGCAACATTCTGCCGCCGACGGTGTATCCGGTGGTCTTGCTTTTTATTGAAATGCCGACGGCCGAAGTAGACGTGAATGTGCATCCCTCGAAGACCGAGGTGCGGTTCCGCCAGCAGACGGTGATTCACGATTTCGTCCGGGAATCGATACGGGCCGCGCTGATGAAAGCACGGCCGGTGCCGCAGTTCCTGACCGAGATCGGCGCGCAGCCAACCGCGAGTCCTGGCCTCAGCACTCCCGGCCTCACCCATCCCGGCCCCAGCCAAGGCGCGACTGGCAATGGTTTGCAGCGCGCGCCGTGGCGCGACTTATACGAGCCAGGGGCGGGGATGGTGGCCGGGTTCGCGCTGCAAGCGCCGGCAGTTCCCGCGGCGGCGGCGCGCTTCGAATTTGCCGGAGGAATTGCGGTCGAGGCAAACGCAGCCCTATCGCTGGCCCGCGCGCCCGCGGCAACGGGCGTTCCTCAGACTGGCGCCCAGCAGACGATTCCCGATCACGGATGCGCGCCGCCGATCGCGCAGAATAACGAGCGGCAACCCGCGCCGACTCTCGAATCGCTCCGCACGCTGCGCCCGTTAGGCCAGATTCGAAATTCATTCATTCTCGCGGTCAACGAAGACGGGCTCTGGATCATCGATCAACATGTAGCCCACGAGCGCGTACTGTTCGAACGGATCCTGCGGCAACGCTCGGCGCAGCAGGTGGAGAGCCAGCGTTTGCTCATGCCTCTGGTCATCGAACTGACTCCGGCACAGCAGGCGATCTTCAGCGACATTGCCGAAGAACTTGCGCACAATGGTTTCGAGGCAGAACCCTTCGGCGCGCGCAGCGTAGCAGTGAAGATCGCGCCGGCGGGCGTGGACGCGGCGCAGATCGAGCACATGCTGAACGAAATCTTCGAGCAACTCACGCGCGAAGAGCAGGCCATCAATCTGGAAGCTGTGCGAACCCGCATCGCGGCCTCGATAGCATGCCACGCCGCCATCAAAGTCAACATGCCCCTCGACCATAACAAGATGGAATGGCTGCTGGCGGAACTCGCAAAAACCGAGCATCCCATGAGTTGCCCACACGGTAGGCCGGTAGTGCTGCGCTATTCCATGCAGGACATCCAGAAGGCGTTCAAGAGGATCTAGGACGCTCGCTTTTCGCGGTTCGCTGTTCGCCATGAGCAGGAAGCGAGTAGCCCGAAGCGAACAGCGATCAGCCAACAGCGAAAAGCTGTGTTCTAATCGAAAGCATGACCGGCGCGGAACTTCTCCAGGCTCGCACGCACAAATGGCGCCTCGACGGCCAGCCCGTGTGCACTCTCGATGAGGCGCGCTCCTTCCTCGAGTCGGTGGGATTTTGCCTGATGTATCCAATGCGCCCTGCGGTTCTGTTGCCAACTTTTATGGGAGCCTGGGTGGGGGCAGATGACCAACTGCCTACGCGCCAGCACGCCTATGCCGATCCGCGTGCCAGAGAAGCGACCGAGTTGATGGTGCGGGCCCTGCGCGACCAGGCAGCTTACGAGGCTCCGCTCTTTGACGAGAACAACGCATTCTTGCTGGCCGCCTCGGTGTTTCCTTATTTTTATGCGCTCGTGGGCGAGCGCAACCCCAAGCAGCCGCCGGCAACCGGGCCGCGTTCTCCCTATTCGCCGCTGGCCTGCGACGCTTTCGAAATCATCCGGCGCCGTGGACCGATTTCGAAAACCAAACTGGGCGAGATGCTGGGCGGTTCGCTTTCGAACGCCGGGCTCGATCGCGGGTTGAGCGAACTGTGGGCCAAACTGCGCATCACGCGCGTGGATTACTCGGTGGAGGAAGGCTCGGTGTGGGACGAGTTGTCCCGCTGGGCGCCGGATGTTGTGTGCCAGGGCGTCGGGATTTCTGTGCCCGAAGCGCTTTCGGCTCTAGTCTCGAAATATCTGGACTGCGTGATCGCCGTAGATGAAGGAGATGCCGAAAACTTCCTCGCGAACTTCGTCCCACGGACGCGCGTGAAAGAAGCAATTCATGCCTTGCTCTCGGCCCGCGAACTGAGTTTCGTGCACGTGGGAAGCAAGTCGCTGCTGCAAGTAACGCCGCCAAAACAAGCCTACGTGCCCAAGCCCCGCCCAGAGCGCGTTGGCTGAAGTGCGTGCGTGAGAATTCCTTTTCGGTCAACCCGGTGGAACGCAAATACACGAGAATCCAGCCCCGGAGGGGCGTCCGAGCTTAGCCCAGCGCGGCGCTGGGAAAAGGGGAGAAATAATTCAAGTCTCGGAGGGACGACCGAGTGCTCACGCACACTCTGAGGACCTAAAGAGCTGAAGAGCGTCGAAGTGCGAGGAGGCATACTGCATATTTCCCAGACATCAGCCGGTTTTCCCGTGTGTTCCTCCGTGTCTCCTGTGGTGAAGCGCTCCCTCGCTCCGTGTACAATGCTCAGTTCGCCACAATGACCGATCCTTCCCAACGCAAACTCATCATCGCCATAGACGGCCCAGCCGGAGCCGGCAAGAGCACCATCGCGTCCCGCCTGGCGCGCAAACTAGGCTATGTGAACCTGGAGAGCGGAGCGATGTATCGCGCCCTGGCTCTGCACGCCATCGAGTGGGACGCCTCGTTCGACGACGAGGCTGCACTGCTGAAGATGGCGCAGGATTCGCGCATTACTCTCGATCGCTCCGTCGGCGGCAATCGTGTGCTCGTCAATGGGAAAGACGTTTCCGAGCGGATCCGCGAGCGCGACGTGAGCGAGGCGGCGTCGCGCGTCTCGGTGCATCCCAAGGTGCGAGCGTGGATGGTGGAGCGGCAGCGCGAGATGGGCATCGGCGGCGGCATTGTAATGGAGGGCCGCGACATTGGAACAAAAGTTTTTCCCGATGCCGATTTAAAGATCTTTCTCGACGCCGATCCCGTGATTCGCGAGCAGCGCCGACTCGACCAGCAGAGGGTGAAGGGCGCGCCGGCCGAGGCAATGGCCGCGGAACTTCGCGAACGCGACCGGCGAGACCGCACCCGAGCGGTTTCACCGCTGGTAGCCGCCGACGATGCCGTGGTGCTCGACTCGACGAATATGAGTGAGGACGAAGTCGTTAATCGAATCGAGGAGTTAGTGGAGCAGCGCTTGGCGGCGAGCCGCTAAGGGTTTGCGCGCGCGGGAAGAACCCCGCCCCAAGCGAAGCGGATCCCGCAACATTTACCGGAAAGGCGCGCTGGTCGCCAACTACACGGCGCCGCGGACGAAGTCCCATCCCGCCGGGTCACGCCTCACCGAAGTCACTGCGAAAGCAACGCTCCGTTGCCGTATAATCAAAAGCACTGTGCTCAAATATTCAATTGTAGTTCCTCTCCACAACGAGCAGGAGAACGTCACCGACCTGTACGCGCGGCTTAAGTCCGTGATGGAAGCGAGTGGCGAGACCTTCGAGATGGTGCTGGTCGATGACGGTTCCGTCGACGGCACATTCCAGTTGCTGCGTGAGATTGCCGCCGTCGACAGCCGCGTGACCGTCGTCAAGCTGCGCCGTAATTTTGGTCAGACTGCCGGCCTCGCCGCCGGATTTGACCACGCCCGCGGCGAATACATCATCGCCATGGACGGCGACTTGCAGCACGATCCTGCCGACATTCCGTTGTTCCTCGAAAAAATTGCCGAGGGCTATGACATCGTAAGCGGCTGGCGCAAGAATCGCGTCGACAATTTCTGGTTGCGCCGCATCCCGTCGCGCTGCGCCAACTGGCTCATGGCCAAGTTGAGCGGCGTCGACATTCACGATTTCGGCACCACGTTTAAAGCCTACCGCCGCGAAATCCTGGGACAGATTCCGCTTTACGGGGAGCTCCACCGTTTCATCCCCGCGCTGGCTTCATGGCACGGCGCGTCGATCATCGAAGTTCCCATCAGGAACGTGAACCGGGAACGCGGGACGTCGCATTACGGAATCTCGCGCACCTTCCGCGTCTTCTTCGATCTCCTCACCATCCGCTTCCTGCTCAAGTATCTTTCCCGCCCCTTGCACTTCTTCGGCACGGTGGGGATGTTCAGCATTTTTGCGGGCAGCGCCGTTTCCTTCTGGCTCGTCCTGGAGAAGGTCTTGCACCACACCGACATCATGTACCAGCACGGCCCGCTGATGCTGTTCTCCGCCGTGCTCTTGCTGGCGGGACTAAACATGCTCGCCGTCGGCCTGCTCGGAGAAATGCAGGTGCGCCATTATCACGAGCCCGCCCAGCGCGCCCCGTACTCCGTCGATCGCATTCTGCGCGCGCAGAACGAAGAGAGCACCATCTCGGAATAGGTCAGAGCTAAGAGGTCAGAGGTCAGAGGTTAGAGGTTAAATCGCAGCAATCCATTCTTGAAGCCCTCGGCCTTTTACCTCTGCAATCGAACCTCTCACCTCTGACCTCCTCTTACCTCTGACCTTACCGAAGCGCTATAATTTCATCGGCCGCCATGCCCACCACAACTCAGCACGAATTGCGTCTAGCCAGCCGGATGTCGCGGCTCGGAACCGAAACCGCCTTTGAAGTCCTGAACCGCGCCCGCGCCCTCGAAAAGAAGGGCAAAGAAATCATTCACCTCGAAATTGGCGAACCCGACTTCGACACCCCTGCCAATATCATCGAGGCCGGTGTCGACGCGCTTTACATGGGATGGACTCACTACGGTCCCGCCGCCGGCCTTCCCGACCTGCGCCAGACGATTGCCGACTATGTCAGCCGCACCCGCAGTGTCCCGGTTTCGAGCGAGGAAGTGGTCGTGGTCCCAGGCGGCAAGCCTATTATTTTCTTCACCATCCTGGCACTAATTGAGGCCGGAGATGAGGTCATTTATCCCAATCCCGGCTTCCCCATCTACGAGTCCATGATCAACTATTCGCTGGGCAAGGCGATTCCCATTCTGCTCCGCGAAGAGCGCGACTTCTCCGTCGATGTCAAAGAACTGGCCTCGCTGATTTCCGACCGCACCAAGTTGATCATCCTGAACTCGCCTCACAACCCGACCGGCGGCACGCTCACGAAGAAAGATGTACTCGAAATAGCCGAGGCCATCGGCGACCGCAACATTCTCATTCTTTCTGACGAGATCTACAGCCGCCTCATCTACGAAGGCGAGCATTTCTCCATCATGAGCGTACCCGGCTTCAAAGAGCGCACCATTCTGCTCGACGGCTTCTCCAAAACCTACGCTATGACCGGATGGCGCATGGGCTACGGCGTAATGCGGCCCGATCTGGCCGTGCACATTGCGCGTCTCATGACCAACTCGACCTCCTGCACCGCCAGCTTCACCCAGGTTGCCGGAATTGCAGCGCTGCGCGGCGACCAGTCGTCGGTCGACAAGATGAGCGCTGAATTCAAGCGCCGCCGCGACGCCTTCGTAGCCGGCCTGAACAAGATCAAAGGCTTCTCCTGCCGCCTGCCGAAGGGCGCATTCTACGTCTTTCCGAACATCACAAAGACCGGCTGGCCATCAAAGAAGCTGGCCGACGCGCTGCTGGAACAGGCCGGAGTCGCCTGCCTTTCCGGCACCGCATTCGGCGAATACGGAGAAGGCTATCTCCGCTTCAGCGTAGCCAATTCGCTCGAGAACCTGAATACAGCGCTACAGCGGATCGAAGACTGGGTAGGGAAGAACCTGAGCTGAAGGGAAGTGGAGAGCCGGGCGTCGCCGCCCGCCTGGACGGGCGAGACGCCCGTCGCTCCACCGTGTGACAAATTCTCAATCGACTCTGCGACCTCCGCGATCTCCGCGTTAAAACTCTCTTTTAGTCCTTTAACTGAGCCGGCCCGAATTGGTGTAAAATTCCGCCGCTATGGCAAACATCGATAAGCACCCCGCCGGCTCCTTCTAATTGGATTGAACTCCACACCACCGACCAGACCGCCGCCAAGGCGTTCTACGGCTCTCTCTTCGGCTGGGCTCCCCATGACAATCCGATGGGTCCGAACGACTATTACACCGAATTCAAACTCCAGGGCCGTGAAGCCGACGCCGGCTGCACGCTGCGTCCCGACGAGCGCTCGCAGGGCGTTCCTCCGTACTGGATGATTTACATCGCCGTCGAGAACACCGACGCAGCCGTCGTCAAGGCGCAGCAGCGAGGCGGCAAAATTCTCGCCCCAGCGTTCGACGTCATGGATGCCGGCCGCATGGCCGTCGTCCAGGACCCCACTGGCGCGGTTTTCTGCGTCTGGCAGGCGAACAAGAACGCCGGAATCGGAATCGCCGAAGTCGCCGGCACGCTCTGCTGGCCGATCTAAGCACGTCCGACCCCAAGCGCGCCTCCGATTTTTACTCCGGCCTTTTCGGATGGCAGGTGACCGCCGACCCGAAAGATCCGTCCGGCTATTTGCATATCAAGAACGGCGAACATTTCATCGGAGGCGTTCCGCCCTCAAAGTATCACCCGCCCGGAGCGCCGCCGCACTGGCTAGCCTACTTCCAGGTCGATGATGTAGATGCGGTTGCATCCAAAGCCAAACAGATGGGCGGCAATTCCCATCTCGCGCCCATGACGATGGAAGGCGTCGGCCGCATGTCGGTGATCGCCGACCCGCAAGGCGCAGTGTTCGCGATCTTCAAGTCGGCGCGCTAATTCGGCGCGCTGATAGAAATCATCTGCGTGTGCGAAAGGTTTTCCTCTGTGGGCCCCTGTGTCCTCTGTGGTGAAGCTCTAATGCCGATCACCACGGAGGGCACAGGGTTCCACAGGGCTTCATTCTCGGCGTTCTCCGCGTCTCGGCGGTAAAAAAGCGCTCGCGCTGGCAGGGAGCGCCGGCTCCGCGTCACTCCCGCCTGTGACCCCGCTCACTGAACCCCGCGACCGCGCCAGTTACGCTCATCCTGTAAGCCTATGCGCCGTTTCCCGCCCCGCCCAACACGCGGCGTAAGCGAAGGAGCAACCCCATGTCTATTCAGAATTCGACCACCGGCGAAGTTCTGCATTCCTACAGCATTGACGAACTGAAACAGCAGGCTGCATTGATGCGCGGCTACGACCTGGCCGTTCTGTGCGCAGCCACATCCGGGCACGCTGGCGGCACGCTTTCCATCATGGACATCGCCGCCGCGCTCTACCTTCGCGTCGCCGACCACGATCCCAAAAACCCCAACTGGCCCGACCGCGATCGCATCGTTTGGTCGACCGGCCACAAAGCGCCCAGCCTCTATCTAGGCCTAGCCTTCGCCGGCTTCCATCCAAAAGAAGATGTCGCGCTCCTGCGCAAGCTCTATTCGCCCTATCAGGGGCATCCGCACTGGCTCAAACTGCCCGGCGTCGAAGTCTCCACCGGATCGCTGGGCCAGGGCCTAAGCATAGCCGTAGGCATCGCGCTCGCCGCCAAACTAGACCAGAAAAATCACCACGTCTTCTGCATCATGGGAGACGGCGAGCAGCAGGAAGGCCAGATCTGGGAAGCCGCGATGGAAGCGGGCCACTTCAAGCTAGACAATCTGGTAGGCATCATCGACCGCAACCGCCTGCAAATCGACGGCTGGGTAAAGGACGTAATGAACGTCGAGCCTCTCGAAGAAAAATATCGCAGCTTCGGATGGGAAGTCATCACCATCAACGGCCACGACATGAAGCAGGTAGTCGAAGCGCTGGAGAATGCCAATGCCAAAGCAAAAGCCGGCTCCGGCAAACCCACCGTAATCATCGCCGACACCATCAAAGGCAAAGGCGTCAGCTTCATGGAAAACATTGCCGGATGGCACGGCAAAGCGCCCAACCTCGAAGAGTTAAACAAAAGCTTGAAGGAACTCGGTCTCGAAGGCCAGATTCCCCTCGATCAGCTATTCGCCCACGCCAAACAATACCAAGCCGAGGTCGACCGCAAACTGGACGCCAAGATGCCCAAGTTCCA
>PLHP01000140.1:236-3896 GCA_003138955.1 Acidobacteriaceae bacterium | reverse complement strand
TCAGCCGCCGCCGGACTAGCCAAGGAAGGCAAGCTCCCCGTCTTCGGCACCTACGCAACCTTCGCCGCCGCCCGCAATCTCGACCAGATCCGCACCTCAATCTGCTATGGCAACTTCAACGTCCTGATCGCCGGAGCCCACGGCGGNNCGTGGTCGTCCCCTGCGACATGGTCGAAACCCGCAAAGCCACCGACTATCTCCTGCTAAAGCACGTAGGTCCGAAATACATTCGCTTCGCCCGCGAAGCGACCCCCATCGTCACCGACGAAAAAACGCCATTCGTTTTCGGGAAAGCGAACGTGATCCGCCTGCGCAAAGAGGCTGCGATTTTCATCGAAGCCTTCGAGACCAAACTGGAATCCGAATACCGCGACGAGCGCGAAGACCTCACCATCATCGCCTGCGGTCCCATGGTGCCCGAAGCCATGCGAGCCGCCTGGATCCTGAAGTCTGACTTCGGCTACGAAACCCGCGTCCTAAACCTGCACACCCTCAAGCCGCTCGATACCGAAGCCATAGTGCGAGCCGCCCGCGACACCAGCGTCGTCCTGACCGCCGAAGAGCACCAGATCGGCGCGCTGGCCTGGCCAGTAGCAAGCGCCATCACCCAGTCGCCCGCGCTCTACGGCATCCCCACCATCACCGGCGCCATAGGAGTAAAAGACCGCTTCGGAGATTCCGGTGCTCCTTGGGAGTTAATCAAGGAGTTCGAAGTCTCCGCCGAACACATCGCCGCCAAAGCAGTGGAACTGATCGGAGTGAAGAAATCCCGCTCCGGAGAGCCGATGTCCGAGGTGCATTTGGTGGGGACAAAATAGAGTATCGACATTGTAGATACCCTGGGCTATACTGTGTATTATTCAGAAGAGGGCCGTTCATGAAGACACCGATGGTCAAATGGGGCAATAGCCTGGCCGTACGCATTCCCAAGCCCGTGGTTGAGGAAGCCAAGCTGAAGGAAGGCGATTCGCTGGAGATCGAAGCCGCCGCCGAAGGCCACGTTGAACTGCGCCGGCCAAGGAAGATTCCCACGCTGTCGCAACTCGTTTCCCAGATCACTCCAGAGAATCGCTACGGCGAGATTTCAACCGGCGCGGAAGTAGGGAAGGAAGTTGTGGAATGGTGACATGGTGACATGGTGACGCCCTACGTTCCCGAAGCTGGGGACATCGTGATGATGGATTTCGATCCGCAGGTCGGCCGCGAACAGGCCAAGCGACGTCCCGCACTGGTGCTTACCGATCAGCGCTACAACCGTGCCAGCGGCCTAGCCGTCGTTTGCCCACTCACGAGCAAGCGCAAACCCTACCCCTTCGCTCTGCCCATCACGGTTGACCAGGTGGAGGGCGCAGTTCTTGTCGATCAGTTGAAGAGCATGGATTGGGCTAGCCGCAAAGCGAAATTCCACTCCAAGGCTGAGCCTGCGTTAGTAAACAAAGTGCGGCAGTATGTCGCGGTTCTGCTCGGGCTTCGCTGACATAATTTCGAAGCATTGTTCCCGAATCAAGGAAAGAGGAATCTGCCGCCGAGAAGTTCGCATGATGTATAATATACATCATGCGCAGAACGCAGCTTTATCTCGACGACGATCTATGGAACGCCCTCCACGCCCGTGCCCGGAGCCAGGGAACGACCATCTCCGCGCTAGTACGCCAAGCCGTGCGCGAGCGCTATCTCGGCAATTTGGATGAGCGCCGAGAAGCCATGCTTGCCTTCGTGGGAATCAGGAAGGATCGTAAAGATTTGCCCGACTCTACCGAAGAATACGTCCGCAGCCTCCGGCGTGATACTCGGCTTGAGAGGCTCCGGAAGCAGTGACCGTTCTAGTCGATTCCGATGTTCTTATTGAGGTTTCTCGCGAGCGAAATCGCGATGTCTTACTCCGATGGACGCAACTGGCGGAATCGGGGAGTGCAATCCTGTGCTCGCCGGTAAGTTCCGCAGAGCTGTGGGCTGGATCGTTACCGCGCGAGCATGAGGCGACTGCGAAGCTCTTTCGTACTCTTCTCTGCGCCCCGATCGACTATGAGACAGGCCGCCAAGCTGGCGATTATCTCCGTCAATACGGTAAGAGTCACGGCCTGCAAATTGGTGACGCCCTGATTGCCGCTGCGGCCGTCCTGCATCGCGCTGATTTGTGGACGCGCAACCGGAAACACTATCCCATGAAAGAGTTGTCGTTCTATTGAACGAACGGTCTTTGCCCGAACCGTGAGCGTGAAAACTCATCTTCGGGCAGCCCGTTGGCATGAAACGCAAGAGAATCCAGCCCCGGAGGGGCGAGCTAGGTTAGCCCCGCGCTTCAGCGCGGGGAAGATTGGGGAAAGTGATTCAAGTCCCGGAGGGACGGCCCAATTCTCACGCAACTCTCAAACCGCCGGGACGGCGTGCTCACCATTTAGACGGGTTGCCTGACAGACGCCGCCGATGGTACAACCCTCCCGAGGCTCTCCCGCTCGTGAAAAAGCTCGTGAAAACAATTGCTGTCGTCTCCCTCCTAGCTCTTTCCGCCCTGCTAGTCGTGTTCGTGGTCGCCCGCGCCGCCGACCATTCGCGTCGAATCAATCTTCCGACCAGCAAGACCTTGACCCTCCCCGTCCCCGGATACCTAGCCCGCACCAACAGCTTTCCCGCCACTATCGCCCTCAGCCCCGACGGCCGCTACGCCGCGCTCGTCAATCAGGGCTACGGCACGCAGGAATCCGGTGCGCGCCAATCGATCGCCATTCTCGATCTCAGCAACAATCAACTGCGCGACTTTCCCGACGACCGCCTGAGCGACGACTATTCCACGCCCCAAAGCTATTTCATCGGCCTGGCGTTTTCGAGCGACGGCAAGCACGTCTATGCCTCGATGGGCTCGATCACCGACCCGACGGGCGAGAAGCCAAAGAGCACCGGCAACGGCATCGCGGTGTATAAATTCACAGCCGGCGAAGTCACTCCTGAGCGCTTCCTCAAGATCCCGCCCCAACCCATCGCCGAAGGTAAAGAAGTAGCATTCGGCCTGCGCAAAACTCCTGCCGGAACCGCACTCCCATTCCCCGCGGGCCTAGCCGTTCTTCCAGGTCCCACCGGCGACCGTCTGCTCATCGCCAATAATCTTTCCGACAATGTTGTGCTGCTGGATGTCGCCTCCGGGCAAATTGAAAAGTCGTTCGCGCTAAGGCGCAAAAAATTCGATCGCGGCCGCTTTATCCCCACCGAATATCCCTACACCGTGATCGCCAATAAAGCCGGAACCAAGGCGTGGGTCACCCTGTGGAATAGCTCTGCGATTGTGGAATTGGATCTGGAGACAGGCGATGTATCCCGATCTACGCGGATTGGTCTGTGGAAGCATGATGACCCCATCGCTCCCAGCCCGCATCCCACAGCGATGCTGCTGAGCCCCAATGAAGACACGCTCTATGTGGCCCTCGCCAACGCCGATGTCGTGGCAGCCGTCGATCTCAGAGTCGTCGATCAGGCGTACACCCCTTATCACACCAATTTCAAAGACCCCGGATCAGTCCTCCAAGCCATCGCCCTTTCACCGGACGGCAAATATCTCTACGCGGCCAGTGCCTCGCTCGACGCCATCGCCGTGTTCGCGGTCAAGGAGCTGCCAAAACTGACCGCCGGTGGCCATAGCATCAAGGAAATACCAGATGAAGAACC
>PLHP01000140.1:0-209 GCA_003138955.1 Acidobacteriaceae bacterium | reverse complement strand
CTGAAGGGCGAGCGCAAAAGAAAAGAGCATCCCTACATTCCCACTCTGATCGGCGGCTCCATCCAACGCCTAAGCCTCGCGGATATCGATAAGAATCTCGCAGCCTACACGCACCAAGTCGAAGAAGACAATCTCCTTCGCTCCGACGGCGGCAAGCTCACCTTCGCCGGCGGAAGCAATCCCATCCGCCACGTGATCTACGTGCTGAA
>PLHP01000419.1 GCA_003138955.1 Acidobacteriaceae bacterium | reverse complement strand
CCACCACCACCCATTGCACCAGCGCATAAATCACGGTGCATGCGATCAGTGCCACAAACAGCGCAAAAGCCGCGTCCCGCCCCGGATTCTTGGCTTCGCTCATGGGCGCCAGCGCCGATTCAAATCCACCATAGGCGAAAATCAGCAGTACCATCGCCTTTATCCACACGCTTGCCGGCATCGGCCCCGCCGCGCCCCACGGCGCCGGATGAATGATCGTAACCGCAGCTCCCGCCAACACCACCATCAGCAACGGCAGAATTTTCGCCACCGTGAACACGTTGCTCACGGCCGTACCCTGCCGTGCGCCTCGAGCGTTGATGAGCGCCAGCACTCCCACCAGTAACGTCAGNNGCATTCGCCGCCGGAGCCGCCGTCTGCGCCAGGTACAGCATCCAGCCGACCAGAATCCCCGTCAGTCGCCCGAACGCTGCACGCGCGTACAGATAAGGTCCGCCCGCCTCGGAAAATTGCGAGGCCACCTCGGCAAAGCAGCCCATAATCACGCCCATCGCAGCTCCCGCAATCAACACGGCCACTACGCTGCTTTTGCCGAGAAGCCCAGCCACTGTGGCCGGCAACCCAAAAATGCCACTCCCGATAATCGAGTTCACCGCCAGTGCGGCCAGGCTCCAACGACCAATGGCCCGCACCAGGCCAGTTTGCGGCGATGTCATCGCGAAATCGTTTGTACCACACCCAGCCTCCCTTGGATTAAACTTCTTCAGGGGTTATGACTGGCGATTATCAGAATCTGAAACCGTCTCTTGGGAGCGTACAAACTCTGTGGCTGCGTCCATCTCCGACATCCGGCTTTTGCTGAAAGTCAAAGTCCTGCCGAAGTCGTCCGCCTCCCGGCGTGTCTTCATTATGGGAGGAACCGGCTATATCGGCACCGCCCTCATTCCCATTCTTCTCGAGCGTGGACATCGGGTTCGCGCGTTGGTGCGCTCCGGCTCGAAAGCCAAGCTGCCCGCCGAATGCGAAGTTGTCTCCGGCGATGCGCTCGACGCCAACAGTTACCGCCAGCTCGTTCGCCCCGCCGACACTTTCATCCACCTCGTCGGCGTGTCTCATCCATCGCAATCGAAAGCCGCCGAGTTTCGCGCCATTGACCTGATCTCCGCCCGCGAAGCCATCGACGCTTGCGCCGAACTCGGCGTGCATCATTTCGTCTATCTCAGCGTCGCCCAACCCGTTCCAATGATGATCATGAAGGACTACATCGCGGTGCGCGTCGAGTGCGAACAGATGATTCAGGAACGCCATCTGAATTCCACTATCCTCCGCCCCGGGTACGTGCTCGGGCCGGGACGCCGCTGGCCCTACGCACTGCTGCCCTTCTACAAGGTGTGCGAGTGGCTCCCGTTCACGCGCGCCGCTGCTCTGCGCCTCGGTCTGGTTACTCTTGACCAACTGATCCTCGCGCTGGTCGAGGCCGTGGAATCGCCTGCCCAGGGCACCCGCATCGTCGGTGTCCCCGAAATTCGCTCCGCCCAGCTGAACCTGTCCTCTCAAGCAACCCGTCAGAGCGCCTGAGACCGCCCGCCCCGTACGGCTTTCGACCTAAGGTAACTTCAATTACCGAAGCTCATGCACACGGGGAACCTTTCTTCTCGAGCTCCGGGATGCGATCTTAATTAGGACGCATTAATCAGGAACGCTTGGTCAGAACGGAAAGGGCTCCATGGATCGCGAGAACCGGGAAAGCATGGAAGACATTCATCTCCGCATTTTGCGAGTTAACGACGATCTGCGCGTGATCCAGCGCGAACTCAACTGCGCCGCCATGCAGGCCCCCACCGACCCCGAACTCATGGAAGCCCTCGCCGATCCCCCCGAGATGGAATCCATCCAGGTTCTCAAGTCCGCTCTCGACCAGATGCGCCACTTCCTCTGGTTCTACATGCAGGTCGTTACCAGCGATTCCGAAATGGGTGAGAAATTCCGCGAGACCCTGCGCCAGGACGCACCCGTGCCACCCCCCGAAATGGAGCAGCAGTTCCAGAACGCCACTGACGCCATCATGCTTCGCTATCTAGCCGACAGTAAGTTCCGCAAGCCCAACTAATCTCGTGTGGGGACGGGCGCCCTCGTCCGCCCATTTCCACACCCGCCGCTCCTGCAGTAAAATCCAGCCGTTGTCGAATCCTCCCGAGATGCGTACCGCCGAGCCCGCTGACGCGCCCGCCATCGCGCACCTGGTGAACACTGCCTTTCGCTCCGAGCGTTTCTTCATTGACGCCGATCGCACTGATCCCGAGAAAGTTGGCGCTCTTCTCCAGAAAGGAACGTTCCTCCTCCTGCTCGAAGACGGAGTTCTGGCCGGTTGCGTCTACACCGAACTGCGCGGCGAACGAGGTTACTTCGGGTTATTGGCAGTCGATCCGCAACGTCAGCGCTCCGGAATCGGGACTCGCCTGATCGCCGCCGCCGAACAGTACTGCCGCTCCGCGCGATGCCGCTTCATGGATCTCACCTTCGTAAACGTGCGCCAGGAACTGCCCGCCTACTACCAGCGATTTGGATATGTCGAGAACGGCACTTTGCCCTTCCCAGCAGAGCAACTCGCCAAGATACCCGTCCACCTCGTCCGCATGTCAAAGCCGCTATAACGTTCACTGCCACTAAAAAAAGGGGCGCGCCGAAGCGCGCCCAAGTTTCAGGAGGAACAAAGTTCACAAGCAACAGCGTTCAGCAGGACAAACTCAAGAATCTCAGCTCAAGTCTCAGCGCCCAAACCCCGCCGACTGCATCGACTGCCGCGAGAGGTCCGACGTGGACGCAATACCCTGCATCCGCAGCTTGAACTCGTCCGCGTTCGACGCGCTCTCCAGAGCAGTCTCGTAATTCACCAATCCCGCCTGGAATAAATCCCAGAGCGACTGGTCGAAGGTCTGCATCCCGTACTGCGACGTACCGGCGGAAATCGCTTCGCGGATCGCACGCGTCTTCTCCGGGACCAGTATGCATTCCCGAATATAGGCCGTCGTCACCATCACTTCGACCGCGGGCACTCGACCCTCGGCGTCCGACCGGCGAACCAGACGCTGGCTGACGATGGCGCGCAACACTGCCGCCAACTGCAGCCGGATCTGTTTCTGCTCCGGCGGCGGAAAAATGGCGATGATGCGGTTGATGCTTTCTACCGCATCCAGCGTGTGCAGCGTGGAGAAAACCATGTGACCGGTTTCGGCCGCGTGCAGCGCCGTCCCGATCGTCTCCAGATCGCGCATTTCGCCCACCAGAATCACGTCCGGATCCTGACGCAGAGAAGCGCGCAGCGCCGCTCCGAACGATGGCGTATCGACCTCCACCTCGCGCTGGTTCACGTAGCCTTTTTTGTCGCGATGCAGAAATTCGATGGGGTCTTCGATGGTGATGATGTGCTCGGCGCGAGTCGAGTTGATGCGATCGACCATGGCGGCCAGCGTCGTCGATTTGCCCGACCCCGTCACTCCGGTGACCAGCACCAGACCGCGCGGCATGTCGCAGATCTGCTCCACCACTTTCGGCAAAAACAGTTCGTCGAGCGCGCGGATCTTGGTTGGAATCACTCGCAGCACCAGCCCTACGTTGCCGCGCTGCTGAAACACGTTCACACGGAAGCGTCCCAGGCCCGCAACGCCGTAGGCCATATCGATTTCCGTGGTCTCTTTGAATTTCTGCTTCTGCCGCGCCGACATCATGCTGAAAGACATGTTCAACATGTCTTCGGCAGACACCCGCGGCTGGTCGGTCAGCGGCACCAGATCGCCGTCAATGCGCAGGTGCGGATAGTTCCCGACTTTCAAATGCAAGTCGGAAGCGCGGCGCTCCATGGCGATGCGGAGCAAGTCGTCGATATTCATGCAGGCAGGACTCCAGCTACAGTGCCTATCATGACTCGTTCCGGCGCCGCACACGAGATGACGGAAGTAACAGCACCATTAGGTCGGGGCTACCGTCGTCGGTCTAGCTGGTGTGGGGGGCGGGCGCCCTCCGCCGCAAGGGACACCGCTGACCGAGCGCCGGTGCTCAGCCCCTAAAGGGGTTGGTTTCGAGGCGTGTTCGGCATCGCTGAAGCGATGCCCTGATACGAACCGGATATGGAGTACGAACCGGATATCGAGTTTTTGCCATGCCGGTTACACACCGACCGGCTGCTTCGCTCCCACCGGAACCGGCGTGAGCCAGTTGTACCGATCGGTCTTCTCGCCGCGGACGATGCCGTAAAACTCCGCTTGCAGAGATTTGGTCATGGGGCCGAGCTTGCCCTTGCCCACGGTAATTTTGTCGACGGAGCGAATGGGGGTGATTTCAGCGGCGGTACCGGTGAAGAAAACTTCGTCGGCAATATAAAGCGCCTCGCGCGGAATCTGCTGCTCCACGATCTTGATGCCGAGGTCGCGCGCGATGTGCAACACCGAATCGCGCGTGATGCCCGGAAGCACGGAGTTGCCGAGCGGAGCCGTGTGCAGCGCGCCGTTGCGGACGACGAACAGATTCTCGCCCGAGCCTTCGCTGACGTAGCCGTTCACATCGAGTGCGATGCCTTCGGCATAGCCGTTGAGGATGGCTTCCATCTTGATGAGCTGCGAGTTCATGTAGTTAGCGCCCGCCTTGGCCATGGTGGGCAGAGTGTTGGGCGCGATCCGCGTCCAGGAAGAAATGCAAACATCCACGCCTTCGCTGGCATCCGACCCCAAATACTTCCCCCACGGATAATTCGCGATATAGATCTCGACGGGGGAATTCAAGGGGTTGACTCCGACTTCGCCGTATCCGCGGAGAACGATGGGGCGGATGTAGCAGGGCCACACGGCGTTGTGTTTCACCAGTTCGACCATGGCGCGTACCAGCTCATCCCGCGTGAAGGGGACGTCGGTACGGTAAATGCGGGCGGAGTCGATGAGGCGCTGCATGTGTTCGGGGGCGCGGAAAATCGCGGGGCCGCTGGGCAGCGCGTAGCAGCGAATGCCTTCAAAGACCGAAGAGCCGTAGTGCACTACGTGCGACATCACGTGGAGCGTCGCGTCGTCCCAGGCAATGAAATTGCCGTTGTGCCAGATTTTCTCTGTCTTCTCAATCGCCATGCAGGCTCCTTCGGTGCAAGAATTCGCGGAAGCGGCCGGAGATTATCCGACTCGTCGACGGAAGTTCTTCCAGAATGGAATTATAACGTGGAAGCGGCTTGCCCAACGGCATCGCGGTTCGCAGCCCGGTTTCGTATCAGGGCATCGCTTTAGCGATGCCGCAAGTTCCGAAATCAACCGCCCCTTTAGGGGCTGGGCAGCAAAAATCGGCCCGATTCGACGAGACTGAATCGAATCCCACTGGCGCCGCGGACGGTTAGCGAATGGCAAGGATGTTGTTGGCGACGAACCCACCTTCACCGGCGACCATCATTCGCATCGTAATGCGTTCTGCTTTGTAATGGTGGCTTCGATGCAAGAGGTACACAACGCCAACTCCCGCGCCGAAACCCAACGCCGACCCGGCAGCTTCTCCGGCCGCACCACGGGTCACGAAGGGGCGCATGACTGGATTGACTTCGCGGAGACCCTGGTTCAGGCCGCGCTGCGTGGTGATGGCGTCGGCGGAGACCAATCCGGCTAAGATGCTGAAGTTCAATTTGTTCTCGACCGTCAAGAACGATTGTTGGCTGGGCGCATCGGGAAGCGCTGAGCTGCTCGCCATGAAACTCTGCGCCTGCATGGCGACGCTCAGCAAAAGAAGCGAGAGGAGGTATTTCATCTGGTCCCCGTGTTTCCTGTAATTAGTGGTTAGGTAAGATAAGAGTAAGTCAGAGTAACACTGTTGTACATGGCCAATTTCGCGGGTGAGTGGTTCTTTGGTAAGAGTAACTTCATGGCCCTGGCAGGTTACTTGCCATGGTTTTGCGCGGCATGTTAGTAACTATTACCTTAGTTCCTATGAGATCGGCGGTTTTTCGTCACCACGCGATTCTCCAGTCGAGCCTGGCAGAGATCGAGTTGCAGTGGACACGCAGAGGCAGGTCGGTATCTTTCGGACGTCACGAATGCGCCCAGCGGCAGAACGCCCTTGCGCAAGCGAAGCTGTACGGTCGAATCCTCTTATAGAACCCGCAATCGGGTGGGCATGGATTTCGCGAAACCGACGCCAGGCTCAGGGCGCGGGGGCTGCCTCCTGAAGTAAGATTAAAGGGGATGGACACGGCTGTTGTACGGGCGGAACAACTCGAAAAAGCCCTGTTTCGGGGTGGCGGGCTCACGCTGGAGAATCGCGATTACGTGCGGGAGGTCCGCAGACTCACCAATGCGCTTTTTCGGACCGATCTCGGGCCAAAGGATTTGACGCGAGAGGCGCTCGGAATCAAGAGCGAGCCGGGTTCGGCGATCATAGTGGCGCGAGAGCCGGGCGTGGCCGCCGGAGTTGCAGAATTGGGGCTTTGGCTCGAGTCTTCCGGCGTTTCGGTGCGCTCCGCGAAAAAGGATGGCGATGTTTTCGAGCGCGGGGACACGCTGCTGCGGCTGGAAGGGGAGCGGAACAATTTGCTGTCGCTCGAGCGAGTGGGACTCAACATCGTGCAGCGAATGAGCGGAATCGCGACCCTGACCCGCTGCCTTGCAGAACGGGTTCGCGGCCGCGCGCCCTCGACTCGCGTGGTCGCCACGCGCAAGACTTTATGGGGGCTGCTCGACAAGCGCGCAGTGCATCTTGGGGGCGGTGGAACGCATCGAATCGGTCTGGGTGACGCGATTCTCATCAAGAACAATCATCTCGCGCTGCTGGCGAGCCGCGAAGAAGAAGCGGCGCCGCTCGCAATCGCGCGCGCCTGGAACTTCCGCAAAGATGGGGCCTTCATCGAAGTGGAGGTGAGGGGCGAAGCGGCGGCGCTGGCAGCGGCAGAGACTTTTCGCCGGGTGCAGGAAGAGGCGTCCGAATGCTATCCGTGCCTGTTGATGCTGGACAACATGATGCCGAAAGAGATTCACTCCATTCTCGACGGCCTTCGGAAAAAGGATCTTTGGGACTACATACTCACGGAGGCGAGCGGCGGGATTTCAGAGCAAAATGTGGAGGCTTACGCGGACAGCGGCGTGGACGCGATTTCCATGGGAGCTCTCACTCACTCGGCGCGCGCCCTTGACCTTTGCCAAAGAATTTCATAACGCATTCACGGAAAGGTAACCCGATGCGGGATACAGAAGTGCTGGGTACAGGAGCTTTGGATACGGAAGCTTTGCCGTCATTCGAGGCGCGCTACACGATTCCGGCGGTGGAGACAATTCACGACAGCCCGGACGAAATCCGCAAAAAGCAGCAGCGCGTGCGGGAGCTCTGCGCCAAACATAATGCCATTTTGCTGGCCCATCACTATCAGCGCCCGGAAGTGCAGGAAGTCGCGGACGCGGTTGCGGACTCCCTTAAGCTTTCGCAGGCGGCGGCGAAGACCAATGCCGACGTGATCGTCTTCTGTGGCGTACACTTCATGGCGGAAACGGCGGCGATCCTGTGTCCGGAGAAGACCGTGCTCTTGCCCGACCTGCGCGCGGGATGCTCGCTCGCAGCTTCGATCACGGTGGAAGAACTGCGGGCGTGGAAGGCAAAATTGCCGGACGCGGTCGTGGTCGCTTACATCAACACGTCGGCTGCCGTAAAGGCGGAGAGCGACTATTGTTGCACCTCGGCCAACGCCGCCAAAGTCGTTCGCGCCATCCCCGCGGACCGGCCCATTCTTTTTCTGCCCGATAAATTCCTGGCTTACGTGGTGGCGCGGCAAACGCAGCGCAGCAATATCATCGCGTATCCGGGTTACTGCCACGTGCACAAAAGCATCCGGCCCGAAAATGTCGTCGAAATCCTCAAGGAGCATCCCGACGCCGAGCTTCTCCTGCATCCCGAGTGCGGATGCGTGAGTTCGTGCATGGCGAAAGCCGTCGACGGCACGCTGCCGCAAGAGCGCACCTTCTTTCTTTCTACCGGAGGGATGTTGCGTCACATTGGCGATTCGCCGGCGAGCGAGTTTGCCGTGGGAACGGAACTTGGCATTTTGCATCAGTTAAAGAAAAGCTTCCCGGAGAAGAAATTTTATCCGGTGAATCCCGACGCTGTTTGTGCCTTCATGAAGACCATCACGCTCGACCGAGTCTTGCGGTCGCTGGAGACGATGTCGCCGCGGGTGACGGTGCCGGAAGAGATCGCGCGCAAGGCGCGGCGGGCGATCGATCGCATGCTGGAGCTGGCGTGAAGGCGAAAACGTCAACGAATTTCCGGTGACCATGGCTGCGCAGCCAGAAAATCATTGTGGGTGAGGCCTCGCTTGGGCCGGTGCTCTTACCGGCGCGCGCCAGCCGTCTGCAGGTGGGCGACTTTTGCGCTTGAGGAAGTTTCCTGGTAGCGGGCGATGCCCTTGTAAAGCGCTTCTGCGATTTGCTGCCGGTAAGTCGCGCTCTGCAGGTTGCGCTCGTCCTCGGGACTGCTCACAAAGGAAATCTCGGTAAGAATGGCGGGCATGGTAGTGCCGGTCAGCACGACAAAAGCGGAGTCCTTGATGCCCCGGTTGCGAATGTCTGGGCTATTCACGGCCAGCGTGGCGTAGAGAGAGCGCTGGACACTTTCCGCGAGACGGCGCGACTCCTCGATTTTTTCGTGCAACTCTTCGATCGATAGCGATACCGGAGTCAGCCTGGCGAAGGTTCCATCCTCATGCTTTTCGGTTTCACGCGACCCCGGAGCCGAAAACAGATTGGTGTAGTAAGTTTCAACGCCGCGTGCCGCCGTCGAGTTGCTGTAGTTGGCGTGAATGGAGACGAACAGATCGGCCTGTGCCTGGTTAGCAATGTCAGCGCGCTGATCGAGGGGCAGGTAGGTATCGCCGGTTCGCGTGAACAGGACTTCCGATCCCAATCGCGTTTGCAGCAGCCTGCCCAGGCGCCGGGTCACGTCGAGCACCAGATTCTTTTCCGTCAATCCTTGGCGCCCAACCGTCCCCAGGTCCCAGCCGCCGTGTCCGGCGTCGAGCACGATGCGAAATTTGCCGGTCCTCGCCGGCAAGAGCTTAGCGGCGGGCTTCGCCGCCAATGTGGCCACAGGAGCTGCGTTCAACGGGGACGGCGCTCGGTCCACGGAGGACGACGGCAATTTCGGAGTTGTGCCTTGCGGAGCGAATTGGTTCGCAGCCAGAGCTTTCTCGTTGCCGCGCAGCTCAACCACCAGACGATAGGGGTTCGTCTCCATGCTGACGGAGAAGTTCGATCCGCCGTTGGTGTCGAGCACGATTCGCGTTACGCCGGCGACGGGCTGAGCGATCCGCACACGAGTCAGCGAAACGTCGCCTACGTCCATCGTCTTTCCGGCCAATTCGGGCGGCAGAACCGTGTCGTGCAGATCGAAATAGATCCGTTCCGGCGACATCAAACGGTGCACTTCGTAGGGAGCCTGGTCTTCCATGTCGATGACCACCGTGCTTCCCATGTCCGAAGACCAATGACGCACGCCCGTGACCTTCGGCAGCACCGCCAACTTGTCTTCGGCCACGGCGGTGAGCGGCGCCGCATCGGAGCCGGGATTCTCCGGATTCATCAGATTGTCGGAGAACGCGGGAGAGAGAACATCCCCAGGCGCTGACGGTGTCGTCGCCGAGTGTGGCCGGATCGCGGTATTTGCGGCCGCGGTATTTGCAGCTGAGACCTTGGTGACCGCCGTCTTCCCATGAACCTGCATCCCCCACCACGCTCCTGCCGAAAATAACGCGGCCACGGCCACCAGGCCCAACACCACACTCAATCCCGGCCGCGAACTGCCGGGAAGAGAAAGGCGGCGCAGAAATGGCAAGAAGCCTGGCGTCTGGGTGAGAGAGGTTGGTTCTTCGATCCCGAATAGTTCATCCACGATGCCGGGCTCAGGCAACTCGACCACGGGCTCAGGCAACTCAACCAGGGCCGCGGGAATGACCACCGGCTGCACCAGCGCGGCCAGGCCTGGAACTGCTTCTGGAAATGGAGGCGCTGCATTTGAAATTTGCCGCATCGCGGGAACGGGAGACGAGGCAAGCTCCATCTCTACGACGGTTGGGCTGGGCTCGATTTCAGGATTCTCGAGGGCCGCCGCTTCGGTAACAACCGGCACTTCCGCAGCCGGCTTCGACTGCAGGACTTCGGTAGCCACATCAGACAGCCAGTGGATGCGCCGATCCTGATCGGCGGGTTTGAGCGCCGAGAGAACCAGCTCCGCGAACATATCGAAACAGCGAATGTCGTGATCAGTGAAGCCGCGAGCAGTTTTCGAAAACGCCTGCAGCACGCCCAGTTGCTCGTGCCGGCCGCGCAACGGAACCAGCACGGTGGAGCGAGCTTCCAGAGCGCGTGCGAAATCCAGTTCGACGCGAGCGTCGACTTCACAATCGTCGCAGCGAAGAATGCGCCCCGATTCCAGGCAGTCCTGCAGAAACTCGGACGCGCCGATCAGTTGAACGCCGCGCGGCACGGCGAGCGGTCCGGCGGCGGCGCGGCACACCATCCCCGGTCTTTCCGCCCCTGATCCTTCCGCCTTCGATTCTTCTGCCTGCGATTCTTCTGCCTTCATTCCCGCCTGCAATCCTGCCGCGAGCGCGACCACGATGCCGTCGGCCTGCGTGAAGGCCCGGGCACGATCGCAGATTAGTTGCAGTACTTCGTCCAGGATGAAGCGTTCCGTCTCGAACAAGTCGCGATCGCCGCCGCATCCTGCGGCATCGCGCCGGTTCCGTATCTGCTCGTGGAGTCCCGAGAAGGCGAGCAGAGCGGGCAGGGCTTCCTGGCGCGCCAGCGATTCGAGGACACGGTTGCCCTCTTGCAGCGGAAAGCCAGGGTCGCTCGTCGCTGCTTCCCATTCAACTCGGGTTGGATTGGCATTCATACTTGCGCGGCCAGAACCACAAGTACCCTCTCATCGTATCCGGGCTCGTCGGAAGGCTCAACACCACTTTTGGGTCAGTCGGCCAAGCCACGGGTACACGTTCAACCGGCGACCATCACCAGCGATCTTCACCGGCCGTCGTGACCGGCAGTCTTCACCGGCAGTCTTCACGGGCAGTCTTACACGCGAACGAAAGCCACAACTCCAATTTCCAGCGTAATATTCCTGAGTGGGTATCGCAATGTCCCGCGGTACACGTCCAACTGCGCATTGGCAACGCAACCACGCCGCCGGATGCGCGAGCTACGACCCTTCAGATTTTGCTCTCCGCCTCTATTCGTCCTATGGTTAGAAAGCAGCAAAGAGCCCAGGAGATGGGATGACCGACGCAGTCGAGCAGGGAAAACCAGAAAAACTCAAGAAATCCAACTGGTGGTGGCCCGCCGGAGTCTTGGCCACCAGCCTGGGTGGCATGGCCGTGGTGGCGTTCCGGGGCTGCTGGCACCGCAAGATGAGCTGGCCGGTTGGCGTGCAGGGATATTCGTACCAGGTTTGTCTGGGCTGCGGCGCCATGCGGCTGTTCGACGAAAAAACCTTCAGCGCGTACGGCCCGTTCCGCTATGACGTGCACGAACTCATCGCCTGGGAAAAATCCACGAAAAACTCTGCGCCACTCTGAAACCTTGCCACTCTGGAACCTTGAAACTTGCTCTTCTCAGGCTCCGACCCGTCAGGCTCCGACCGGCCGGCACTGGTTCTTGTACCACTCCACCGTGCGGCGCAGGCCGTCCTCAAAGTTCACCAGAACCTTGTATCCCAAATGCTTTTGCGCCTGCGCGATGTCGGCCAGCGAATGTTTGATGTCCCCACCACGCTCCGGAGCGTACTTGACGCTGCCCTGGTAGCCAGTCAGTTGTTTCAAGGCATCGAAAGTTTGATTCAGCGTGCTCCGCGCGCCCGTGGCGCAGTTAAAAACGCGCCCCGCGCACTCCGCCGCCGGGGCCGTGCAGGCCAGCAGATTGGCCGAAACCGCGTTGTCGATGTAGGTGAAATCACGGCTGGTTGTGCCATCGCCAAAAATCGTGGGCTGTTCTCCGCGTAGCATCTGCATACTGAACTTGGCGAGCACTCCGGAGTATGGCGAAGAAGGATCCTGCCGTGGCCCGAAGATGTTGAAGTAGCGCAGGCTGACGGTTTCGAGGCCATAGCAACGGTAGAACGACACCATGTAAAGCTCGCTGGCCAGCTTGGCCACGGCGTAGGGTGAGATCGGGTTGGGGATCATGGCTTCATGCTTCGGAAGCGTCGGCGTATCGCCATAGGCCGAAGATGATGCGGCATACACAACGCGCTGCACTTTCGCGTCGCGCGCTGCGATCAGAACATTAACCGTGCCGTCGACATTGGCGCGATTGCTGGCGAGAGGGTCGAGCACCGATTTCGGGACCGATGGAATGGCGGCCTCGTGCAGCACGTAATCGACGCCGGCGCACGCCTGGTGCATGGCATCCAGATCGAGAATGTCAGCTTCGCGGAAGTCGATCCGGTTCAGCACTTCGGTGAGGTTCTCGCGTCTGCCGGTGGAAAAGTTATCGATGCCCCGGACCTGCTCGCCGCGTTCCAACAGAGCGCGCACCAGCGACGACCCGATGAAACCCGCAGCGCCGGTTACAAGATATTTAGCCATATGCTTGTTGATGATAACGGATGAACTTGTCGGGCACCGAGAGCAGCGCCCTCACCAGAGTAACTTTTGTTCCGGAGTCCGCCAAACGGTCGCCCGTCGCTGCAATCCCTGGAGGTCGGGATTCAGGCCGGCGAACCCGTTTGGCGGTGTGGCACAGCCGCGGTAGCTGTGCTGCTCTTAAGTTGGATCGGAAGATTGCTGGAAAACTTTAGACCGCCGGAAATTTTGGCAAAGCAGCTTGAATCTGGCGCCACAGTTCCTCTTTGCCGGCTCCGGTTTTGGTCGAGAACGCCACAATAGGCACCCCGGCATAGGCTTGCCCGAGCGTGCGCATCGCCTGCCGCAGTTCGTTGCCAGACAGCCGGTCGCACTTGGTGGCCACAATTACATGCGGCCGTCCTTTGGACGCCAGGAATTCCAGCAACTGGCCGTCGCTTTCCTGGGGAGGGATGTTCGAATCCACCAGCACCAGGCACAGCGCCAGGCTTGGGCGTTGGTGAAGGTACGGATCCACAAACCGGGCCCAGTCTTCGGAGATTTCGCGGGAGACTTTAGCGTAGCCGTATCCCGGAAGGTCGGCGAAAACCAACTCGGGCCTGGGTTGTCCCGCCCTGCGGACCTCAAAAAAGTTAATGCTTCGCGTGCGCCCGGGAGTATTGCTGGTGCGGGCCAGCTTCTTGCCCACCAGCGAATTGATCAGGCTAGATTTGCCGACGTTGGACCGTCCCAGAAAGGCGATCTCCGGCACGCTCGGAGCAGGGAAGTGGGTCAAGTCGCTCGCCGACAGCATAAATCGGGCCAGAAGCCGCATACAGACAGTTTCCAGTGTTTGGGTTGCACATGGCAAGCGCGGCGGAAAAATAAGTTCGCTAAAGTCGGTTTGCTAAGGTGTGAGGACTGACCTCGGACCAGTTGGGGATAGAGGGAATCCGGACTCCAGCCCCGGAGGGGCGATCCAGCTTAGCCCAGCGCTTCAGCGCTGGGAAAAGTGGAAGCAATGATTCAAGTCCCGGAGGGACGGCCGAACTCTCATGCAAACGCTAAAGCCCGAGGGGACGCTTGGGATGCACGTCCTGCTCCTCAATCGGATGCAGTTTGTGCCAGAGCGCAAGCCCGCCCGCAATGACCAGTCCGATGAGAACGCTGATCAGAAAAAACCAGCGATAAGCCGGCAGCGCGATCAACAGAATCGCTACTACAACGATCGCGACGATGAGGCCCGCCGATCCCTTCAGGCTGAATCCAGAGCGGCTGCCAGATTCCGGCTCCATGAATTTATTCTAGTGCCGTCGGTAGAGACGGGGCTTAACCCGTCTCCTGCCGCAAGTCAGAGAAACTGTTGGCGGTGCGAGCGGAGACGCGGCAATCCGCGTCTTTACGCCTGTTGGAACTACTGTCTCGCCGTGGGAATCTCCGGGGCGGGCGGTGTGGCGATGGGAGCCATGGTCTCGGTGTCGGACGGCATCTGCGGCAGCGGGCCCTCGAGCGCTACGGCCAGCACCTGGTCCATGTTGTCCACGAAGTGCAATTTCATGGCGTTGCGCAGGTTTTCCGGGACCTCGGCTACATCCTTTTCGTTCTCCTGCGGCAGGATTACTTCGAATAATCCGGCGCGATGGGCGGCGAGGAGCTTTTCCTTCAATCCGCCGATGGGCAGCACCTTGCCGCGCAGCGTGATCTCACCGGTCATGGCGATATCGCGGCGCACCGGAATCCGGCTCAGGGCGCTGGCTAGAGCGGTTGCGATGGTGATGCCGGCGGAGGGGCCATCTTTCGGAATCGCTCCCTCGGGCACGTGCACATGAATATCCAGGGTGCGGTAGAAATCGCGCGCCAGTCCGAGCCGAGCCGCTCGCGAGCGAATGTACGACATGGCCGCCTGCGCCGATTCCTGCATTACGTCGCCCAGTTGGCCGGTTAAAGTGAGCTTGCCTTTGCCGTCCACTACCGCGGCTTCGGTGCTGAGGATCGACCCTCCCACCTCGGTCCAGGCCAGGCCCGTCACCAGGCCGACTTCGCTCTTCTCGTGGGCCAGTGTGTCGCGGAACTTCAGAACGCCGAGCCAGTCGCCAACCTTTTCCGGCTGGATCGCGGCCGAGAAGTCCGCGCCTTCTTTCACCACCTTGCGCGCGATCTTGCGGCAGATGTTGCCAATTTCCCGCTCCAGGTTTCGCACTCCGGCTTCGCGGGTGAAGCCGCGAATGATCTGCCGGATGGCGTCGTCGGAGAACTGCACGTTCTTCTCCGTCAACCCCGCCTGCAACATCTGCTTTTTCACCAGGAATTGTTTCGCGATCTCGACCTTTTCCGGTTC
>PLHP01000325.1 GCA_003138955.1 Acidobacteriaceae bacterium | reverse complement strand
TCGATCAGCCACCTCGGATTCGTCGTCCTCGGAATCTTCAGTTTCACGACGGCCGGCCTGAACGGAGCCGTGTTCATAATGCTGGCGCACGGCGTCGCCACCGGCGGACTGTTCATGCTGGCGGGCCTCCTCTACGAACGCCGCCACACCTACGAGATCGCCGATTTTGGCGGCTTGGCCACCCCCATGCCCAAGTACGCCACCTTCTTTCTGGTGACAGTGCTGGCCTCAGTGGGATTGCCGCTGCTGAACGGCTTCATCGGCGAGTTCCTGGTGCTGAGCGGCGCATTCCAGGCGCGCCCGATCTACGGAATCCTGGCCGCGACCGGCGTGATCTGGAGCGCCTGCTACCTGCTCTGGATGTATCAGCGCGTTTTCTTCGGCAAGGTGAAGCACGAAGTCAATAACACGCTGCCCGACCTCAACCTGCGTGAGAAGGCAGCGCTCGCTCCGATTGCGATTGCCGCTCTGGTGATGGGCGTTGCGCCGCTGGTTTGGCTCGGCGCGATTGATCCGGCGGTGCAGACGGCCCTCGCCCCCTTCACCCAATTGGCCAGCAGGATGGTGGGCCGATGATGGCGGTAATAATAACGATGACGGCGTTCGCGCATTCATTGCCCGGCCTGCTGGCACAGTTGCAGACTTCCACGGCGCCCCCGGGCGCCGACTACATGCGCATCCTNNGTCGACGTTCTGGATGGCGCAGTATCCCGGCACCGCTTTCTGGAACATGGTTCGGGTGGAAGATTTCAGTGTCTATTTTCACTTCCTCGTCATCGCGATTGCGGCGGTGGTCATCCTTAGTTCTTATGAATATTTGGCGGTACAGCGCATCCGCGCCGGGGAGTACTACGGGCTAATTCTGTTCGGCACGGTTGGCATGTGCCTGATGTCGTCCGCAATCGAACTCGTACTTATTTTTATTGCCCTGGAAATCTCGTCGATCTCGACTTACGTGCTGGCAGGTTTCCGGCGGCGCGACGCTTCCAGCAGCGAATCGTCGCTCAAGTACTTTCTTCTGGGATCGTTCGCCACGGCGTTCTTCCTCTACGGCGTGGCGCTCATGTTCGGCGCGACCGGCTCCACCAACATTGACGCGATCAGCCAGGTGCTGCGCTCCGGCAATGTGCCGGTTCTGGCCTATGTTGCGACGGCGCTCATGTTCGTGGGCTTGGGCTTCAAGGTCGCCTCTGCACCTTTCCATGTGTGGACTCCCGACGTCTACGAAGGCGCACCCGCGCCCATCGTCGGACTGATGTCAACCGGCCCGAAAGCGGCGGCGTTCGCGGTTTTGCTGCGGGTCATGTTCGAAGCGAACGCACCCGGACGCTTCTGGCTGATCTGGGTCTCGGCTGCGCTTTCCATGACGCTGGGAAATGTGTGCGCCCTGGTGCAGAACAACGTCAAGCGCCTGCTCGCCTATTCTTCGATTGCCCACGCCGGGTATCTGCTGGTCGCGTTTGCGGCACAACCGGCGCTGGGCGCGTCCGCGGCGATGTTCTACACTGCCGCCTATGCGGCGATGAACGTCGGAGCGTTCGCCGTCGTCAGCCACTTCGCGAACGCGGGCGAGAAGTATGTCACGCTCGAAGATTACGCCGGCCTCGGCAGGAAGTCCCCCGTGCTGGCCGCGACTTTCACCTTCTTCCTGATGTCTTTGATCGGTATTCCGATCACGGGCGGCTTCTTCGCCAAGTTCTACGTATTAAGTGCCGCGCTGAAGTCGAATCTGGTTGGCTTGGCGATCATTCTGGTGCTGAATAGCGCCGTGGGCGCTTATTATTACCTGCGCATTATCGTGATGATGTACATGCGTGAGCCGCGGGGCGAGGTTCCCGTCGCTCCCGTGCCCCTAGCGGCAGGGCTCGCCATTGCGGTTTGCGTGCTGCTTACGCTTTACCTCGGAGTGCTGCCGGGACGCGTACTCGACTACGCCTCCCAATCCGCCCGCCAACTCGTCAGCGATACGGTCTCCCCGACGGCATCGTCAGTTTTTCCGGCGACAGAACCGTAGTTCTTCTTTGCCAACCCGAAAACGAGAAGCGAGAAAACGAGAGAGAGTGCACTGGTACGAGCCAATTTGAAGGCTCTCAGCAAACGCAAATGTTGTAATTTGCACAGCCTCGTGAACTCCACGCCGGGCTCGCGTTCTGACTTCAGTAGTGGTGCCAACAACGTTAAGAGGCGGGTTCCGCGGCGATTGACAATCGCCGTCCGAGACGGCATTATTAGCTGCACAAGCTTTACCGGAAATAGTTTGCTCCAGGGGCCCCGGAGGATACATGATGCAGTTTCTTCGAAGCGTTTGCACGGACGATCAAGGGCAGGATATCGCTGAATATGCTGTCATGCTCGCCGTCATCCTGGTATTGGTTATCGGCACTGTGCGTCTGATCGGGGGCAACGCCAACAACGCGTTCTCCACTGTTGCCAGTTCTCTAGGGACGCAGTAGTCCCGGTTCGACCAGGTTTAGAAGGTAGCGGTATTTCAAGAGTTACGGCTCAATATCTCTATGACTCGATTTAGCAGCTTCCGACTGTTTAGCCGCTATTGGTTTCCATTCGCGGCGGAGGTGCAGAATCGCAGCCAGTCACCAGGGCAATAGAGACAGCTCAAAGATTCCGCCAAAGCCGCGATAGCATCGCGGCTTTTGCTTTGGTGCGCCCGGCAGGGCGC
>PLHP01000368.1 GCA_003138955.1 Acidobacteriaceae bacterium | reverse complement strand
TGAAAAACTCGATTTTGCTCTTGGGTGGCGCAACGGTTCACCGTTGCGATAACTGGCCCCTTTTCAGCGACGGCTTTAGCCACTGAGGGCAACTGCGGAATGATTGCCAATCGTCATTTGTGATGCTAATATGTATCACATGACAAAAGCCTCGGTTCGGGACCTCCGCTACGATTTCAAGAAAATAGAACGCCTTTTGCTAAAGGGTGAGGAAGTNNGTGCTGGCAGTTAGCGGAGCGGACTTGATATCCGCCGATCGGGATCGGTATTGAAGATCTACGCCGATTCCAGTTTTCTCGTGTCGCTGTACAGCGCCGATTCCAATTGGGCAGCCGCCGCACGCACGATGGAGATTTCCTCGGGAGAATGCTTTGTTACTACTCTTGGAGAGCTTGAGGTCGTCAATGCATTCGGGTTGCGGGTCTTTCGCAAAGAAGTTTCGGCCGCCCAAGCCCAAGAGTCACTGAGGGACTTCGATAAGGATTTGCGCGATGGGAGTCTGCAACTGCGGGATTTGTCGGATCCAATCTTCGAACGGGCGCGCCAACTCTCTCAACAAACGACGGCGAAAATGGGAACACGCACCGCGGACCTGCTGCATGTGGCGGCGGCGCTCGAATTGGGCGTGGACTACCTATACAGCTTCGACCAACAGCAGAGGAAGCTAGCCCGAACCGTTCGCCTCAAGATGAACTAGGAGAAAGGTCTCAGGTGTCAGGAAAATCTCCCTGGCCTCGGGTGCGGTGCGATCCCTAAGACCTAAGACCTGACACCTGCCTTACTCAGAAACCTGGGCCCTGCTTGCTCCAGCGGTAGAAGCGAATCGGATGTTTGGGAAACTCGTCTTCCTGTGCGGCATCGAAGTGCGCCGTTACGCCGGGCCAACTCTGGACGAGCACTGCTGCCGTAGTGCCATCCACCCAGACCTCGTGCCCATTGGCGAGATCGCGTTCCGCGTCCTGGGCGAAGATCGCCACGCCGTTCACCGGATCGATCTGTTTCCATGTCGTCCGCGGATTGAAATAGCGGATGAACCAGTCGTCCACAATGAAGTCGCTGTAGTAGACCACGGTGCCCTCCGGCCACACCTGACCCATCCGGTGGGCAAAGCGCAGCGCCTGGTGATAGTCCGGACGTGAGTAGGGGAAAATATAGAAAGCGAGATTCGCCAGCGCCATGGTGGCAACGAACAGCGCCAGCCGGTAACGGCGCGGGCCCCGATATTCGGCGAAGACGAGAGCAATGATGACGATGATTGCGGGTAGACAAAACAACTTATAGAAAGTATTCCAGGGCAACCAGAAGAAGAGAAAGACAGCATATGTGGCTAACCAGACGACCGCCATGCGCAGCGGCACAGTTGGCGCAAGCCTGAAGTGCAGCAAGCGCAGTTCCTCCGGGTGGCGGAGGGTGCGAGTTAGCAGCGCGGCCAATGCCATCGCAAGGAGGAAGAAAGTAACCAGCATGAATGGTCCGAAGAACTGAAGCAGGTGTCCGGTTCCTCCGAAAAACAGCCGCGGATAATTCATCAGCGTGATGGCCAGGTTCCTGGACAGAGTGAATGTGAACGTCACATCCGGGGAATGAAAGGTTAGCCAGCGGACGAAAGTGCCCAGGCGGGTAGAACGTTGCTGGAGCCAAAACCCGGCGTAATACACAGGCAGCGTGACTCCCGCTGCCAGCGCACAATATTGCAACAGGCTTCGGCGGCCGCCCTTCAAATAGACGCCTAGCGCAGCCGCGGGAAAAAAGAAGATCGCAAGCTGATGAATGAGGATGGCGCCGACGTGCAGGATTCCGACCAGCAGAGGCCGAGGCTTCGAACTTGTGCACAAGACGTGAAAGGCGGCCACGAGCAAGAGCACACTCGGAATATAGGCGTCGGCGTCGGTGGCAAACCTCCAGAAAAGTGCGGAGAAGGCAAATAGCAAGGCCAACATTGTGCTCAGGTAAGCGGACTGCGTGATCCGGAGAAGCGTGCGTTGCATTATGCCGACGCATACCGCAGCCAGAACCATGTTTATGGCCTGAAGCACGGCAATTGCCCGGACCTGCAATCCCAGGCTGCGCAGCGCGATCCACACAAAATACCCGACGCTGTCGTAAAGAAGATGATTGGGGCGGATAAGACTATGCCAAAAAGACGGCGATCCAAATCCACCCGCCTGTTCGATATCCTGAGCGAAGGAAACGCCATCCCAGTAATAATTCTTGGTGGGTAAGATCGCATAAACGGCAAATACAAATACGGGTAGCCACCTGGAGATCATTTCCCACTGCGGAGGGCTGATCGAATCGAACCGGCGGCGAAGGCTTAGAGACATATCGAGAAGGTTTTAGGTCTTAGGTGTCAGGAAAATCTCAAGGCATTGGGTTCCCGTGCGAGACCCGCGACCTGCGCTACTCACTGGTGAAGTAGTCGATGGACACGGGATTCTCAAACAAGGAGTAATCGCGCGTTACGACCGTGATGCCGCTGTCGGTGACGAAGTAGCGTTCGCGGTCGGCATCGACATCGTAGCCGACGGTGGTGCCTTCGGGAATGTGCACGTCGCGGTCGATGATGGCTTTGCGGATGCGGCAACTGCGTCCCACGTTCACGTGCGAGAACAGAATGCTGTCCTCGATTTCGGTGTAGGAGTTGACGCGGACATCGGGAGAGAGCACGCAATTCTGGACGGAGCCGCCGGAAATGATGCAGCCGGAAGAAACCAGGGAATCGAGGGCGTGGCCCATGCGCTCGTTTTCGGCAAACACAAATTTTGCCGGCGGATACTGGCGCTGGTGGGTGCGGATGGGCCATTGCTCATCGTAGAGATTGAAGACGGGAGAGACTGAAACCAGGTCCATGTTGGCTTCGTAGTAGGCTTCGAGCGTGCCCACGTCGCGCCAGTAGAGGGCTTCTTTTTTGTTTTCGTCGACGAAATTAAAAGCGAAGACGCGGTAGTCGTCCAGCATTTTGGGCAGAATATCCTTGCCGAAATCGTGACTGGAATCGGGATCCTCGGCGTCTTTGAGGAGCACGGGAATGAGCACGTCGGTGTTGAAGATATAGACGCCCATCGATGCTGAAATTTTGGTTGGATCGTAGGGCGATCGGATCTCGGTCTGTTGCGGTTTTTCCAGGAATCCGGTGATGCGACTGCCGTGGTCGATGTCGACGACGCCGAAATGGCGGCAATTGGCCGGGTCGGTCACCAGGGTAGCGAGGGTGGCGTCGGCGGCGGCCTCCTGGTGCTGCTTGAGCATGCGCCCGTAATTCATTTTGTAGATGTGGTCGCCGGAGAGGATGATCACGTACTTGGGCTGCTCGCTTCCAATGGAATAGATGTTCTGATAGACCGCGTCGGCGGTTCCCATGTACCAGTTCTCGCTCACCCGCTTCATGGGGGGCAGGATTTCGATGAACTCGCCGATTTCACGGCCGAAAATATTCCAGCCTTCGCGGATCTGACGATTGAGCGAGAGCGCCTTGTATTGCGTGAGGATAAAAACGCGGCGCAGGCCGGAGTTGACGCAGTTGGAAAGCGTGATGTCGATGATGCGATAAATGCCGCCGAAGATCACGGCCGGTTTAGCGCGGTCGCGGGTGAGCGGATAGAGGCGCTCGCCGGCGCCTCCCGCGAGCAAGATTCCGAGCGTATCTTTCATTGACACACCGTCATTGGCACACCGCAGGGATGCAGCTTACTGTGCGGACGCTGCCCCGGGTCAACGCGCCATACTAGCACAGGCGGTGGGTTCTGATCGGTGCCGTACGACACAAGATTCGGCTCAAAAAAGAAAGCCTTAACTGACAGCTGACGGCTGACGGCTGAAAGCTGACAGCTAGCAGTGCACGATCTTGTCGCTCTTGATGCCGCGCGTGGCATTCCGCGAATCCACCACCAGTTGGGCCTCGTTGACGATCTTCTTGTAGTCGTAGTCGGAGTGGTCGGTGACGATGAGCACGCAGTCGTACTGGCCGAGATTGTCGAGCGCGGAACACTTCATTTGCAGGTCGTACTTGCGGCCCCGGCCGACGAAGGGGAAGTAGGGGTCGTTATAGCTGACCGCCGCTCCCTCTTTTTGCAGCAGCTCGATGATGGTGAGCGCGGGCGACTCGCGCAGGTCGTCAATATCTTTCTTATAGGCGACGCCCAGCACCAGAACCTTGGATCCGTTGATGGCCTTTTTCTGTTTGTTGAGCGCCGAGATCGTGGACGCGATCACGTTGTAGGGCATGGCCACGTTGATTTCGCCAGCCAGTTCGATGAAGCGGGTGCGGAAATCGAACTCCTTCGCCTTCCAGGAAAGATAGAACGGATCGACCGGAATGCAGTGTCCGCCGAGACCCGGCCCGGGATAAAAGGGATGGAAGCCGAAAGGCTTGGTGGCGGCGGCTTCGATGATCTCCCAGATGTCGAGGTCCATGCGCAGGCAGAGCATCTTGAGTTCGTTGACCAGCGCGATGTTGACGCAGCGGTAGATGTTCTCGAGCAACTTGGTCATCTCCGCCGCCGCGGGCGAGGAGACGGGTACGGTACGGCAGAAGATGGAGCCATAGAGCGCGGATGCGATTGTGCTGGCCTGGGGATCGAGTCCGCCAATCACTTTCGGAATATCGTGACGAGCCACCTCGGTGTTGCCGGGATCCTCGCGCTCGGGCGAGAACACGACCCAGAACTCGTTGTCGCCGGCGGCTCCGTTGCGGGAAGCTTTCAGGCCGGCCTTGTTTTCCTTTTCGAGAATCGGAATCAGGACTTCTTCCGTGGTGCCGGGGTAGGTAGTGCTCTCGAGAATGACGATCTGGCCGGCGCGCAGATAGGGCGCTACGGCGTGGGCGGTGTCGGTGATGTAGCTGAGGTCGGGCTCGTGATATTCGTTGAGCGGGGTGGGGACGCAGATGATGATCGCATCCATGGCGGTGATCTGCGAATAGTCGGTCGTGGGTTTGAAGCCGTTGGCTTTGGCTGCCGCGATCTCCGCGGGCGTGATGCGGACGATGTAGGTACCGCCGTTGTCGAGGGTATCGACTTTTCGTTTATCGATATCGAAACCGGTGACGGGAAATTTCTGTTCGCTGTAGAGCAGGGCCAGCGGCAGTCCGACGTAGCCGAGTCCGATGATTCCGATCCGCGCCTGGCGCGCATCGATGCGGCTTTTCAAATCGGTATAGAGGGAAGAAGCCAGTTGAGTATTCATAAGCTGAAATAATTCTAGCATTGAAGGGCACGGAAACTGCGCTCGTCATACGACTTGTGCCTGGCGGATTGCGATCTTGAATACTCCGGTAAATCGAATTCGCCCGTACAGCGCTTTCCTTAGTAACATGCGGAGTGTAGTAACCTGCGCCTCAGATGCGATTCTTCCGACTACACATCGTGTCGTTCCTGGTGGTTGTTTTTGTCGTTATTGTTGCTGCGCTCGCGAGCCAGGCGGCGCGCTTTCTGGTGGTGGACGAACCGGGGAAGTCCGATGCCATAGTGGTGCTGGCTGGGGAGACCAGCATCCGTCCGGTTCGCGCTCTGGAACTGCTGCGCCAGGGAGTAGCGCCGCGCGCGTTTCTGGATGTTCAGACGCGAGATGTGATCTACGATCAGCATCTCATCGAGATTGCGCGGACATACGTGAACGGCCTTGCGGAAGCAAACCGCGTCTCCGTATGCCCGGTCGTTGGATTTTCGACCAATGCTGAGGCCGACGACGTAAGCCGATGCCTGCAGCCGCTGGGCGCGCATCGGGTGCTGATCGTGACTTCCGATTATCACACCCGCCGCGCCTTGCTGATCTTTCGCCATCGCCTGCCGCAATACCAGTTCAGCGTGGCCGCAGCCCGCGGTCCAGCGAGCTTCGGCGACGCCTGGTGGACGAACCGCGAATGGGCAAAAGCCACTTTTGATGAGTGGTTGAAGATGCTGTGGTGGGAGGCGGTGGACCGCTGGCGGTAGTTGGTTGACAACTGCCAGCTCTCGGCTCTCAAAATCCAAAACTGGCAGCCCATTGCGCCTGTGGGTTTAACTGAGAGCTGAGAGCTGAGAACTGAGAACTGAGAGCTGATAGCTGATAGCTGAGAGCTGACAACTGTACAATAGTTTGAAAGCTATCCCATTTTCAGCGGAGTTTCCCAT
>PLHP01000373.1 GCA_003138955.1 Acidobacteriaceae bacterium | reverse complement strand
GTCTGCGCACCTATTCGACGGCCCTATTTCAAAAGGCGCCGATTCCTTTTCCCAGCGACGTGAACCCCGGGTTGGCCTATGTAAGTTTGTACCTGCAGTTTGTTACACATTTTCTCGTGGAGAAACTCTTCGGCGCCAAGCGCTATCTGGGCGTGAGTGACGAGGAAGCTGTCGATCAGTTTGTCCGTCTGTACACCCGTAGCCGGAAGGACCGAGCTCGGAAGCCGTAATTGCGACACAAGGAGGAAATATGCGAACGCGAACACTCGTAACCCTGCTGGCTGCCGCCGCCATTCTCTGTTTCATGACGTCGACGACTCAAGCTCAGACGGCCACCAGCGGGCAAATCGTGGGCGTGGTAACGGATCCCAGCGGGGCCCTCGTGGTAGGCGCAAAGGTCGCCCTGACCAGCGACGCCGGCGTGCGCCGCGAAACCACAACCGGCAGCAACGGCCGTTACACGTTTCCCCTCCTTGACCCAGGAGCCTATCAGCTCGAAGTGATCCAAAGTGGATTCGCATCGGCCAAACTCAAAGGCATCGTTGTCCAGATAACCGAAAGCACGGTCGCCGACGTTGCCCTCAAAGTGGCTGGTGCGCCGACCACGGTTTCGGTCACGGGCGAGTCACCGCTGGTGCAGACCGAAAGCTCCTCCCGCGGCACTGTCATCGATGAGACCCAGGTGCGCGATCTGCCGCTGCCGACCCGCAACTTCCAGCAATTGCTAGCCCTGACTACCGGAGCCTCGGGTTCCATCGAGAACTCTTCCGAACTGGGGCGCGGCGATGCCCCCTTATACGTCAACGGACAGCGCGCGGTTTCCAACAGCATAGTCATCAATGGCATCGACGCGAACTCCATCGGCACGGGATCGCTGCCAAATCTCTCCGTCCCTTCCGTCGACTCGCTCCAGGAATTCATCGTTCAGACCAGCATGTACGATGCGGCGCAGGGCCGCAACGCAGGTGGCGTCGTGGCCGCCGTCACCAAGTCCGGCAGCAACCGGTTCCATGGCGATGTCTACGAGTTCTTTCGGAATACCGTCCTCGACGCCAACAATTTCTTCCTGAATGGATATGAAAATGGAGTAGTTACGCCGCGGCCCACCTACAGGCGCAACCAGTTTGGCGGCACCTTGGGCGGTCCGTTGGTGAAGGACCGTGCGTGGTTTTTTATCTCCTATCAGGGCACTCGCGAAACCAATGGCACCTCGCTTACCAACTCGCTGTCCACCATGTTCGTGCCGCAGTATTTAGGATCGCAGCGCGATCCCGCATCCCTGGCTAAGCTTTCGATGTGCTATGCCCCCGCCTTGTTTGGATACGTCGATCCTGTGGCCGCGGCAGTTCTGACGGCTACGCTCCCCAACGGGCAGCTTATGATTCCGGGAATCCCGGGCATCACCACCGGCTCCTGTTCCTCAGCGGGGGAAGGGGCGCTGCCCACGACCCAGCCCGTCCTGCAGACGATTCCCTCCAACTCGACTTACGATGAAGACCAGTTCAACGCCAATCTGGATATCAAACTGAATAATTCAAGCCGCTTCTTCGCCAAGTACTTCTTTGCCGCCAACCGCACCGATCAGGCGCTTTACGATCAGTTTGGCGACGGCAACCCGCTGCAGGCGCCCGGTTGGCCGACCGAGGAAGACGTTGACCAACGCCTGCTTTCGGTAGGGGTAACTTCGGTGATATCGAGTCATTTGCTGAATGAGGTCAGGTTCGGCTGGAGCACGATTTATGGCCCCAGCAAACCATCTCAACCCATCAGTTCCTCGCAGTTAGGAATCAATTCGCCGTTAAGCAGCTTGTTCCCCGGAATGCCGACAATGTTGTTCGTGAACCTGTTCACTCTGGGGCCGTCTCCGCTAGCCTCCAACTACGCGGCGACCAACACCTACCCTGTCGGAGATATGATGACGTGGACGAAGGGCCGGCACACCCTCAAATTCGGTGGCGAATATAAGCGCCAGGAAGTGGACGCTCCCTATTTTGATGTATTCCCCAACGGCGAAATGGTCTTCTTTGGCTATCTCCCCCTCCCCAACCCCAGCGTCTTCGGAGATTTTCTATCCGGGTTTAACCTTGCGACCGTGATTGGCTCGGGCACTAACAGCCTTCACAACCGGGCCAACGACTTTTCCGCCTTCTTCCAGGACGATTGGAAGGCTACCCCACGACTTACTCTAAACCTGGGTCTGCGCTATGACTACTTCGGTCCCACCACGGAGACCGATGGCCATTTTGTCGGCTTCGACCCCTCGAAGGCCACCACCAGTCCTCTGCCTGTTCTATCTACCTGTTTGGACACTTGCGGGGTTGCCGTCACCGGCGGCTTCGTCCAAGCCGGCAATGGAAACCTCCCTGGATATCCCAAGGTCGGCGACGGCCTGGTGAATCCCAACTACAAGAACTTCGGTCCGAGAATCGGCTTCGCTTACCAAGCAACAGATTCCGGTAAGGTTGTCCTGCGCGGTGGTTACGGCATTTTTTACGACCGCCCCAACATGCGGCTCTATAACAGCCAATTGTTTAACACGCCTTACGAAATGCTGGCTACCGGGCTGGCAACCCCGTCCGAAAGTCCATTTGTGCAAGTTCCGCTGCCCAGCGTCTTCCCGCTGACCCCCAAGGGCAATCCCGCTTACTTCCCATTTGGGGGATATCCGGCCGTCCTGCCATACACACCGTATGGTTCGACCACGTTCAATTCCGCGCTCACGCCAGTTCCGGCCACCGGCCTCTATCCTGACCTGCACGACTGGAGTATCCCGTATGTGCAAGCCTTCAACCTCGGTGTGCAATGGAGCTTCGCCAATAACTGGATGCTGGACCTCGGTTACGTCGGTTCGCAAGGCCGCAAGTTTCCGCGCTTGTTCTCATTCAACCAGCCCGCCACGCCGGCCTTCGGTGGAATCTACGCGGCAGGAAGTCTGGGCGGACCGCTCTTCCCCGGCTTCGGCAATCTGCCAGCCCCCGGATTGGGCAGCCTGCTGATGGAGAGCAACTCTAATTCCAATTACAACTCTCTCCAGGCCACCGTCAACAAGCGCTTCTCCAAAGGCCTGCAAATGTTGCTCAGCTACACTTACTCACACTCGATTGACGACTACTCCGGGACCGACGTAAGCGACATCACGGTGACCCCGGGCGACCTGATCAACCAACAGAAGAACTATGCCAACTCGGATTTCGACCGGCGGCAGCGCTTCGTCGCGAGCTACTTATATAGCCTCCCGGACCTCTACCGAGGCGGCTCGGCCTTCGGGAAAAAACTGATTGACTCCTGGAGCTTGTCGGGAATCGTCACCCTGCAATCCGGCCTTCCGTTCTCCATCTACGGCGAAGATACGCTGTTTGCGGCAACCACAGCCGACTTGAATCCGGGCCGAACGCTTTCATCCGCGATCAAGGGCGGCAACGTGGCTGACCGCTTGGGCCCCAAAAACACCTATTTCGACACGACCGCCTTCGCGGTACCCGCGGCGATCGGTGACCCCGGCTTTGGGCAGCTAGGAAGGAACCTCATACGGGGGCCGAAACAGATCGACACGGACCTCTCCATCATGAAGCTCATTCCGGTCACGGAAAGCCAACGGGTAGAGTTCCGGGCCGAGTTCTTCAATCTGTTCAACAACGTGAATTTTGCCAACCCGGTCAACATAATTTCTCCCTCGTCCAACTTTGGGTCCATCGTGACAACCACCACGGGGCCCAGGGTGGTCCAGTTTGCGTTGAAGTACACATTTTAGAGGGCGCATGAAAGACACAGGTCTGCGGGGTAAGGTCGTCATCGTAACCGGCGCCGCGGCGGGGATCGGCCTCGCCACGGCCCGGCGGTTTGCCAGCGAGGGCTGCCGTGTGGCGGCATGGGATGTTAACGATGCCGGGCAGGAAGAGTTGCTGCGCGAACTATCTTCGCTCGGAGGAGAGGCGCTGTTCCGCAAAGTCAGCGTCTGTAGTGACGCCGATGTCGAGTCTGCCGTCGCAGAAGTTATCGGGCGCTGGGGCGCGGTTGATGTGCTCATCAATAACGCCGGCATCACGCGCGACGCGCAGTTCGTTAAGTGGAAGGATGGCGCAGTTGCCGGTAAGATGACCGATGATGCGTTCGACTCAGTCATCTCGGTCAACCTCAAGGGTGTCTTTCTTTGCTCGCGGGCCGTCGTGCCCCACATGATCCGCAAAGGCTCAGGCGTGATCCTCAACGCCTCTTCGGTCGTGGGTCTGTATGGAAATTTCGGTCAGACAAATTACGCCGCAACCAAGGCAGGTGTCATCGCGTTTGCCCGGACGTGGTCGCGTGAACTGGCAAAATACAACATCCGCGTGAACGCCGTCGCTCCCGGTTTCATCGCGACCGAAATGGTACAGAAGATGCCGGAGAAGGTCGTCCAGAACATGGTTTCGCACACGCCCCTCGGTCGCATGGGAAAGCCTGAGGATGTTGCCGAGGCCTACGTGTGGTTGGCCTCCGATGCGGCATCGTTCATTACCGGTACCGTGCTCTCCGTCGATGGCGGATTAGTACTGGGGACGTAACTTACAGTAACTCAAGAGGGCTAATTCATGACGCGTTACGCAACCATTGTCGCCACAGGGAGGTACGTACCTGAGATAGAGGTGACTAATGATATGCTGCGCGAGCGCTTCAAACATATCCCGGATTTCGTGGATAAGATGGAGGCCAGCAGCGGCATCAAGACGCGCTGGCACGCCCCCGAAAACTGGGCTACCAGCGATGTCGCTCTACCCGCAGCCAAGCTCGCACTGGAGCGCGCCGGCAAGAAACCCGAAGATCTCGATCTGATCATCCTCGGCACCGATTCGCCGGATTACATAACACCCGCTACTTCGGTCGTACTGCAGTATAAGCTGGGCGCCAAGAATGCCGGGACGTTTGATGTCGGTTGTGCCTGTGCTTCGTTTCCAACGGGTCTTTCCGCAGCCGCGGGAATCATAGCAGCAAATCCAGGGATCAAGACGGTACTCGTCATCGGCGTCTATCTCATGCACAAACTAACGGCAGCTACCGATCCCATGGTCTTCTTCTATGGTGATGGCGCGGGCGCGGCGTTGCTCGAACCTGCTGCTTCGCCGGGTTTTATTACTGCGACCTTTCGCGCCGACGGCTCCTATCACGACTATTGGGGAATCTATTCCGGAGGCACGTTCGAACCGGCGACCGAAGACTCCGTTAAGGCCGGGCGCACCGCGTGCACGATCAAGAACCGCTATCCTCCGGAGTTGAACGAGGAGACCTGGCCGATCATCGTACAGCGACTCGCAAAGGACGGTGGCTTCAATCTGCGCGACGTCGATTGCTTCATCTTTACCCAAGTGCGAAAACCTACGATTGAGCGCGTGATGGAGCGTCTCGGTGTACCCGTGGAACGTGCGCACACTATCATGGAACAGTACGGCTACACCGGTTCTGCCTGCGTCGGTATGGCACTCGACCACGCGATCGAGCAGGGCAAGGTGAAGTCCGGTAACCTGGTCGTGATGGTCGGCTCCGGGGTCGGCTACAACCAGGCGGGCTGCGCGTTTCGTATGCGGTAGGCAGCTTTCGGACTTGACTTCCAACCAAGCCGGCCGAGAGGAGTGGAATGGGCCTGGCAATCAAAATTGTGCTGCTGCTGGTTTTCGCCGCAGTTACCGCTCTGATTGTCTTCTTCATTCTTTTCTTCTTGCGACCCGTCGCCACGATGTTCTGGCTACGGAGGAGCGCCCTTCGCCGGGCCGGTCTTCGGAAAACGAAAGTTACGACCACGGTGGGAGAACAGATCGTGTGGCATGGCGGCAACGGTCCTTGGCTGGTCTTGCTTCATGGCGCAGGCGATCAAGCGGGAACATGGAACAAAGTGGCGCCCGAGTTGAAGCGCCACTTTCAACTTCTGATCCCGGATCTTGCAGGCCATGGCGAGAGCGACCCGGCTGCGGGCGTGCTGAGTCTGGGAACGCTGCTCGCCGCACTGGAGCAGGTGCTCGATGCAACGCCATGGCGAGACGCACCGCTGGTGTTGGTAGGTAATTCGCTCGGGGCTTGGATGGCGATGCTGTATACGCAGAAATGTCCGCAGCGGGTGACGCGGGTTATCCTCATCGATGGCGGCCCCATCAAGAGCGTATCGGAGATTAGCATCATGCCAAAGGACCGAGAAGAGGCTCGGCGCGCGCTCGACGCCGTTTTGGATCCTTCCACGCCTCGTCGGCCGAATTTCGTCCTCGACGACCTAGTCCGCGTCTCAAACACAGGTCCGATTTCGCGGCTGCTGGCTGCCGGCGAAGAAGATATGTCGAAATACCTGCTCGATGACAAACTGGCAAGTTTCCAACTGCCGGTCGACCTCGTCTGGGGTGCCTCCGATCGTCTTGTCCCGCTGGACTATGCAAGGAAGCTGCAATCGCAGCTTCCGCATTGCACGCTGACGGTCATTGAACGTTGCGGCCATGGACCGCAGCTCGAGCGTCCCCAGGAATTGACGCGAGTCCTGTTGCAAATTCTAGCGTCAGAGTCGTCCCGCGCATCCGCCACTGCACAATCTGTTTCCACACAGTCTGGGGAGAACTCGTGATTACCGGCGACATTCTCGGAGAGCGCACCCGTCTTAGCCCCGACGCGGTCGCATTGATCCACGTTCCCACGCGCCTGCAGTTCACTTATGCGGAACTAAATCGGCGGGCCTTGCAGTGCGCGCGGGTTTGGACGGATCTCTGCTCTCTCGTCCCAGGAGATCGCGTCTGCATCCTTTCCGAGAACCGGGTTGAATATGTCGATGCCTTTTGGGCAGCGGGTAAGTCGGGAATCATCCTCGTCCCTCTCGGCACCCGCAGCACGGCTCACGAGCTGCAACAGATACTCGCGGACTGCGGACCACGTTGCCTCATGTACTCAGCGCGCTATGAGAAACTCGCGCAAGAACTCCAGCAACTTGTGGCCTTCGAGCACTTAATAAGTCTGGATGCGGAGGACAGTGTCCCGAAGGCACTGAGTTATGCCAAAGCTATAGAGCAGGTTCGTCCAGATCGACTCCCGACGAAAATCCAGCCCGAGGATATTTTCTGCTTGCTCTACACCAGCGGCACCACTGGACGGCCGAAGGGCGTAATGATTCCACACCGGCAGATCGCATGGAACGCCTATAATACGGTTGTCTCCTGGCAATTGCGGCAGAGTGACCGGGTTCAGGTTTACACGCCCATGTATCACGCCGGCGGCCTCACCGTATTCATGACACCGCTGTTCGCCATCGGGGGGAGCATCGTTTTGCATGACGGCTTCGACGCCGCTGAAGTGTTACGAGCTCTCCGGGACTACGAGTGCACGCTTCTTTTCGGCGTACCCACGATCTTCAAAATGCTCCTCGATTCGCCAGAATTCGCAGCGCTCGATTGCCGCCATCTGCGCTGGTGTGCCAGCGGAGGCGCTCCACTTCCGTTACAACTTCTCCATGCCTACCAGGAGCGCGGACTGACTTTCCGCCAAGGCTACGGGCTGACCGAGGTCGGCGTGAACTGCTTTGCCATGAGCAACGAGGACTCCCTGCGCAAAGCTGGTTCTGTTGGTAAGGCGATGATGTTCACGGAGGCAAAGCTCGTCGATCTGGAAGGGAATCAGGCCGCAACCAACGAGGTTGGCGAACTTGAGGTCGGCGAACTGTGCCTGCGGGGACCACACGTTTGCCGGGGCTATTGGAACAATCCAGTCGCCACCGCCCAGGTGCTCGACGCAAAAGGATGGTTCCACACCGGCGACTTGGCGCGGTGCGACGAAGATGGGTTCTTCTACATCGCAGGCCGCTCCAAAGACATGATCATCAGCGGTGGCGTCAACATCTATCCGGCGGAGATCGAGAAGGAACTACTCGACCATCCGGCCATTGCCGAGGTCTCCGTCATGGGGACGGCCGACGAAAAGTGGGGCGAAGTTCCGGTCGCCTTCGTTGCGCTGAAATCAGGCGCAAGCACCACCGATCTCGAACTCATCGAGTTCCTTCGCCCCAGAATCAATAAGATCAAACTGCCCCGGCAAATCATCTTTATAGAAGCGTTGCCCCGCAACGCCTACGGCAAGGTACTGAAACTCGAACTCCAGGATCGGCTGAACAAGGATCGGTTGAAGCAGGATCGGTTGAAAGATGACCGACTGCAGAATCTCGAGTCTGGCGTCGCCAGCAAAAGCAATGCTGTCACGCCGGAGCGAAAAAAGTTATCCTACTGATAAGAGGTGTTTTATGAAGCGCATCTACATCGCTGCCTATCATCAATCGAAATTCGGGAAACTCATGGGCATGTCTGTACCCGAGATTCTTCAACGCGCCGTTACAGAGACCTGTGCGGAGATCAAAGTGGAACCCTCCGCCATCGATGTAGGCTCCGTGGGCGCCACTTGCAATATTTCCCTCAACCAGCAAGGGCTGCTCGCGGGCCTCGTGGCCGAGGTTCCGGGACTCGCTGGTAAGCCGATCGAGTCGGTCGAAAATGCGTGCGCCTCCGGCGGCCAGGCCATCCTGTCCGTCATCCAGAAACTGCAAATCGGATGGGGCGATACTGGAATTGCGATCGGCTACGAGAAAATGCGCGACGCCGCAGGCAAGATGGATGGAAAGCTCATCGGCCAAGCCCTCGGGTATTTTTCGCATCCCGACGAACGTGAAGGCAAGGTATACATCTTCCCCCACCTCTTTGCGGAGGTGATGGAGTGCTATCTCAAAGTGCACCGCATTCCGGAAGAACACTTGGCGCAGATCGCCGTCACCGAATATGCGAACGCCCATCACAATGAGTACGCGCAGATGCGCAATGTCGAACTTACGGTCGAACAGGCGATGCAGATCGGTGGCATCAATCGCTACATTGTCGAAGGGCTCCCGCTCAAGACCTACGATTGTTCGCAGATCACCGACGGGTATGCCGCGCTCATCCTCGCTACTGAGGAAGGACTGGCAAAGCTCGGCGTGAACAAGCAAGACTGTGTCGAGATTGCCGGGTACGCGCAGGCGACCGACCCTCTCAAGAAGGCTGGCCGCGATGTGCTTCGCCCCGCGGGCGCGATCAAGGCAATGAAAAGCGCTTACCAGATGGCGGGGGTCAAGCCGGACGATGTAAAGGTCGCCGAGATCCACGACTGTTTCACGGTCATGGGAGCGCTCGGCACGGAGGTCTTAGGAAAAGCCGAGTACGGAAAAGGCGCACAATATTGGGTCGACGGAAAAGCCGCGGTCAATGGCGAATGTGGCATTAATACCTCGGGCGGTCTCATTGCGAAAGGCCATCCCATTGGCGCAACCGGTGTCGCCATGCTCGGATGGTGCGCTTGGCAATTGCTCGGTAAGGTCCCACAACCGTTGCAGGTGAAGGGTGCCAAGGTTGCTGCCACGTTCAATATAGGCGGGCCCATCTGCGCCTCGGTGTGCACGGTATTGAAATCCTAGAGCTGAAGCTGAAAAGCTGTCCCGCTCAGGTCCAAGCTAGCGGTGGCGCAGACGTCCGCCACTTGAACAATTGTGGACGACTCCGTCAGTCCCGCGGCGGGCCATGGTGGCAAAGTCAGGCAAGGGTAGAGGCAACTTCCTTTCGGCCCGTCCGAGTGTTTCTTGGATAACTATTGAATTATCGCCATTGCGCTCATTGACCGGGTCGCGAGCGCAAGCCTGTTCTCGACAGTTAGGATGGTAAGTGCCATCATCACTATCATGGCATCGCCGCTGGCCATTTCGCGAATTGTTGCTGGCACGTTGTTCACGTTTGGCGGAACTTGCTTAACTCTGGTGTTGCTCTTGGGTACTCCCAGTTTTTGGTATGTCCCTTGCTCCTGCGCGTTGATTCCGCTTGGGTTCGTATGGTGGTTTTGTGACCCCTCGCTTGCGGCTGCGCTCAGCGTCGGACCCCTAGTTGCGACAGCAGCTTTGCTTCGATTCGTGTCAGGGACAGGGCTCGTCATCTTGGCTGCATGCTTGATTGCCGCCTTCGCTTTCGTTCTTGTGGCACTGCGGGATACCCGTCGTTGGAGAATCCCGCTGATCATTTCTCTGGCATATCTCGCCGCTGCCTTCTGCACTGACCGATTGTTCACCAGCAAAGTGAAAGTGAAAACGTTTCAGATGAGGGTCGTATTGGACGGCAAAGCACCTTGGGGACAGGTCAGTCCTGATTGGAACGATGGGACGCCTCCCCTTGTGCTGTATCGCGAGGTGTACGGAAGCTTCTGCTATACGGTTTTCAGGTCGCATGAGTTGCGCGACCGTCTTGCACAGAGGCGTGCGAACACGGTCACCGTCGAATACAACGTGTTCAGTGATTTTGGTCATACGGGCAGCCACAATGTGCGTTCCGTAGACGGTGTTCTTCTCGCGGATGGACAGCACGTAGTCAAAGATGCTGAACGCTTTAGCGGGGAAATGCTGGTTGACAACTTTTCCTCGCACTGCTGGTAGTTGGGTGATAAATCCCCATTTACGCTCATCCTATGAAAGAAGATGTCAAG
>PLHP01000375.1 GCA_003138955.1 Acidobacteriaceae bacterium | reverse complement strand
GGGCTCGCGGACGATCTGGTCATCGCGCCGTATGCCTCGGCGTTGGCGCTGATGGTAGCGCCCGAGGAGGCCTGCCTGAATCTTCAGGCACTCGCCGCGGACGGCTTTGAGGGGGAATACGGATTGTATGAAGCCATCGACTACACTCCTTCGCGTGTGCCCCGCGGGCAATCGAAGGTCGTGGTTCGGTCTTTCATGGCGCATCACCAGAGCATGAGCTTGCTGTCGCTGGCCTACCTGCTTCTTGATCGTCCCATGCAGAAGCGATTCGAGTCGGATCCGTCGTTCCAGGCGGCCGCGCTCTTGCTCCAGGAGCGGGTGCCAAAGGCCATAGCATCTTATTCGCACCTGGCCGAACTCTCCGACGTAGGTGCTGCCGCCAACGCTTCGGAATCGCCAGTCCGCACTTTCACCAGTCCCGACACGCCCATGCCGGAACTGCAGTTGCTGTCGAACGGCAGATATCATGTCATGATCACAAACGCCGGTGGCGGCTACAGTCGCTGGAAGAACACTGCGGTGACGCGCTGGCGCGAAGACGGTACCTGCGACAACTGGGGTACATTTTGCTATATCCGCGCCGTCGCCAGCGGCCAGTTCTGGTCCGCCACATTTCAGCCGGCGCTCGAACCAGCGGACAGCTACGAAGCCATCTTCTCCGAGGGGCGGGTCGAATTCCGCCGCCGCGACCACCAGTTCGACACCTATACGGAGATAGCCGTTTCTCCCGAGGATGACGTCGAAGTGCGCCGCATCACCATTACTAACTCCTCGCGAGCACGCCGAGCCATCGAGGTCACAAGTTACACGGAGGTCGTTCTCGGATCGCCGGCGGCGGATGCGCTTCACCCGGCCTTTAATAACCTGTTCGTGCAGACTGAGATCGTCCGCGACAAGCGGACGATTCTCTGCACTCGCCGGCCCCGCTCTCCGGAAGAGCAGCCGCCGTGGATGTTCCATCTAATGGCCGTTCATGGCGCGAAGATCGGAGAGATATCCTACGAAACTGACCGGATGCGCTTCATCGGCCGGGGACACACGATCGCCAACCCACAAGCCATGGCCGATCCCGCGCCGCTCTCGGGCCGCGAAGGGTCGGTACTCGATCCCATCGTCGCAATTCGTCATGAAATCGTGCTCAATCCGGACGAAAAGGTGACGATCGACATCGTGTCCGGCATCGGCGAGACCCGGGACGCCTGTTTGGGTCTGGCTGGAAAGTACCAGGATCGGCGTCTCGCGGATCGCGTGTTCGGTCTCGCGTGGACACATAGCCAGGTGCTCTTGCGGCAGATCAATGCCACCGAGGCCGACGCACAGCTCTATGGACACCTGGCCGGCTCGATCGTGTACGCCAATTCCTCCCTCCGCGCCGACGCGGGCGTCCTCATGAAAAACCGCCGTGGGCAGTCCGATCTGTGGGGCTACTCCATTTCCGGCGATCTGCCCATCGTGTTGCTCGAGATCGGAGATCCCGAGAACATCGACCTTGCCCGCCAACTCATCCAGGCCCACGGTTACTGGCGCCTCAAAGGACTGGCGGTGGACCTGCTGATCTGGAACGAAGATCACTCCGGCTACCGGCAGGTTCTGCAAGACCAGATCGTAGGACTGATTTCCGCAGGGGTTGAAGCCACCTTGACAGATCAACCGGGCAGCATCTTTGTGAGACCGGGCGACCAGATATCGAGCGATGACCGCATTCTGTTCCAGTCGGTCGCCCGAGCCATCCTCTCGGACAGCCGCGGAACGCTGGTCGACCAGATGCAGCGCCGCCGCGCCGAACAAGTAACCGTTCCGGAACTTCCCGTGAACCGGGTCCGCCGGCCCGAGCCCGCGGCCGTCGCCGCCGCGCCTCGCTCCGACCTGATTTTCTTCAACGGAATGGGCGGATTCACCCCGGATGGGCGCGAGTACATCATTACGACCTCGGAGCGGAATATAACTCCGACGCCATGGGTCAATGTACTGGCGAACGCGCGCTTCGGAACCGTAATTTCAGAGAGCGGTCTCGCCTGCACCTGGAGCGAAAATGCCCAGGAGTTCCGCCTCACTCCCTGGTCCAACGATCCCGTGAGCGATTCGAGCGGAGAGGCGTTCTATATCCGTGATGAAGATAGCGGCCACTTCTGGTCACCCACGCCGATGCCCAGACCCGGCGCGACACCTTATACCATCCGGCACGGATTCGGCTACAGCATCTTCGAGCACACCGAAGGCGGCATCCGCTCTGAAATGTCGGTTTACGTGGCCGTCGATGCGGCCATCAAGTTTACGGTGTTGAAAGTGCGAAATGAATCGGGCCGATCGCGCCGGCTCTCCGCCACCGGATACGTGGAATGGGTTCTCGGCGACCTGCGGCCGAAGTCGGCGTTGCACGTGGTCACCGAAATTGACCCCAACGGAGGCGCTCTGTTCGCGCGGAACCCCTACAACACCGAGTTCGCCGACCGGGTTGCCTTTTTCAACGCAGGCGATCGAAGCCGCACCATGACCGGCGATCGCACTGAGTTCCTGGGCCGCAACGGCACGCTTCGGAATGCGGCTGCCATGAGCCGATCCCGGCTGTCCGGGAGAGCCGGCGGTGCTCTGGACCCCTGTGCCGCGATACAGGTTCCGTTCGAGTTGGCCGACGGGCAAGAGCGCGAGATTATCTTCATTCTCGGCGTAGGCCGTGGTGAAGATGACGCTCACAACCTGGCGGGTCGTTTCTGCGAATCGGCCGCCGCCCATGACGAACTGAAAGCGGTATGGCAGTACTGGAAGCACACGCTGGGCGCGGTGCAGGTGGAAACGCCCGACCAGTCTCTCAACGTCCTGGCTAACGGCTGGCTCGTCTACCAAACTCTCGCCTGCCGTTTTTGGGCGCGGAGCGCATTCTACCAGCCGGGGGGCGCCTTCGGTTTCCGCGACCAGTTGCAGGACGCAATGGCGCTTATCCATGCCGAGCCCAGCCTTCTTCGCGAGCACCTGCTCCTCTGCGCGTCCCGTCAGTTTCGCGAGGGCGATGTCCAGCATTGGTGGCATCCCCCGTCGGGCCGAGGCGTGCGCACGCACTGTTCGGATGATTACCTCTGGCTGCCCCTGGCGACATCCCGGTACGTTCTCAGCACGGGCGATATCGGGGTATTGGACGAACCGGTACACTTCCTCGATGGCCGTCAGGTTAACGCGGAAGAGGACTCGTATTACGATCTGCCCAACCGGCTTGAAGAGACGGCCAGTTTGTACGAACATTGTAGGCTAGCCATCCTGAGGGGCCTGCGTTTTGGTGAACACGGCCTGCCCCTTATGGGCTCCGGTGACTGGAACGATGGAATGAACCTTGTCGGCCAACACGGCAAAGGCGAAAGCGTCTGGTTGGGGTTCTTCCTCTATGACGTGCTTCTGCGCTTCGCAGAGGTTGCAGCCGTGCATGGCGACGCGCCCGTTGCCGATCGCTGCCGCCGCGAGGCGTCGCAGTTGCGTCAGAACATCGAACTGCACGCCTGGGATGGCGAGTGGTACCGCCGCGCCTACTTCGACGATGGCTCCCCGCTTGGCTCCGCCAGCAACCCCGAATGCCAGATCGACTCGATTGCGCAAAGTTGGTCCGTTCTATCCGGAGCGGGCGCTCCCGAGCGCACGCGCATGGCGATGCGGGCGCTGGATCGGCGCCTCGTTCACCGCGACTGGCGGCTAATCCAACTCCTCGATCCGCCCTTCGACAAGTCCGATTTAAATCCCGGCTACATCAAGGGATACCTTCCAGGCGTACGAGAGAATGGCGGCCAATACACTCATGGCGCCATCTGGGCGGTGATGGCGTTCGCCCAATTGGGAGATAGCCAGCGAGCCTGGGAACTATTCGCCCTGATCAACCCCGTAAGCCACGCAGAAAGTGCGGAAGCTATTGCGACCTACAAAGTGGAACCGTATGTAGTGGCCGCTGACGTGTATGCACTGTCGCCGCACATAGGCCGCGGTGGATGGACATGGTACACAGGGTCGGCCGGATGGATGTACCGCCTGATTGTGGAATCGCTCTTAGGGCTGAGACTGGACGTGGACAAACTGCACGTTGCTCCGTGCCTTCCCGACCATTGGAAAGAGTTCAAGGTGCATTACCGATATCGCGAGACGGTATATCACATCACAATCGTGCAGGGGCCGGCCGGGCATGGCGAGACAAGTGTTACGGTGGATGGCGTCAAGCGGCAAGGTAACGTCATTCAACTGGTTGACGACCAGCAGGAGCACGCGGTCGAGCTGAGATTAAACACCCCCAATACCGGCGCTGAGAGACAGCCCAACATAAAGGAAGAAGACCGCCTGCCCGACGCCTCCTGATTAAGATTGAAGAGAAGAGGCCGTATGGAATCCAACGCACTAACGCGGTTGAAGAGGGTAGCGGCCAGGCAGACCGTAACGCTGACCCATTACGGTCGCAAGTCCGGGAAGCCTTACGATGTCACGATCTGGTTCGTCGTGGACGGCGACAAGGTTTACATCGGAACCGCGAACGTGAATCGCCAGTGGGTGCGCAATGTGCAGAAAACGCTGCAAGTCAAGTTGTCCATCCGGGGTGAGAGTTTCGCCGGCACAGCACGCTTCCTCACCGATCGCCCCGAGCATGAACGCGCCATGGCGGCGATTCGAAGGAAGTACTGGATGTATCGGCCGATCATTGCGCTGGGACAGGTTCTTACGGCTATCGGGGCGATGCGCGACACGACGGGATCGTTCGAGGTAACGTTGGCGGGATAGAGAGAAGACTGGCGATGCTCAGATGAGCACAACGAAAACGCGCCTCAAGCAGCCCGAATTTTGTTCCAGATGACCACCTCAAGCTCGTACCGGTTCTTCGACCCCACATCCACCAAATAACGGGAGTCGTGTGGGCTGCATCGTGGAGATGGGATATCCGTAAGGGGATATTCCGTGACCTTCTGTTCCCTATCCAGGCAGTCGGGACAGACAAGGTTTCGTTCCAGCAGCCAGTAAGCTTTAGCTTGTGGCCTGTGGCTCCGAGCGATTGCCTGGGCGATCTGCTCCGCGCTGTTCAGCCACCCGCTCAGTTCCTCGGTGCCGTCCTCGTGGACAATTCTGATCTGATATTCACTACCGTGGTTGTGCGCCATGTTTTTTCTCCCTAGCGCTAGGATGTTTTCGTAGGCCCCGGATTTCCTGGATCAAATCTACGCCGGGCGGAGTGGCCAGTCAACGCCGCAAGCATTGTGGAGTGAGGCATTTTCCAAGACCTCGATAAACGGACTTTGCTAAGCCCTCATACTCATGACCTGCGCCCGGATTGCGGCCGCGTCGCCCAGCCACAGCTCGTGCCTGAGTCCGACTGCCGAGTACGTCGGTAACTTGGAACGATTCGGCCTGCGAGAGGACAATATCAACAGCCGCCCCGACCCCCTTTTTCTCTCGCGACCACCCGAGAGAAGGTGCAGGAAGGCCTATGTCCTCAAATCAGGTGTAATTCATGACGACAACCAAGATCGAAAAAGCAGGCGTTTGTTTTGGCATTGGCCGCCAGGGAGGGTCGATCGTAATCGAAGTTCGCCCCCACCATGACACCATTTCCGCACTCAGGGGCGTTCAGATCGGCTTCGAACTGCTGAACGGAATCACCGTCCAGCAGGCGAAAAAAATTCTGGATGTGCTGAACGAGAACGTAATCGGCGCGTTTGCCATTACCGCGTCGGATGACAAAACGGAAGCGGCGTCAGGCTGAAGAAGTCACAACCAAACTCTGAAGCCGCGGGTGACACCTATGGATGATCGCAAGAGCGAACGTTTTGGGCGCTACGAGATCCTCACCGAGTTGGGGCGGGGAGCCATGGGTGTTGTCTACAAAGCGCGCGATCCCAAGATCAACCGAGTCGTCGCGGTAAAGACGGTTTCGCTGGCCGGTCAACCCCCGGAAGAGGAACGCGAGTATCGCGCGCGTTTCTTTCGCGAAGCGGAAGCTGCCGGCCGCCTGTCGCATCCAGGAATCGTAACCATCTTCGATGTGGGCGAGGAACCAGAAACGCGCGTTCCTTACATCGTAATGGAATTCGTTGGCGGCCAATCCCTCGACAAGTTGCTGTCGCAGGACGACCACAAGTTAAGTTTGGAGACAGCGCTACAGCTAACCATCGAACTGGCGGAAGCGCTGGATTGCGCCCACGGTCAAGGCGTGGTTCATCGCGATCTGAAGCCCGCGAATATTCTGTTGACCGAAGACGGCCACGCCAAAATCGCCGATTTCGGAGTGGCTAAACTGAACCTCGCCAACCACACTCTGGCGGGACGCGCGTTAGGCACACCCGCCTACATGTCGCCCGAACAATTGAATGGCGAAGCCGTGGATGGGCGGTCGGATTTGTTTTCCCTGGGGGTGATCCTATACACGGTCCTGACAGGTTACAGGCCGTTTCAAGGCAACAGCGCCCTCACGGTCTCGTTCAAGGTAGTCAACCGCGACCCGATACCGGCGACCGTTCTCGATACTGAATTGCCGCCGGGGCTCGATCACATCATTGAGCGCGCTATGGCGAAAGATCCCGCCGAGCGTTATCAGCGCGGCATAGATATGGTGCGGGACATCCAGAAACTGCGGGAAGGACGAGAGCCTTTGAGCAAGACCAAGCCAAAGCTGCCAGGTCTACCCGTCAGCCGAGGCGCACCCCGAACGGCAAATGAATCAGCCAAGTCGTCCCTCGGCCAACCGGGGATTGCAGCTAAACCCCAGCCAGGCGAGCTCTCTCTGCTCCTGGGGCACGGTGCAGCGCAGAACTTGCTGGAGCAGATCCGGAAGAAATCTGTTGCCGGTGTCTTGGTATTGGCCGGACTCTTCATCCTCGGGCTCTGGGCCATTTCGTTTGGACCCCAAGGAGTCCGATCGAGAGCCGCCGAGCCATTGCCACTCGCCGGGGAGGATGCGCCGGTCAAGGCGGCGGCAACACTGCCGCCAGCCGCGACGGTTGCTCCGATTGCCAAAGCGCCGGCGCCAGTCGTGGAAAAGCTTTCGCAGCCGGTTCCAGCCGGCCGAACCCATCCGTCCCCAACGAAAGTGGCCCGCGCAAGCTCACCAACCGTTTCTCCAGCAGCTTCGCCAGCTGCTTCTCCCGCTACTTCGCCCGCTACTTCTCCGGCAGCTTCTCCGGCCACTGCTCCAGCCACCCTGGAAATCGAGGTGGAGCACCGCTTCGCGGAGGCCCATCTGTCAATCTGGGTGGATGATCGCTTGGCTTATACGCACCAGTTGGAAGGAACAGACAAGAAACATCTGGTCGTGTTCCACCATGTCCAGGGCCATGAATTCCATGCTATGCAGGTGTCACCCGGGAAACATAGTCTTAAGGTACAGGTGACCTCTGAGGGAGCCGCCTATGACCAGTCCGATACCGTAGCGGGCGAGTTTGTCAGCGGGCAGGAAAACGTGCTGCGAATCAACTTCGATAAGCACGGCGAGATTAACCTAAGCCTGCAATAGTTAGAGCTTTGCCCTTCCCCATACGTCGTTTCCTGCCGATCATTTCCTGGCTGTTTGTTTTCTCCTTCATGCATTGCCCAAGACTGCGTATCGCTTGTGAGGAATGCCGTTGACTTCGCGAGCTATTTTTTGCTGTACTTGATCTGTTAATTACGGTGAAGGAGTTCACCGCCAACCGCTGTCCCAAGTCTTAAGCCGGGACCAGCTGATGACTCCTGACAAGCGGATTTTTTTGTCGCGGAGTCATGGCGCCGGAAGCGATCCGCAGAACTAGTGAGGTGGCCCTTCATGGAAAATATGTGGGTGCTGGCCGCTGTGTGGGTAGGCCTGGCCCTGATCGCGACGCTCATCGCCATCTGGTTCAAGATCTCGACCGCGCTCACCGAGATTGTTGTCGGCACAGGCGCCCAACTGCTGATCGGCGTGCTTTTCGTGCATGCTGATCTAGGCGGGAAGACAGGCTGGATCAGCTTTCTCGCCGGCACCGGCGCCATTGTTCTTACCTTTCTCGCCGGGGCCGAACTCGATCCCCAGATCTTCCGCACGAAATGGAAAGAAGCGACGGTGATCGGGCTGGTGGGTTTTTTCGGGCCGTTTTTTGGGTGCACGGCAGTTGCCCACTACATCCTGCATTGGGCGGTGCGCCCGAGTTGGCTGGCCGGGGTCGCCCTCTCCACCACTTCCGTGGCAGTCGTATATGCGGTGATGTTGGAGCTGGGTTTCAACGTCACCGATTTTGGCAAGGCGGTGCTGGCCGCCTGCTTCGTCAACGACCTGGGAACCGTGATTGCACTGGGAATGATCTTCTCGCCGTTTACCATCAAGACGCTGATTTTCGTGGTCGCCAGCGTAATTGTCTTCGCCGTCCTTCCTTTTCTCACGCCGCGATTCTTCAAGAAATANNGTGTGGTCGGGCAGTGAAGCAGTCTTGCCGGCCTATATCATCGGAATGGTGCTGGCCGGCAGCGTTGGCAAGGATCACACTCTCATAAGGCGTCTGCGCACCCTCACCTTCGGATTGCTGACGCCGTTTTACTTCATTCGGGCGGGATCGTTTGTGTCTGTGCCTGCACTGATCGCGGCCCCACTCGTTTTCACGGCGTTGTTTTTCGCTAAGATGCTGTCGAAGGTAATTCCTCTGTTCCCCACGGTCAAGGCATTTGACTATCAGAAGGAAGAAGGACTGTACTTTACGCTGATGATGTCTACCGGCCTGACGTTCGGAACTATTTCGGCGCTCTTCGGCCTGAATCACGGTGTTATTACCCAGGCGCAGTATTCCTACTTGGTCGCTACGGTGATCGGCAGCGCCGTGATACCTACCATGATCGCCAATGCTTGGTTCATGCCGAGGCACTTGCTGGCCACTAAGAAAGACGAGAAGTCGATCTTATCTCAAGCTATAAGCGAAAAGGCAACTAAGGAGGGGGCATGACGGGACAGCGGCACAACACCCATTTTCGGAAGTTGCTGGTTGGATACGATGGATCTCCGCAATCGGATAAAGCAGTGGATATAGCCTTTTCGCTGGCAAAGTGTCTGGATGCCACGGTGCTGCTCTTTGCCGTTGCCCGGCCGCCTGAACCCGCAACTTCGGTCGAATTGGAAGCTGTCCTCGACGATGCGAAGGAACATTTCGAAGAAGGATTTAAGAAGATTCTGGAGAAGGCCCGTTCCCTTGATGTGGAGGTGAAGACGGACATGGCAGTCGGACATCCCGCAGAACAAATCATCCACCGGGCAGAAATGGATGGGATTGACCTTATCATTTTGGGCCGGCGGGGACGATCCATGATCTCGAGAATGATGTTAGGTTCAGTCTCCGAGCGAGCTTTGCGATATGCGCACTGTCCGGTGATGGTGGTGCACTAGCACCGTGACCGTGAGATGTTTACCGCAGGCTGGTAATTGTAGCGCCGGCATCTTGCCGGCTGTCCCGAGGACGTCGCGCCCTCGGCGCGGCGGGCGGGGGCGCCCGCCAGACAGCCGCCGGGACGGCGGCGCTACAGTCATAGCGCATCGACCGACTGAGTAGTAGAGATCACACGGTCACGGTACTAGCAAGCTGCGGAAAAACTTGCGTTGCACTTGATGTTAGGTGGCGCAGCCCTCACTGTGTGCGTGGGAACAGACTTGTTTTCTGGGGAGAAGCAGGGCACAAGGAGGTAGGTCACGATTTCTGCCGTACAGCCCCGATCAAGCGTGCTTGCTGCCGCCCAGCGTGAAAGACGAGTTGGGCGAAGACCACCAGAGTATTTTCGTGCACCGTGTGGTGGAGCGGCTAGACAGGGGCGGATCCTGCTCATCGTTATCTTGCTAACGGCCTGCTGCGGCGCCTTCGCCCAGACCCACACCACCGTCCGCCATTACAAAGAGCGGATCGATGACACACCCCCGGAAATCGCGCAGGCCGAAGATGCCATCCAGAAAAACGATTTCGCTGGCGCGGAAACGCTCCTGAAAAAGGCGCTCGACAAAGATCCCAACAACTACCAGGCATGGTTTGATCTCGGATTTGTTCTGAACCGCCTGGGGCGCACCGACGAATCCATTGCCGCGTATCGCAAGTCGGTCGCCGCGAAGCCCGACGTTTTTGAATCCAATCTGAACCTTGGCTTGATGCTCGCGCGCGGCAATAATCCCGAGGCCGAGCAATTCCTGCGCGCCGCCACAACGCTCAAACCCACCGAGCACACGGATGAAGGTCAGGCCCGCGCCTGGCTTGCACTCGCGCATCTGCTCGAAACTAAAAAGCCGGACGACGCACTCCAGGCTTACCGCAAAGCCTCGGAGCTCACACCGAAGGATCCCGAGCCCCACCTCTCTGCCGGTCTGCTGCACGAGCGGCAAAAAGAATTCTCGGACGCCGAAGCCGAATACAAACAGGCGGTGACGCTTGATCCGCACTCGGCTGATCCACAGACCACGGAAGCCGCGATCGGCCTCACCAACATCTATATGAAGTCGGGCCGGCTCGGCGAAGCCGAACCCCTGCTTCGCCGGCTGGCCGCCGAACGCCCCGATGACGCCGGCATTCATCTCCAACTGGGGCGCGTACTCGCCGCGCAGGGCAAGAAAGACGACGCCATCGCGGAAATCCAGACTGCGCTGAAACTCGCCCCGGCCGACGCCGACGCGCAGCGTGATCTCGCCGACCTTTATGCAAGTGCCGGAAAGAATGATCTCGCGGAAACCGCCTATCGTGCTCTAATCGCGGCTCACCCGAATGACGCCGAATTGCATCGCGGGCTGGGGAAGGCTCTGCTGCTTCAGAAGAAATTCCCGGAAGCGCAACAGGAGTTTCTGACAGCGGTCCGGCTGAAGCGCGATTGGCCCGAGGTCTATGTCGATCTGGCCTTTGCCGCCAACGAGAACAAGAACTACGACCTCACCATCAGAGCCCTCAATGGGCGCAACATGTTAAATGCGGAGATGCCGCCACTCTGTTTTTTTCTTCGAGCCTCCGCCTATGACCACTTGCGCGACTACAAACACGCCGCCGTCGATTATCATCGCTTTCTGGATGTTGCCAACGGGAAGTATCCTGATCAGGAGTGGCAGGCTACCCACCGCCTGATCGCCATTGAACCGAAGAAGCGTTGAGTGCCATGCGCCACCTTGCCTTTTATATGCTTGCCGTTATCGCTGTCCTTGCCCTCGCCTGCTCCTATGGCGCGGCCAAGGACGAAACCGTAGACCAACTCAAAGCACGCTTCGAAAGCGCGCGTCCCGCGGACCGCGCCGATCTCGCCATCCGGATCGCACAGTATCAGCTCCATATTGCCGACAAGCTCTACAGCGATGGCCGGACCGACCAGGCCCGCGCCGCCGTTGAGGACATCGTGACCTACTCCGAGAAAGCTCGCGACACCGTCACCCAAACCAGGAAGCGCCTCAAGAATGTCGAGATCGATGTCCGAAAAATGGCGGAAAAGCTGCATGACATCCGGCGCACTCTCGCCTTCGAGGACCAGCCTCCGGTCATACAGGCCATCGATCGCCTCGAAGACATCCGCACTACCCTGCTCAAGGAAATGTTCGCCAAAGAAGAGAAGGAGGAACAGAAGAAATGAGGCCGGGCTTCCATTCGCACGGGCACTGGCGCCGGCGCACCGCACTCAGCCTGGCGCTGTTGCTCGCGCTCGGCTCGCTCGTCGGCTCGCCGCTTTGGGCCCAGCGCCGCCGCGACCCGCTCAATCCGCTGGAGATCGACCAGCTCCGCGATGCCATGCTCTACCCCGAAGAACGCTTAAAGCTTTACGTGAAGTTTTCCCGGGATCGCATGACCAAACTTGAGCAAATGCGCAGCGATCCCAAGGCCACCGAGCGCCCCCGCCAAACTCATGACATGCTGGAAGATTTCCTCGCCGTCTACGACGAACTCAACGACAACATCGACATGTACGTCGGCCGCAAGGATGACATACGCAAGCCGCTGAAAG
>PLHP01000298.1 GCA_003138955.1 Acidobacteriaceae bacterium | reverse complement strand
TTTACATTGAACAGGATGCCCACCACAGGCGAACGATTCGAGCGAGCGGTTCAGATCATGGCGCGGTTGCGGGCTCCGGGCGGATGCCCGTGGGATCGCGAACAGACCTTCGACACCATCAAACCCTATACGCTGGAAGAAACTTACGAGGTCCTCGAAGCGATCGACAATCGCGATTGGCCGGAACTGACCGGCGAATTGGGGGACCTGCTGCTGCAGGTGCTGTTTTATTCGCAGATGGCAAACGAGGAAGGCCACTTTTCGGTGGATGATGTGCTGGACCGGCTTTCCAACAAACTGGTAGATCGGCATCCGCACGTGTTTGGCGATGTGAAGGCGGACACTCCGGCGGAAGTGCTGCGCAACTGGGAAGCGCTGAAGGCGATCGAGAAAGAAAAAGAGAAAAAGAAACGGCTGGCGGTCGAGGAGAAAGCGCGGCAGGTTGGCGACTCCGACACCCGCCCAAGCGGAGCTTGGACGGGGCACCCAGCCGAGCTGGAATCAGTGCTTGCGGGAGTGTCGTCGAAAATGCCCGCGCTGATGGAGGCTTATAAGCTCAGCTCGCGCGCGGCGCATGTGGGATTTGACTGGCCGGAGATTGAAGGGCTTTTTGCCAAGCTCGAAGAAGAGACGGTGGAGTTGCGGGAGGAACTGAAGGCCGTGCCCATGCTTCCTCTCACAGGTCGATCGCTGGGGACGGGAATTGCCGGGTCAGGAAAACCGCGGGTTCCGCCAGAGCTGCGCGAGCGTCTGGAAGACGAAGTTGGAGATCTGTTCTTCGTTCTGGTGAACATTGCGCGCTTTCTGGCGCTCGATCCGGAGTCGGCGTTGAGGAAGACGAATCGCAAGTTCAAGCGCCGGTTTCAATGGATGGAGGAGCGCCTGCGCGCCAGCGGGCGAGCGCCACAGCAGGCGTCGATGGACGAACTGGAAACACTATGGCAAGAGGCGAAGCAGCAGGAAAAACCAGCGTGACGGGAGCGATTAAGATATCAACGTCCGGCGAAGTGATCATCCGCAAGTGCGAAGCGCTGGCGGAGATGCAGGCCTGCTTTGCGCTGCAGAAAGAAGTATGGAAGTTCTCGGATGCGGACCTGGTTCCGGTGCGGATGTTCGTTGTGGCAGCGAAGATCGGCGGCCAGGTGATTGGGGCTTTCGTTCATAGAAACGACCAACGAAACGACGAAAAGGCCGGCGACGAAAGGGACGACAAAAAGGAGCTGATCGGCTTTGCACTTGCGATTCCGGGAATGCGAAACGGTCGCTGTTATCTGCACTCGCACATGCTGGCCGTCCGCCTGCAATATCGCAATGGAGGCCTGGGGCGGCGGATGAAGCTCTATCAGCGTGAAGATGCTCTGGCGCGGGGTTTCGAGCTGATGGAGTGGACGTTCGATCCGCTGGAGGTCAAGAACGCGTATTTGAATATCGAGAAGCTGGGCGCGATCGCGCGCCGCTATAACGTGAACCAGTATGGGATTACATCGTCGCCGTTGCAGGGTGGTCTGCCCACCGACCGGCTGGTGGCGGAGTGGTGGATGAAGTCAAAGCGGGTCGAAGCGGTGCTGGCGGATGCTCCGCGGGCGCAGTTCGAATGTCGCGCGCACATCGATGTGCCAACGGAGATCTACGAATGGAAGGCGGATTCGACGACGCGTGCCCAAGCGCTCGCAGTGCAGGAAAGCAATCGCGAGCGGTTCCAGCGGGCGTTTGCCGAAGGACTGAGTGTGCTTGGCTACGAACGCGACGGGCGCGGGAGTGGGCGGTTCCTGCTGGGAGAGTGGGACGAAGGCTGGCGGTACTAGCAGGCTGCGGTGTCTGATTTTCTGTAGAGACGCGGCAAGCCCCGTTTCTACAGGCGGAAAGATTTATGGCGTCGCTACAGCGATGATCTGATTTGAACCACAAGTCATTATGAAAATCGAATCTGTAACTCTGCGCGAAATTCATATGCCGCTCGTGCATTTTTTTGAAACGAGTTTTGGCCGCGTTTACAGTCGCCGCATCCTGCTGGTGAGCGTCGAGGCCGATGGAGTGCGCGGGTGGGGTGAGTGCGTTGCCGGAGAAGATCCCTATTACAGCCCGGAGTGGACGGAAACTGCGTGGCCTACGATCAAGCATTACCTGGCGCCGCTACTGCTGCAGAGCGAATTGGATGCGGGCCGGGATTGTGCGGCGCGGTTTGCCAGAGTTCGCGGCCACCGCATGGCAAAAGCGGCGCTGGAAAATGCGGTATGGGATGCGGAGGCGCGACAGAAACAACAGCCGCTCTGGAAATTGCTGGGTGGAACGCGGCGCGAGATCGCTTGCGGTGTTTCGATCGGCATTCAGGACTCGCCGGAACAGCTTCTGCGAAAGATCGAAACTGAACTGGCGGCGGGATACCGGCGGATCAAGATCAAGGTCAAGCCAGGATGGGATCTGAATGTGCTGGAGAAGATCCGGGCGCGCTGGGCGGATATTGTTCTCAGTGTGGATGCGAATTCGGCCTACACGCTCGACCAGGTCGAGCACCTGCGCAAATTCGATGCCTTCAAGTTGCTGATGATCGAGCAGCCGTTGTGGAACGACGAAATCTATCTTCATGCGCGGCTGCAGAAAGCCATCCAGACGGCGATCTGTCTGGACGAATCGATTCTGAATGCGCGCGACGCCGATTTTGCGCTCGAGACCGGCGCCTGCCGGATCATCAACATCAAGGTGGGCCGCGTGGGCGGCTTCAGTGAGGCGAAGAAGATACACGATGTCACCGTGCGGCACAACATTCCGGTGTGGTGCGGCGGGATGCTGGAATCGGGGGTGGGACGCGGGCATAACATCGCTTTGTCGACGCTCGAAAATTTTCGCTTGCCGGGAGATGTGTCGGCATCAAAGCGCTATTGGAAAGAGGACATCATCGAGCCCGAAGTCGAAGTCCGCGCCGATGGAATGATTGCCATCAGTGACGCGCCCGGAACGGGCTACCGGGTGCGCGAGGACCTGGTGCGGAAGTTCACCGTGCGCGAAGAGACGTTTCGCGCCGGGAATGCTTAGCGCGAACCTATGGTTGCTGTGACCATAGGCAGCTGCCCTGTGCTCGGCTTGGACAGCCGAGGGCGGCTGTCCCTACGCGGACGGGCGAGACGCCCGTCCCCACACAAGCACCTCACCTGTGGGCGAGCTTGCTGGCAGCAGGTTTGTCGGCGGACAGGGTGGATTCTTCCTTCTTCAGCAGTTCCAGCGCCTGGGCGAACGTCAGGTCCGATGGAACCCGCCTGAAGCCGCTGAAAACCTCCGTCGAGCTGATAGAGAGATTCTTGAAAAGCAGGATCTTCCCGGTAAAACTCAAGGTCATGCTTGAAATTTCCCAGAGATTGTCGCCAACCTCCTGCTGCTGAACCATGAAGCGGCCGCCGCGATCGAGGTGACCGAGAATTCCCCACCCGAAGCTGACTGGCTTGAAGAGTATGCCGTCAATTCTGGCGATGCGGTAACGGACGGCGTCCACCAGAACGTAGCCCTGCATGCCGGGCAGGACCTCTTCGACGTGCGTGGGCGGTAGGTAGCGGGGATTGGGCCGGAACTTCAATTTGACCAGAGGGTCGCCGACCCGGCCAATGCCTGCAGAGCCTGGTTCCTCTCCAGCGTACTCGAACAGGAAGGCATCGGGCAGTGCGCGCACGATGCGCATCGTGCGCTCGTCGCTCTCGCGCTCCTGCTCGCGCTTCCTTTTCAGTTCTTCTGGATGGTGGATGAAACGTTCGACGCGCGCCTCTTCCGCCTGGCGCTGTTCGGGAGTCAGAGGTTTGCCGTTGTAGGCGATCACCAATCCGGCAGTAGCCTCCTTGGTTTCGACATAGAGTCTTGTGGTGGAGCCTTGAGGCGTAGTCTTGGTGCCGCGAAACAGGAAGCGGGCGGTGTCGTCATTGGATGCCTTAATTTCGTTCTGCACTGCTACGCGCACCAGTTCCAAGGGATCCCGATAGGAAGAAACCGTCGCTGACTGCCCGGCAAAACTGGCCGCGGCGAGCAGCAGAATCCAGGCGCTCGAGTGGGCGATACTGTGTGCGATACTCGGAGCCATGGTGTTGCGCGAAATCGAACTGACGACCGGCATGATAGGACTCGGCACGTATACCCCGTTTAGATCTTCTTCCCGCTGACATCTTCCCGCTTACATCATGGTAGCAAACCGGAGATTGCATCGGAGTGGAGCCGCACTTCCAGCCGCTGCTGTAAGTTCCTGATGGAGAATGATTTCCGGCTACGTAACCGACCGCAAAAGGGCGGAATGATTTACAATCGGTTCATTCGCGGCGAACAGAGCGCGAGGAGATGGAGGCCAAAGCATGGATGCTCCGGTGACCGGAGAGGGCGCCCACATCGGCAAGTCGGTGGTAATCAAGGGAGAGCTGTCGGGCTCCGAAGACTTGTACGTGGATGGCAGCGTCGAAGGCAAGATTGAGCTCCGCAACCACAGCCTGACGGTGGGGCCGAACGGAATCGTCAAGGCCGACGTCAGTGCCAAAGCGGTGGTGATTCAGGGTAAGTTTGATGGGAGCGTGAATGCCTCCGAGCGCGTGGAGTTGCGAAAGTCAGCGGTGGTAACTGGCGACGTGACCACGCAGCGCATCGCCATTGAAGAGGGTGCCTTCCTAAAAGGGAAGGTTGATGTTCAGAGAGAGGCCGGAAAGGCGGCGCCCGCGTCTTCGTAAGCGATGGCGGGCTGATGGCGCGACCGGGCGCACTGGTCACCTGTTCTATGGCATCTGTTTCCGACAACGTAATGAAATTCTTTCGCAGCTCTTCGAACCAGGCTGCGGGTTCCTCAGTCCCGCAGAAGCTAACCCGCCGGTCGAGCGGCATGGGAGAGGTTTCCCGGCTGCTGAATTCGCAGGAGGGGCTGTGCGTGCTCGACATGGGCTCGACCTCCGCCAACAACATCCGCTTTTTCACCGNNGCGGGAAACTCGGTTCTGGACAGCAAGAAATTTCTGGATGAGAACCTGAAATACGCGAACGCTCACTTCGACGTGGTGCTGTGCTGGAATCTTCCGGATTACATGGAAGAGAGCCTGGTGAAGCCGACCATCGACCGTTTGTGGTCGGTGATGAAGCCAGGCGGATATCTGCTGGCGTTTTTTCACACGCGCGAAGCGGGCCCGGATTCGACCTGCTATCGCTATCACGTGACCGGAACCGACATGCTGGAGATGCAAGAGGTGAAGTTCGCACCGCCCGGGCGTCCCGCGTCTGAAAAACAATCTCCGCGGCTGCAGCGCGTGTTCAACAACCGGCACATTGAAAACCTTTTCCGGGATTTCGCCTCGATCAAGTTTTTCCTGGCGCGCGATGCTATTCGGGAAGTGCTGGTGGTGCGCTAGATGGAGGTACCCCCCTCCCCCCTTCCCTCTATTGGAATCATAGAGTTAGGGGCTAAAACGAGCAAAATCTAGGAGTTTAAAAGAGTTAAAGTCAAAATCTAGATAACACAGGAGTTAGGAGTGGACCTAACTTACGCCTGGCCTTTAGAGTCAGCTCCCGACTTACTAAGTCGAGCTGAATATGAATTTCAAAGAACTTAGTGCTAACTACGGCTGCGGCCGCTTTGGGCTATAGTTCTATTATAACTGCCCATGTCAAGTAGTATTTCAGATCGTGCCACGGCCCTTTCAGAATAGTCCCATGTGACGGGTGCAATGTTTACAAGTTGGACATGCAGGTTGGACACGTTTTCATGTGAGCCAGGCGCGCCTTGTGAGCTTGCTGATACGCTTCCATTTCTTCTTTCTGGTGCTTCCGCTTTGCCTTCTCCGAGAGCCTTGGCTTAACTTCGTTGCGGTACAGAAAAGAAGTCCATGCCGTGTGGGCGCGGTCCTCACGATCTCTTAGCTTCTTTAAGGCGGCGCATTCCGACTCGGACATGACGTGACTTGATGATAGTCGAAAAGTCTGCGCCCGTTCCTGTTTTCAGCGATCTCTTGATAATATGAAGAGTCAGGCATCGGTTCCGCGCGACGTTTTCCCGCCAACCCCGCCAGGTCCGGAAGGAAGCAACGGTAACGGGCTCTTTCGTGTGCAGTGGAGCGCCGGTGCCTGGCTTTTGTTGTGCGCGTCCTCGGCCTGCTGCCAGCGGGCCTCCGCGGCTGCCGCTCCGAGGGCGAGACGCCCTCGGGACAGCCGGCAAGATGCCGGCGCTACGGTCGAAATTCATGACTAAACGACTTTATTACGATCGGCCGGAGTTGCTGGAGTTCGACTCCGTGGTGGCATCGACCGAGGCGGCGGAGGGATCGCGTCCGGCGGTTATTTTGCGCGAGACTGCTTTCTATCCGACCAGCGGCGGCCAGGTCCACGATACAGGATGGCTCACGCTTGGCGGGCATGGTGGAGACGACGCTCGCCTGCGTGTCGCAGAAGTTGCAGACGCAGAAGACGGCAGGATCGTCCACTACCTGGAAGCGCCGGCGAGGTTGCCGCTGGCGGGCGCCGCAGTGCATGGCAGCATCGATAGCGAACGACGGCGCGACCATATGCAGCAGCATACTGGACAGCATGTTCTCTCGGCGGCTTTTATCGAGCTTTATCAAATGCCGACGGTCTCGTTCCATATGAGGGAAGACTATTGCTCGATTGATCTGGCAGCGCCGTCGGTAGGTTCGGAGCAAATTGCCGGGGCTGAGAAGCGGGCCAATCAAATTGTGTTTGAGAACCGTCCGGTGCGAGTTCGCTATGTTTCGCGGGCGGAAGCGGAGAAGCTCGGCCTGCGCAAACTGCCTCCGGCGGAGCGCGACGAACTGCGGCTCATAGAGGTTGCGGATTTCGATCTATCGGCGTGTGGCGGAACTCACGTCAGCTCGAGCGGGCAGATCGGTTCGATCGTACTCCGGAAAAGCGAAAGGGTGCGGCAGGGAACACGAGTGGAGTTTGTTTGCGGCGGTCGCGCAGTTCGCATGGCGCGGCGTGACTACAGCGCCCTCAGCGAGGCAGCCGCACTTTTCTCGACGCAGCTCTGGGACGTGCCGGATCAGATCCGCAAGAGCGTCGAAGAGAGCAAGCTGGTGCGCAAGCAAAAAGAAGATGCGCTCGATCAATTGGCCGAGCTTATGGCTTTGGACGCGCTGCACAATCAAGCGGAGACGAACGGGCGGAAGATAGTAGTGCGGGCGTTTTCGGATCGCGACATCGGCTTCGCTAAGCTGTTTGCCCAGAAAGTGACGCGCGCGGGCACGGCGGCTATCGCGCTGGTGGCGAGCAGCGCGGATCCGCCGGGTCTGGTCTTTGCTCAAACTGCGGCGCAGACTTCCGGCGGCACGCCCGGCTCGACGGCTGACATGGGCGCGCTGCTCATGCAGGTGTTGTCGTCGGCTGGAGGGCGCGGGGGCGGAAGCCGCGATTTCGCCCAGGGCGGAGTTCCGACGGGATGCAAGGTCGAGCAGCTTTTGCGCCAGGCAGCGGATACAATCGGAACCTGAAGCGGGAGTGGTGGGCAGTTCAACTAAGGTAGGGGGCCTTCGACTCCGCCGAAACTTCACTTCGTGAAGTTTGGGCTCCGCTCAGGATGACACTCAATGCTGGAACCGCGGCTGATACTCGTCAATCTGCTGATCAAGCTGGGCGTGGCTGCGGCTGTGTCGAGCGCTTTGGTGCGCTCCAAAGAATTTAAGAGTCTGCTCTTCCTTGAGCAACGCGAAACCCGGCACAAGATTTATCTGGCGTTGTGGATGGCGATCCCGATCGCACTCGGCGTCTGGATACGTGTCAGCGTCAAAAGTTTCCTCGCCGGCGACCTGTCGCTGGAAACAGCGCTGCTGCTTGGCGTGGTGGGCGGGCGCTTGTCGGGAGGGCTCGGCGGAGCGCTGATGTCGCTGCCGGCGGCATGGCACGGAGAGTGGGCCATCTTGCCGCTGAATGTGCTGGCCGGAATTATTGCCGGGCAGTTGCGCCGGGTCGCGCCCGAACAGGAAGATATTTGGTCGTTCTCGCCGTTCATAGACCTCACCCTCTATCGCATGATTCGCAGGAATCTGCCGCGGCCGCGCGTGTTCGATTGGCAGATCGCTTTTTTCGCGACCATCGTCGGTTTGCGTTTTCTGCAGACGGAAATCTGGCGCTTCTGGCCGAACTCCATCTTCAGCCTGGAAAGCCCTGGCCTGTGGATGAATGGCGCCGGCGGAACTCTGAACGGGTATTTGGTGGAGAGCGCCATCTACCTGACGGTGGTCATGGTGGTGGGCACGGAACTGAAAATCTTCAACAGCGTCCGCATTCAGATCAAGCTGGAAGAGCAGGAGCGATTGCTGCTGCAGGCGCGCATGGTGGCGTTGCAGAATCAGATCAACCCGCACTTCCTGTTCAACACGCTGAATTCCATTTCGTCCCTGGTGCGCTTCGATCCCGACACGGCGCGTGACATGATCCTGAAGCTCGCTGCCATTCTTCGCCGCCTGCTGCACAGCGCGGATTCGTTCGTTCCGCTGCGCGAGGAAGTCGAGTTCATCGACAATTTCCTGGACATTGAAGTCGTGCGCTTTGGGCGGGACAAGCTCAAGGTCGTCAAGGACCTCGATCCGGCGTCGCTTGCGGTCATGATTCCCAGCATGCTGCTGCAGCCGCTGGTGGAAAACTGCATCAAGCACGGACTTGCTCCAAAAGTCGAAGGCGGCAGCATTACGCTGCGCAGCCGCCTGATCAAATCGCGTCTGGTGGTCGAAGTGGAAGACGACGGTATCGGCATGGGGGCAGCGCAATTGCTTGAGCAGCCCGATGGTCTTGGCGGTGGCGGCATTGGCATGGCTAACGTTGCCGAGCGTCTGAAGGTGCTCTACGGCGACGCGGCCAAGATGATGATCGAAAGCGGCGAAGGCGGCGGCACGCTGATCCGGTTGCGGCTGCCCATTCTGCCTAATCCGGAAGAGCTGATGACGACTATGGCGAGCGCTCCAGCACCTTTCGGTAAAAGTCTTCGTAAAGCGGAATGATCCTGCTGGCACAGAATTTTTCCTGGGCGGCGGCACGCGCCCGTTTCCCCATGGCGCGCAGGGCGGATTCATCATTGAGCAGATCGATGGCGTAACGCGCCATGGTTTCCACGTCGCCGACATCGGCCAGGAATCCGGTCACGCCGTGCTCGATCAGTTCGGGCACTCCTCCGGAGCGGGTGGCAATGGGGACGACCTCACAGGCCATCCCTTCCAGTGCCGCGAGTCCGAACGTTTCCAGTTCGCTGGGCATCAGCAGCACGTCCGAGATGGCGAGTTTCTCGCGGACCTGATCCTGCTTCCCGAGAAACAGCACGTGCTCATGAATGCCTTTCTGTACCGCGAGCCATTCCGCCTGGGAACGATCGGGCCCGTCGCCGATCAGTAACAGCTTGGAAGGAATCTTCTTGCGGACACGGTCAAAGATTTCGACCACATCCAGGACGCGTTTCACCGGGCGGAAGTTGGAAAGGTGCACCAGCAGCCGCTCGTCGTTGGAGACATACTCGCTGCGCTTTTCCATCCATTCGGGTTTGCGGAGATAGTCGTCGCAGTTCACGAAGTTCGGGATGACTTCGATGTGGTTTTTGACGTCGAAAACCCTCAGTGTGCGGGTCCGCAAATACTGCGAGATGGCCGTCACGCCGTCGCTCTGCTCGATGGAAAAACGTGTAATCGGGAGATACGAGCGGTCGAGTCCAACCAGAGTGATGTCGGTGCCGTGCAGGGTGGTGACAAATGGCAAATGGCGCCGCGGCGGAGTTGCCGCCAGCATCTGCTTGGCCAGCATAGCGCTCACCGAATGCGGGATCGCGTAGTGCACGTGCAGCAGATCGAGTTCGTAGAGCTGCGAAACCTCAGCCATGCGCGTCGCCAGCGCCAGATCGTAGGGAGGATATTCAAACAGCGGATAGCGCGTGACCTCGACCTCATGAAAGTGAATGTTAGGTTCGGGTCCGGTCAGACGAATGGGCTGCGAATAGGAGATGAAATGAATCTCGTGGCCCCGGCGGGCGAGCTCAAGCCCCAGTTCGGTGGCGACAACTCCGCTGCCGCCGTAAGTTGGATAACAGGTGATGCCAATCTTCATGCGGCTCCCGATGCGAGTCTAAAGATACCATCATTGGATTCGCAGGAAGGACTGGGGATGCAGGCGGGGCAGTCAAATTGTGCTGGACTGCGGGGCTCCGCTAGTCTCTGCCTAGCCGTACAACGACTCCAGCGCCAATCCGCAAATTGTTCTGGCGGTTGTTGAACCATCTGGGATTTTGGTCATGAAGTACTCGGCCTGCACGGGGCGAACGGAGACGTGCTTGGACACTTTGAAATCAATGCCGCCGCCCGCCGTCATCGCAAAATTATTTTCGGACGCTGAGTTGCCAATCCCGTCGGTTGTCCAAATGCCTCCGAAGAGGGTCTGAGCGAATGGCGTAACTTTGCCGTGCCTGAAATTCACTCTGGGTCCAAAAAGATAAGTGAACGCTCCTCCGACCAAAGCGCCGTTTGAGGTGCTGGTTGCCCCATAGCCGCCCAGATCTCCCACCACACCGAGCCAGTGGTTGGCGTTGTACTCGAGTTGGCCACCCCCGCCGTTGCCGTTGAATGTTTCCGAGGGTGCGCCGCCGGCGGCACTGGCATTTACATTAAAGCGCACGTAGTAGTACCCGCCATATACTTCAAATTTCGAGGCTTGTTCCTGGGCCTTTATAGGCCGTGCGGTTGCAAGTAACGCGAGCACTAGGACAGTTGCAAATGACTTCTTCACCTACGCTGCGCCTCCTTAAGGCCTTGCGAAGTCCGTGAACGATAGCGCTAGCAGCCCGTGGTAGAAG
>PLHP01000024.1 GCA_003138955.1 Acidobacteriaceae bacterium | reverse complement strand
CCTTCAAACCCGCGTATCAGCCGAGCGCCCGATCGTGACCACTGCCCTTTGTGACCGCGCGTCGAAGTCTTGCCCATGCCGGACCCCATGCCGCGTCCGACTCGCTTCCGCTTTTCCGTTGACTTCTTCGGTGCCCTGATTGTCGATAAGTTCATAAAACTTCTCTCTAACCCTTTGTCATCCTGAGCGAAGCGAAGGACCTGCTTTTCGTTTCAGGACGGCCATGCGCGGCGTTTTACGCCTTCACAATCTCGATCAAGTGCGGAACCTTCTTAACCATGCCGCGGATCGCAGCCGTGTCCGGACGCACAATCACCTGGTTCAGCCGGGTGAAGCCCAGCCCCTTCACAACTTTCTTATGCTTTACCGGAGTGCAAATCGCCGACCGCACCCACTTCAACTGTATCTTGCCGATCGCCACGGATTTCGATGTCTTGGTTGTCATTTCACTTCCTCGGTCGTTAGTCGTTAGTCGCCGGTCGTTAGCGAACGACTAGCGACTAACGACCAACGACTAGCTTTGCTATAACTCCTGTACCGATTTGCCCCGCAGTTCGGCGACGTGTTCCCGGTTCTTGAGCTTCTTCAGCGCGTCGAAAGTCGCCTTGATCACGTTATGCGGATTAGTTGTGCCAATCGACTTTGTCAGCACATTCTGAACGCCCGCCGACGTCATCACCGCCCGCACCGCTCCGCCCGCAATCACTCCCGTGCCTTCCGGAGCCGGCTTCAGCAGCACCATGCCCGAGCCAAAACGTCCCAGCACCGTATGCGGCACCGTCGTCTGCGTCAGGTTGATCCGCATCAGGTTCTTCTTCGCCGCCTCGATCCCCTTGCGGATGGCCTGCGGAACTTCCTTCGCCTTGCCCGATCCGAAACCAACCACCGCCGCCGAAGGATCGCCCACTACCACCAGCGCCGCGAACGACATGTTCTTGCCGCCCTTGACCACTTTCGTTACCCGGTTAATCGAGACCACCTGGTCCTTTAACTGGAACGAACCCGCATCGAGTTTCTTAGTGACTCTTGGCATTCTGAAATCTCGTTTCTGTCTTTGTCGTTGGTCGTTAGTCGTTGGTCGTTGGTCGTTCGCGCTACTGTACTCTCCGAACGACTAACGACCAGCGACTAACGACTAAAACTGCAGTCCCGCTTCGCGCGCCGCATCGGCCACGGCTTTGACCCGGCCATGGTAGATGTAGCCGCCACGATCAAATACCACCTTGGTGAAGCCTTTTTGTTTGGCCAGTTCGGCGATCTTTTTCCCAACCATCTTCGCCGAGGCCACGTTGCCGCCCGTCACGCGCGCGCCCTTCCGGTCGTCCGCCGTCGAAGCCGCCGCCAGCGTGACGCCCTTCAGGTCGTCAATCAACTGCACGTAAATGTGGTTCAGCGACCGGTACACATTCAGCCGCGGACGCTCCTGAGTACCCATGACCTTCTTCCGGATACGATCATGCACCCGCTGCCGCGTCTGATTCTTTGAAGCGATTCTTAACATAAGCCCTCAGCGATCAGCCATCAGCCGTCAGCTAAACCTTTCAGCCCGCAGACTTTGGTAGAAGTTGCTGACGGCTGATGGCTGACGGCTGAGAGCTATTTTGCTCCTGTCTTGCCAACCTTCTTCTTCAAGCGCTCGCCGGCGTAGCGCACGCCCTTGTTCTTATACGGATCGGGCGGACGCAGCGACCGCATCTCCGCCGCCACTTGGCCGACTTTCTGCCGGTCAATGCCGTTGAGCGACAGCTTCGTCAGTTTCGCATCTACCGCGCAATCCACGCCCGTCGGCAACGGATACTCGATGGGGTGCGAATAACCGAGGCTGAACACCACCGTCCCCTTGCCTTTCATCTCCGCGCGGTAGCCGATGCCGACGATTTCCAGGTCCCTCGTCCAGCCCTTGGTCACGCCATCGACGGCGTTATTGACCAGCGCGCGCGCTAGTCCATGCACCGCCGCCTGCGAATCGTTCTCGCGGATCGCCACCAGGTTGCCGTCCTTCTNNTCGATCTTGACCGTCACGCCCTTCGGGATGGCGATCGGTTTTTTTCCAATTCGTGACATATCAGCTCTCAGCTCTCAGCTCTCAGCTCTCAGCTCTCAGCTAAATCTCAGCGGGTTAACTGATGGCTGAGAGCTGATGGCTGACGGCTGGTTTTCTACCAAATCTCGCAAAGCAATTCGCCGCCCAAGCCTTGCCGCCGCGCCTGGCGCCCTGTCATCACGCCCTTCGGCGTGGTCAGGATATTGATTCCCATCCCGCCCAGCACCCGCGGAATCTCGGTGCGGCGCACATAGACGCGGCAGCCCGGACGCGACACCCGCTCCAGGTTCGTAATTACCGCCTCATTGTTGTTGCCGTACTTCAGATACACGCGCAGGACCTTGTGGCCCTCTTCTTCCGCCGGCTTGAAGTTCGCGATATAGCCCTCTTCCTTCAGGATGCGGGCAATCTCCGTCTTCAGCTTGGAAGCTGGTATATCAACCTTCTGGTGCCGTGCGCGGATCGAGTTGCGGATGCGCGTCAG
>PLHP01000166.1 GCA_003138955.1 Acidobacteriaceae bacterium | reverse complement strand
GGAGGACCGGAAACGTTGCGGCCATTGAGATCGTAGAGTCCGTTGTGGCAGGCACACCAGATCTCGCGCAGATCGTTGCGATACTGCACCGTGCAGCCGAGGTGAGTACAAGTGGCGGAGAAAGCGCGATACGTGCCGTCGCTCTCCATGATCAACAAGCCGGGACGGCTGCCGAAACGGAAAATCTTGCCGGAATTTGGCTTCAGGTCCCCGAGCTTGGCGGCGACGACCTCGTCCCCGCCGAGATCTACCACCGCCGGAGGGACAAGATAGCGGAGCACGGGATAAATGAAACAAGCAAAAGAGGCAAGCAGGCCGCCACCGAGGAAGATTCCAACCACGCGGCGGCGCTCAGGTTCGGGTTGGGAAAGTTGGTCAGCGCTCATTTACTGTGCCCCCTGCCGCAGGAACCACTCAGCGATCCGGGTCGTCAGTCTCGTGGGCCGATTCCGCGGCTCAAGCAGAACGCACTTCCACGGTACGTTGCATCTCGCGCAGCCACATCGTCTGAAACATTTGCAGGCGATGTCCAATGACGACAGCCAGATTCAGAGCGATTTTATACCCAGCCGCCGGATTGGCGGCAAGATACTCGCGCAATGCCTCTCGCGGCAGGGCAATAACTACCGCTTCAAGCAGCGGCGCGGTAGCGGTGAGGGTGAACCGGTAGGGCGGGATCAGGGCCGACCAACCCACGGTCTGACCGGGGGATCTTTCTTCCACGAAAATATCCTCTTCCCGGCCCCGGACCTGCATCGGCAGGGTAAGCCTGATTCGGCCGCGTTCGGTCAGGAACAGGCGATCGGCTGGGTCACCCAGCCGGAACAACTCGGTTCCGCTGGGAACGATCAGCCTGGTGCCGAGTTTCAGAACCTGCTCGGCCTCGTCGAACGAGAGTCCGTTCAGCAGTTCATGCGTCATGAGCCACTCTCCCAGTTCGCAAACCTCAGTTCACAAACGGTGAAGATGTCTTGCTGTGCAACAGGGCCTGCGTGGGATATGCCACGAACGATTCCGCGGCAGCCTGCTCCATGCGGACGTGGTTTTCAATTTGCAGCAGCAGGACTTCAATCGGCACCGACCAAGCCGGGGCTGGCGGCACAGCTGGCGGTGCAGCAACACGGTCCGAGAAAAAGTGGGCCGCGGCATCCGCTTTGACCAATGAAAGCGCGGGCTGCGCAGCTGAATCCGATGACTCCGAACGCGTCGCCGCTCCAAACGCAACTGCCGCGATTCCCATCCCAAATACGGCTACGCACATGCCCATCAAAAGCATTTCCATGGCAGAAACCCTCCTTCAACGCTTCTTACTTCACCACTTCCTATCGCACGCGGCATGCCAGCCTTGGCCGAGGCCTAACTCCTTTTCCTTCAGACGATGTGGGATGCGCGAAACCACCGCACTGCCATAATGTCAGGTCGAGCCTGACTATTCGTCAGTCGTTGACGGCGGTTCCCGCGTGTGCCATCATCCCGCCATCTTCGTGCCATCATGATGAAGCTGCGTTTTGCCAGCATGACGGTCGGCCTCGCGCTCGGTGTCACCGCGGCGGTGCTTGTAGCCTGCACGGTNNAAACAGTCGCGCATCGAACAACTCGTAGTGCTCGACCGCAGCGGCGTGGAACGCTACTCGAGTAAGCCGGGGACCGTGGGCAATGATTTCCGCATCGACTCTTCCACCTGCCAGGCCTGCCATCGCGATCCGCCCGAACGCCGCGGGTCCAGCCGCGTGATTGAGACCCAGGGTGGAACGATTCTGAGAACTGTCGTGCCGATTCGTAACCGCGAGCAGTGCTACCGTTGCCATGATCCCAGCCAGAAAATCAATGGCATCCTGATACTGGACTACAACGCCGGAGAGGTCCGCACCGCGATGACGCGGGACCTGCGCTGGATGGTAGCCGGCACCGGCGCCTTGACCTTCGTCATTGTGGGGGCGATTGCGCTGGTGATCCGGGTGTCGGTCATGCGCCGCTTGCAGCGTTTTGAAACCACGGCGCGCCTGATTTCCCAGGGCGATCTGGAACGGCGTGTGCCCGCGGAAGGCTCGGACACGCTGGCGTGGATGGCCAGGGAGTTCAATGCCATGGCCGACTCGGTCTCAGGCCTGGTTGGCGAAGTGCGCACCCAGCGGGAGCGGCTGGAAACGGTAATCAACAGTATTGATGACGGGATCGTAGTCCTCGACGCGGAACGAAAGATTATGGCGGCCAACGACGCCTTTCTCCAGCGCGCCCGCAGCTCCCGCGAGCAGGTTCTGGGCTGCTGCTGCTACGCCCTTGAACCGGGGCCGTGCAACCTGTTCGACTGCCCCACCCTCGCCTGCCTGCGGCTGGGTGCGCGCCAGGTCCGGATCTGCGAGCGCAAAACCGGCAACGACACGGTAGCCTGGGAAGAAATCCACGCTTCACCGATTCTGGATGCCTCGGGGCGGCTGACTCAAGTAGTGGAAGTCTGGCGCGACATCTCCGAGCGGCGAGCGGCCGAGGCCAAGCTGGCCGAGTCCTACCGCCTGGCGTCGGTCGGAGTCCTGGCCTCCGGCTTTTCGCACGAGATGAACACCCCTCTGGCAACGACCCTGATGTGCGTGGAGGGTATCCTCCGCGAGACTCCTCTCGGGGAGGACGGGCAGATGGATCAGGCCAGAATCCGTGAGAATGCCACCATTGCCCGCGAACAGATCCTGCGCTGCCGCGGTATCACCCAGCACTTCCTGCGCCTGTCGCGCGGACAGCGGCATGCCGGAGATATCGTGGACCTGAATGCGGCGATCGCGGCCGCCCAGAGGCTCGTCGATCCGACGGCCCGCGCCAATTCCGTGGACGTCGCAGTACGGCCGTTCGCGACCACCCTGCACGTCCGGGCCGATGAGGCCGAGTTGCAAAACCTGCTCGTCAATCTTCTGCTCAACGCGATTCAGGCATCGAAGCCGGGAGGCAAGGTCGTCGTTGCCACCGAAGGCGGTGATGCTGTGCACATTCGCGTCACCGATGAAGGATGCGGCATTGCTCCGGAATACCGGCAAAAGATCTTTGAGCCCTTTTTCAGCCTCCGCCAGGGCGGCACTGGCCTCGGTCTGTTTCTGTCGCTGAACGCTGTCCGGAGTTGGGGAGGCAACATCCTGGTCGAGAGCACCCCTGGAAAGGGGTCTATATTCGAAGTCGTGATCCGGGCCATCGATCCAGGCCCGCAACCGAAGGACGAACATCCGAAGGACGGACATGCGAAGGGCGGACAATGAAGCGCCCCTCCCTCCTTCTGGTCGATGACGATACCGCATTCCGGCAGGTGATGGCGGGCGAGTTGAGCCGTCTTGGCTACGAAGTTGACGCGGTGGGCTCGGGCGAGGAGGCAATCCAGCGAGTCGCAGCAGCGGAACCCGAAGTTGTCTTGCTCGACCTGCACTTGCCCGGTATCGGCGGGCTCGAGACGCTGAAAGCCATCCAGGCCGCCACGCCGACAGCCGAGGTCATCATGTTGACCGGACACGGTTCCATCGATACCGCCATCGAATCGATCCGTATCGGCGCCTTCGATTACGTCGTCAAACCCTGCCCCTTGGACGAACTCCAAATTCGCATTCAAAGGGCGATCGAACGGCGCTCGCTGCGCCAAAGAGCGAATCTTCTCGATCGCGTTCTGACTCCCCCAAATCCCGGCAATTCTTTCATCGGCGACAGCCCGGAATTCCGCCGTCTCATCAATCTAATCGAACGTGTAGCCCCCAGCGATTCGACCGTGCTCATAACCGGCGAGACGGGCGCGGGAAAGGAACGGGTGGCCAAGCTGATTCACGCGCGCAGTTCCCGCCGGTCGCGGCCGTTCGTGATAGTCGAGTGCGCCGCGCTGCAGGAAACCCTGATGCAGAGTGAACTGTTCGGCCACGAGCGCGGCGCCTTCACTGGAGCGGATCGCGCCAAGCCCGGATTGTTCGAAGTCGCCCATGGGGGAACGATTTTCCTCGACGAGATCGGGGAGGTGAGCCCGGCGACGCAGACCAAGCTGCTGCGCGTCCTCGATACCTCCACGTTCCGCCATGTCGGGGGCAACCGGGAAATTCAAGTGGATGTCCGGATTCTGACCGCGACCAATCGCGATGTGCCCTCCATGGTGCGGCAGGGCCTTTTCCGCGAGGATTTGTTTTACCGCCTGAGCACGATCACGATGGAGGTGCCGCCTCTGCGAGCCCGAGCGGCCGACGTGGACCTGCTGGCCCAACACTTCGTGGCCGTGCTTAACGAGCGCTTCGGCTCCAGTAAACAGATCGGTGAAGAGGCCCTGCAACTCCTGCGACGGCACAACTGGCCAGGGAACGTGCGCGAACTCCTGCACGTGGTGGAAGCCGCCCTGGTGCTTTGTGAGGGATCGCTGGTTCTGCCGGAGCACCTTCCCGCCTCCTTGCGGACTTCGAAGCCTGCTCCGCCGGCCGGTGCATCAGCGCCGGACGCCCCGCTGCCGACCCTCGATGAAGCGGAGCTCACGCACATTCGTCTAGCGATCGAGGCCAGCAAGGGTCACCGCGGAAACGCGGCCAAGATGCTCGGAATCAGCGAGCGGAATTTGTACCGAAAGTTGCGCGAGCACGGCCTGCTGGCGTGATCGGGCAGCACTCCTGAGCGCGTGCTGGCCGCGTTGCGCGCGGAGAGGAATGCCAAGTCGCTGAACCTGACGGAAGGTATGGACCCCACTACCCGGGAAGATTTCGCGAATACGGAGGCAAGTTGTGTTTCAAGAGGAGAGCGGGGGATAATGGCTACGAGTGAGATTAGTTTAGGAATTGCCACACTCTCTGTTGTTTTGACCGCAGTCTACTCGTTTTTTGCTTTCAAGATACTTCAAGTGAATCAACGAGTGACTACACTGATGGAGGAACAGCTTGAGGTCGCGACCCGACCGTATGTTTCCATTGATGTAATAACGCAAGGTTCGCCACTTCTTAGTTTGCGGGTTCGGAACTTGGGCAGCAGTGCAGCCAGGAACCTCACGTTAACCCTGGACCGTGATTTCTACCGTTTCAACCAAAAACGTGACGAGAACAATCTGAAGGCTGCTCCAGCATTCACCACTCCGATTCCCTCCTTCGCTCCGAAGGCCGAACTGGTCTTTGACCTAGGCGTTTTTTGGGCGATAGCTAGAGAACCAGAAATGACGCCGATTCAGTTCCAAATAACTACTGCGTACGAGTACGCAGGAAAAAAGACAAATGAAACTACCTACATTGACTTGAATATGTTTCAGTCCAGCGCGGCCCATGCCGAGCCTTTTGTTGAGGAACTAAAAGCCATCAGAGAAGCCCTAGAGAAAATAGCGACAAAATGAACCTCCCCGGGTTCGGCGTCGTCGAAGGAGCCCCGAAATGAATTTCGAGAAGATCCGGTTCCAGTTCACTCATCAAGAGCGGATCGCGCGCATCACCCTGGCGTCGCCGAAGGCGAACATCCTGGATCGTTCCATGATCCGCGAACTCGATTCCGCACTCTCTCTGTGTGCCGGGCACGAACTGAACGCCATAGTTATCGCCGCCGACGGTCCCCACTTCAGCTTTGGCGCCAGCGTTGAAGAGCACCTGCCCGATCAGATTGCCGGAACCCTCCGAGCGCTGAACAACCTTCTGCGGCGGATCGCTGAGGCCCCCGCGCCCGTGATTGCCGCCGTCCGCGGCCAGTGCCTCGGCGGAGGATTCGAACTCGTGCTCGCCTGCGACCTGATTCTTGCCGATAAGACCGCCCAGTTTGCTTCCCCCGAAATCAAGTTGGCGGTGTTCGCTCCCGCCGCCTCCGCCCTGTTGCCGGTTCGGGTCGGGCAAGCCGTCGCCTCCCGTCTGTTGCTGACCGGCGCAGCGCTGTCTGCCGAAGAGGCGGCCCGCTGCGGGCTGGTCGCCAGATGCGCCGACGATCTCGACGCCGCACTCGATGCCTGGCTCGAATCCGATTTTCTTCCCCGTTCTCCATCGGCGCTGAAGTACGCCTGCCAAGCCGCTCGCCGCCCCTTGCTCCGCGCCTTCGACGAGGACCTTCCGCAAATAGAATCGTTATATCTGAACGACCTTATGGCCACTCCGGACCCCGTCGAAGGCATCCGCGCCTTCCTCGAAAAACGTGCGCCGCAGTTCGCCAGGTCACCCATAATGACGACCGGGACGAAATGACCCAATCGGCTGACATTCGCGGCCGGTCTTGACCGGACACGGAATTAATCTCGCACCGGGATGTCTCCCTAACACACCCTTGTGCGCTGGGTCACTGCACGCCCGTCGTTTAGAATTGCAAAATGGTGGGCTACGGAGGGCAAGAGCATGCAAGGCAACGAGAAAGTCATTAAGGAATTGAACGCGGCTCTAAGCGCGGAATTGACGGCGATTGTGCAGTACATGACGCAATCGGAGATGTGCCAGAACTGGGGCTACAAACGGCTGGGCGAGCGCACGAAGGGGCGGGCCATGGAGGAAATGCGCCACGCCGAAGGCCTCATAGAGCGCATTATCTTCTTGGACAGCATACCCACGGTCGATGTCGGACTGAAGCCTCAACTCGGCAGCAACGTGCAGCAGCAAATGGAAATTAACCTGAAGGACGAGCTGGATGCGGTGCGCCAATACAACCAAGCCGTGAAGGTCTGCGGCGAGGTCAAGGACGACGGCACCAGGACTCTGTTCGAGCACATGATTAAGGACGAAGAGCGGCACGTGGACTATTTGGAGGCTCAGCTCCATTCCATCAAGGAAATGGGCATCGCCAACTATCTCGCGCAGCACCTGCATGGTGAGAAATAGCCAGGACCAAAGACCATTCCTGCCGTCAGAGCAGCAGATTGAGGTTGGTCGCGAAGAGGTTCGCGCCCATGCGATCACCCACGGGTTCGAATCGCATGGGTGCGCTCGTAATATTTCCTTGACCTGAGAATAGGCGCTTGTCACCATAGAGCAACGACCACCCAACTCGCCACTACCATATTGAACTAGAGGATTTCGATGAAATTTGGCGTCATTATTTTCCCCGGATCGAACTGCGATCACGATGCTTTCTGGACCGCTGAACATGTGGCGAAGCAGAAGGCGACTTTCCTCTGGCACGACTCCGACGACCTGGAAAATTGCGATGTGGTCATTGTGCCGGGAGGGTTCGCGTACGGCGACTATCTGCGCACCGGGGCGATTGCGAAGTTCTCCCCCGTGATGGAATCCGTCCGCAAGTTCGCCGCCGGGGGCGGACTGGTCCTTGGCATCTGCAACGGCTTCCAGATTTTGTGTGAGTCGGGTTTGCTGCCCGGAGCGCTGATGCGCAACATCGGCTTGAAATACGTGTGCAAGCCGGTGCAGGTGAGAGTCGAAAACAACGACACTCCGTTTACGAACACATGCCGCGCAGGCGAAGTGCTGACCATCCCCATTGGCCACATGGAAGGCAATTATTTTTGCGATGAGTCGACACTCGCGGAACTGAAGCGCGACAACCGCATCGTCTTCCGCTACTCAAACCCGCAAGGGGAAGTCACATCGGAAGCGAATCCCAACGGGTCGCTCGAAAATATCGCCGGAATCTGCAGCGCTGGACGCAATGTGCTGGGCATGATGCCGCATCCCGAGCGCGCCGCCGAACCCGAATTAGGCGGCACCGATGGCTTCAAGATTTTCGAGTCATTAGTAGGAGCGATGGCGGCAAAATAAATGGTAGAGACGCGGCTCGCCGCGGCTCCGTTGGCATCTAGTACGCCCAGCGCAGCAGCGTCGCACCGACCGTAAATCCCGCTCCCACCGAAGCCAGCAGCACCAAACTTCCTTTCTTGAGTTTGCCTGCCTGGCGCGCGGTTTCCATCGCCAGCGGAATTGTTCCCGCGGTTGTGTTTCCATACTGTTCGATGTTGATGATCACGGCTTCGGGACGCATATTCAAACGTTCGGCTGTCGCGGTGATGATGCGCTTGTTCGCCTGATGCGGAATGAAGGCGTCGATATCGCTGCCCTTGATGTGGTTGCGTGCAAGAATCTCTTCGCAGAGCGACGCCATCTTGCGCACCGCAAACTTGAAGACCGCGGCCCCGTCCTGATGAACGAAGTGCATCTTCTTATCGACGGTTTCGTGGGTCGAAGGATTCAGGCTTCCGCCACCAGGCATGTACAGCGCGCATCCACCCGATCCATCCACTTCGTGCAGAAAGTCAATGAGCCCGACGGACTCGTCTTCCGTGGGTTCGAGCAGGACCGCGCCCGCTCCATCGCCGAAAATAACGCAGGTCGCGCGGTCGGTGTAGTCGATGATCGACGACATCACGTCCGCGCCGATCACCAGCACTTTCTTATGGGAACCGGTAGCGACGAACTGCGCTCCAGCTTGCAACGCGTAAACAAACGCCGAACAGGCAGCCGAGACATCGAATCCCCAGACATTTTTCGCGCCCAGTTTGTGTTGCACGAGACAAGCGGTCGAGGGAAAGAACATGTCGGGCGTAACCGTCCCGACGATAATCGCGTCGAGATCGGAAGGCTCGATGCCGCGCTCGGCCAGCGCTCTCTTCGCCGCCTCAACCGCCAGGTCGCTGGACGCAACACCCTTGTCCACCAGATGACGCTCGCGGATGCCGACGCGCTCCATGATCCATTGGTCGTTGGTATCGACAAGTTTTTCGAGGTCGGCGTTGGTGAGAAGGCGAGGTGGAACGTAGGTGCCGAGAGCGCTGATCTTAACGCGCTGAAGCTGACTCAATGAGGTCTCCTGAGACGCAGAGTGAAGTATAAAGTGCGATACGAAGTGAATTTATTATTTTGAACGATGAGCACGCTAACAGCAAGGTCTCAGGTCTCAGGTGGCAGGTCTCAGGAAAACCGTGACGGTGAGATGTTTTGGTTTCGTTATTTTTGAGACCTGACACCTTGGACCTGAGACCTTTCTTCCTGAGACCTGCTATTTCAGCCGCTCCGCCAACATGCCGAACAGCGGCAACTCGAAACGCTCGCCTTCCCATGCTTTGATCGAAAGAACAATCCACAAGAACAACATGGCCAGCGAAGCCAGAATTCCGAACAGCAGAAACAACATGGCGGCTGCGACATTCGAAAGGAAGAGTGCGGCGATGGTCAAAACGAAAAAGACTCCCCAAAGCAAAACGCTTTGCCAGGCGTGAAAGCGGACAAAGCGGTTGTTGCGAAATGCCGGTAGAAATAAAATTACCGCTCCGGGTAACAAGGTGAGATAAGCGACCGCTGCGGCCGCCCGTTCCGCGGGAGGAAGCGGTGTCATCGACCATCCGCAACCGGGACAGAATTCCGAGTTCGCGGGCATCACCGTTCCGCAATGGGGACACTTCACCAGAGCTTGTGCCGGATTCGCTGGGCTTTCGTCGGCACTTTTCGCCGCACTTTCCCCGGCACTTTTCCCAGTGCTTTTCCCAGCACTATTCTCTGGACTAGACAATTCGGCGTCCATTCGTTTTCTTCCGGCACGGTTCGCAAACACCATAAATCTGGAAAGTGTGGCGAGTGGTAACGTAATGGTGCTTGCGGCCGATCTCGCGCTCGATTTCTCCGACTTTCTCCGAGAAAAATTCAACCGAAGCGCCGCACTCTGTACACACCATGTGGTGATGACTGCGGCGGTTGTACTGGTGCTCGTAACGCGCGATGCCGTCNNTGAAAGGCGACTTCGCTGGCCAGGCCGCAACCCGCCAGAAGCTTCAGCGTCCGGTAAACGGTGGTGAAACCGATGCGCGGATCTGTTTTCTTGACCAACCGGTGCAGTTCGTCGGTCGAAAGATGTTCACGAGTTTCCAGGAAGGTCCGCAGAATAGCGTTGCGCTGTTCGGTCTGTTTGAGCCCGACGCGTTTGAGATGCTGCAGAAAAATTCCTTCGGCCTCGCGGATGTTCTCCCGCGAGATGGTCGGCTGATCGTCGATTCGTTTCTGCAACATGTTGGGCGGCACGGACACTCAAGATGATAATGCACGCCGAGGGATCGCCACCATGATACTGGGCGGAGCGCGGGTTGCGCCAACCGGCTCCCAGCTTCGGGCCCGATTTTGTTTCTGCTTTTTCTTGAAAAACCTGGTTCCCTACCCCCCCACCCCCTCCGCATCGCCCCTGGAATCAAGGGGTTAGGGACGCTTCCCGCCAAAGTATTCATTGCAAATGACTTATTGTCAAAGTATTCCGGAATAAGGACTTAGGCCTCGGCAGAGCTGATTTATTCCCGTTTTCGGTTTTCAAAGAGCGCTGAGAAATGGGTTTGGGGCAGGTTCGATGGGCCCTCCGGTGGACTGGCACACTTTTCCCTTTCCCAATTAGATCGCTATTTTCGCGCATGCGCGGGTTGGATGTCTGTGATGATGCTCACCGGCTGAATGTGATGAAAAAGGGAACGCTGAAGAGTGCGGTGTGCGCACTCGCACAATTCTTTATGGTTCGCTGTCTTGATCGTCGATGGCGTGTCTATCGGGCAGCATGCGTTGATGCAGGATGCGAGAAATCAAAACGCCCCCGTGCTCCTGGCGGTAGAACAACACATGCTTACCATGCTCCAGACGGCGCAAACCAGGGCGAACGTCGTCACAGAGCCGGCCCAACGCCGGATTATCAGCAAGCATCTGGCAACAAACCTCAAGCTCAGCGATGTAGCGGACGGCTTGGGCACTGCCCCATGTGCGCAGGGTGTAAGCGCCGATGCTCAGCAAACCGGCCTCAGCGCGACGCGAAAATCGAAACGCAGCCACGGCTAGCGCGACACGGGAAGTTTGATGGCCTTACGGACACGCCCGAAGACGTTGCCTCTGGCAATACCGCTGGCGTCGCCTTCGTCAATCGCCGCCCGCAGCGCGGCGAGCTTCGCCTCGTACTGCTGTTCTTCGCGCTCCAAAGTCCGCAACCCGGCGCGCACAACCTCACTGGCGTTTTCGTAACGCCCGCTCTTGACCTTTCTGGCTACGAAGCGGTCAAGATCGTTGGTCAAATTGACGTTGCGCGTAGGCATGGCGGGAGCCCTTTCCATGAATGTGAATCGCAAGTCTATTATAATGCAATTGGCAAAGATTGCCAGTGACGGAGCGCCCACTCATTCGCAAAAAACGCGAATGAGTGGGGCACCCGGCAAGCCCCGTCTCTACACGCGCGGTTGTCAGGTGCGGAGAGCACTCCTACAATCTTTCAGTAATGTCTGCTACCGCTTCCTTGCCCGAGGTTCGCCGGCGCAATCCTGCGCTCCGCATCCTGTACTACGCGGTTTGCCTTCTGCTGGTGGCACTCATCGCTGGCGCCTGGTGGCTCTACTGGATCGCGCGTCGTCCGCTGCCGCAACTGGATGGCAGTGTCTCCGTTTCTGGAATTTCGTCGAAGGTGCGCGTCATACGCGATGAACATGGTGTGCCGACGATTGAGGCGGCTACGCTCGCAGATTTATTTTTTGCCCAGGGCTACGTGACCGCGCAGGACCGGCTGTGGCAGATGGAGATGATGCGGCGCGCCGCTGCCGGAGAACTTTCGGAAGTGATCGGCGAAAGCACGGTGAAAATGGACCGCGAGCAGCGGATTCTGGGGCTGCGGCTTGCGGCCGAAGCGGCGGAGAAGAGTATCTCAGTGCGCGACCGGGTCTATTTTGACGCTTACGCTCGGGGAGTGAATGCGTTTCTCGAATCGCATCGCGACCGGCTTTCGCTGGAATTCCGCCTGATGAAGTACACGCCGCGGCCGTGGACGGTGACGGATTCCTTGCTGGTGGGCGCGCTCCTGGTGGAGTATCTGAACCACTACCCTTACGAGCGTGCGCTAGAGCGAGAAAAAATTCTGGCGAAGCTGGGCCCGGAACTGACGGCGGATCTGTACGTGAATTCTTCCTGGCACGACCGTCCGCCAACTGAAGTGCGGCGGATAGATGGGGAACCCGCGGCCAACAGCAGCGATAGCGATGAAGATGACGATGACGACGAAGAGGTCGACCCGGCAGGAGGAACGGGTCGGCTGACCTCCGCGGCGCCTTCAGGGTCTGGTTTCGTAAGCCACGCTCCTCAGGGGATGAAGATTGTGCGCGAGAATTCGGTCGTCCCTCCGGGACTTGAATCACTTGTTCCGCTGTTCCCAGCGCTGAAGCACTGGGCTAAGCTCGGTCGCCCCTCCGGGGCTGAATATTTCTCCGGGGCTGGATTTTTCTCCGGGGCTGGATTTTCCTCCGGGGCTGGATTCTCCTCCGGGGCTGAATTCTCCTCCGGGGCTGGATTCTCCTCCGGCACTGAATACTCCTCCGGGATCGAATACTCCGATGATTCTCTCCGGCCGGGATCTAATAACTGGGTGGTGTCCGGTCAGCATACGGTTTCGGGGAAACCACTGCTCTCCAACGATATGCACCTGGACCATCAGATGCCGAACTTGTGGTTCGAGGCGCACCTGAAAACAACAGCAGCAACAACAGCAACAGCAGCAACAATGAAGAGCAGCAACTTCGACGTTGCCGGCGTTACGCTGCCGGGAGTGCCGTTCGTTATTGTGGGCCACAACCAGCGCATCGGCTGGGGATTCACCAACGTCGGGCCGACTGTGGAAGACGACTTCATCGAGGAGTTCAATGCGCAGGGGCAGTACAAGACTCCGGCAGGATGGGTTGATGCGCAGCACCGGCAGGAAACGATTCACGTCAACGGAAAGCCGGATGTGACGCTTGACGTGGTGACGACGCGGCATGGACCGATCATTACGGAATTGCTTCCTGGCGAGACGCGCAAGATCGCTTTGCGCTGGACGTTGCAGGACGGCATGGGATTGATGTTCTTCGACGCGGACTCCGCGGAGAACTGGGAGCAGTTTCGGAAGGCGTTCTCGGGTTTCGGCGCGCCCGGACAAAACGTGATGTACGGCGATGTCGATGGCCACATCGGATACCAGGCGACGGGGCGCGTGCCGGTCCGCGCGGCGGGCGATGGCAGCTTGCCGGTGAGCGGCAGCGACGATGCGCACGAGTGGAAAGGCTGGATTCCTTTCGACGAGATGCCGCATGTTTATGATCCGCCGTCGGGAATTCTGGCGACCGCCAACGGCCGCATCACGCCGGAGGGCTACAAATATTCGATTAGCACGGAATGGGAAGCGCCCTGGCGGACGGATCGCATCTATCGGGTGCTCGAATCGGGAAAGAAGTTTGCGCCCGCGGATATGCTGGCGCTGCAGATGGATGTGTCGTCGACCTACGACCGCTTCTGCGCCGACAAATTCGTGTACGCGATCGATCATGCCTCGAACGCTTCCGATCGCGCAAAGCGGGCAGCGGAAATTCTGCGCGACTGGGATGGGCGGATGTCGGCGGATTCAGCGGCGCCGACGATTGAGACGAAGGCGCGTCAAGAACTGGCGCGGTTGCTGCTGGAGCCGAAACTGGGCGCGGCGGCGGATGCGCCGGCGTCAGACGCGGCTTCCGGTTCGGCTTCCGGCGCGCTCAGTTGGAAGAGCTATCGCTGGGCTATGTCGTCGGTATGGCTGGAGAATGTGCTGACCAAGCAGCCGGCGCGCTGGCTGCCGCCGGGATACTCCGACTACGGGAGCCTGCTGACGGCTGCAGTGGAAAACGCGGTGAAGCAAACGGGAACACCATCTGGAGACGTCGCGAAAATTGCGTCGGGAGCTCCTTCGGATCTCAGTCAATGGACGTGGGGAAAGTATTATCCGGTTGAAATCGATCATCTCGTGCTCAGCCGGCTTCCGGTGATTGGGCGCTTCACGGGGCCGGGGTCGCATCCTTTGAGCGGGAGCACGTACACGGTGAAGGCGGTGAGCCGCGGGTTTGGGCCTTCCGAACGGCTGACGTGGAACTTCGCGAACTTTGACGAAAGCACGCTGAACGTGGTGACGGGAGAGAGCGGAATTTTCCTCAGTCCATATTACATGGACCAGTGGGCGGCCTGGTACGGAGGCTCGACATTCGCGTTTCCGTTCTCGCAGGCCGCGGTCGAGGGACATCGGGCGCATGAGATGACGCTCGAGCCGCGGTAGGGATTCGTTGGTCGTTAGTCGTCGGTCGTTCGCTATTGCCAGAGAGCAAACAGCGAACGACGAACAGCGCCCTTCAAAAATCTACGATCTTGACGTCGATGAAGTAGCCGACGAGGCCGTTGATTTCACCGGGGTTATCCGGATTGCTCGGGTTGTACTCCAGGGCGTCGGACGTGGCGTCGTAGATATAGAGTGATCCGCCCTGGACCAGATAGACTACCTGGCGCCTGCCGATGGGCTGGATGCCGGTCACGTCTCCGTTCTCGTTAGGAACTGCGACGCCGCCAGGCGCAACAGCGCCCACCGTGGTCGTCAGCGTGTTGTAAATGGAAAGGCAACCACGCACCTCGTCCCCGAGAACGGCCGCAACGACCTCGGTGCAAGTGCTCGCGCCGATGAAGAGCTGTCCGTTGGCGGCGAGCGCGATTTGATTGTGATATCCGTCGGTGATGACGATCCCGGAATTGGTCACCGTCATGGTGGACAGGTCAACGATGGTGAGCAGCCCGCAGGATTGTGCGGCCGTCGTCTCCCCTGTGCAGGGCTGCTGCGGAACTCCCCCGACCGGTGGCGGGGTACCGGCAATATACATGGTCGAACCATTTACCAGAGCTACACTGCCGGCGGTCAGGTTGAGAGTACCGATACACGATGGATTTCCGCCGGGAGTGCAGACGACGCCAGCCGGGCCTGCCGTATTCGTCGTTAAATCGAGAGTCTGAATGCTGGCCTCTTGCCCGCCGCACTCGGGGCCACAGTTCAGCACGTAGGCGGCGGTGTCGTCACTGTTGAAGAACGCCGCCACTGGATGGTCAAAGCCGGGCACGAAAGTGATAACGGGATACTCCGTTGCCACACTCGAGGGTGTGATCACGGCAATCGTATCCGCGACGGAGTCCGCGCCCTGGCTGAAAGCCAGGATGCGAGTGCCGGTATTCCCCATGCTGAGAAAGCGGTAAGGCTGGTTGAATCCTTGAGGCACCGTGGCGGGCCAAACGCAGACTGGGTTGGCCGGGTTCACAAGCGGGCAGCTAATTACGGCGGTGACGCCGGCCGATCTCAGATCGATGACTCCAATGACTCCGGGGGATGGTTGCCCGGTCACCGCGCCCGTGGGCACGGCGACGTAGGCGGTGGAGCTGTCGGGCGAAACCACGAAGCTCTGGGTCATGCCGGGCAGGTTAAAGTGAAAAGAGGCGGATTCGCCAGCGTTGTTGATGATGGTGAACTGGTTGTCGGAAGACGCCGTACCGTTACTACTGAAGACCAGGGTCTGGGCACGGTTGGGCGTGAGCACCATCGTTCCCGGAGTGTTGCCGGCGGAAATCGGGGCTGTGATCGGACGTACATCGGTTTGAGCGTTGACGATATACACGCCCGCGGTTTGGCTACCGGATGAGACGCTATTCGTGATGAAGGCGCGGTATGCGACACCGCTGGTTTTTGTGGTACTGGGGGCGCTGCTGCTGCCGCCGCAGCTCAGCCACGTCAAACTGGCGGGCAGCAGGAATGACAGAAGAATCAGGACTTTTCTCAAACCTGGGACTCCAACCTCATGCCGGATAATCACTTGGATGCAAGAACCTTGAATGCAAGAACCTTTGGATGCAAGAACAAGGATTATAGCAAAGGAAGAAGTTGTGTTGAGGATCACGACTGAGGGCATAGGGACGCCAGCCTACATGGGATCGGAGGGCTTGAGATTCCGCCTTGCGCGGTCGCGGATTGTAAGCACTTCAACCTGCTTCCGGGCCGGCCCTTAGCGGAAGACAAGAACCACGTCATCCGACTGCTCGGGTGCGTGCTTTTCAATGACTCCGAAATTGCTCGCGATGATGTCCACTATGCTCTTGTGTTTGTCCCGGTTGGCCATTCTTACGATGAAAACGCCACTTGGTTTCAGGTGCTTCGAGTATCGTTGCAGCATCGTCTTGATACTTGCCGACGTGACGTAGTAGTAGATGGAATCCCGGAAAAGTATCACGTCGAATTGCTGGGTCGGCATGTAGCTGGAAATCTCTGACTGAAAAAAGCGATTCTTAGCTGCCCGGCCAGTCTTCTCCGTCCTTTCCTTCGCTTTGCCGATAGCCACGCCCGAAATATCAACCCCGGTGTAACTCCCATACGCAGTGACGGCCACTTCGTTCCCCGTACTTCCAGAACCACACCCTAGATCCAGGATGCTCCCCTGGTTGGCGTACTTCTCAATGAAAGCGTATACACAGTCGTTGGGGGTTGAGTCGAGGCAGTCCCACTGGCCTTGCGCGAATTCGACATCCCATAGATGACTCTTAACCTTCTCGGGTCCGTAAGCCTGAAGCAGTCTGCGGGTCAGGTTATGTATCCTTTTTGCTAAACCCATAAGCTGGGATTTCCTTCTTGGGACTCGGAATGCCGCAGCCATTGTATCCCCGCCTCCTCTGCGCGCAACTTAAAACCACTTTCATCTGCAGTCTCCCTCGCAGCAATTCTGCCTCGCCAGATGCGGAGACCTGGTCGCTTCGACCGGCTACGAGCTGCGCGCTTCGAGCCTCGAGCAAGCATCTCCCATGCAACCCCTGGAACTCGTCGCTTGCCGCGCCGTTAGCTTTCAAGATCGCTCGCAGCCCGTGGCTCGCAGCTCGTGGCCATCAAGATCCGCCGTACTTTTCTATTCAACTCCAGTTCTGTATTCTCAAGTAGATGGCGCAGAAGTTTATTGAACGCCTGAAGCATTCGCCCGTGCTCTGCGACGGAGCCATGGGAACGCTTCTCTATGCCAAAGGCATCTTCATCAACCGCTGCTATGACGAGCTGAACTTGTCGCAGCCGGAACTGATCCGCGGCGTCCACCACGATTATCTGCAGGCGGGCGCCGAGATCATCGAGACCAATACTTTCGGCGCGAACCGCTTTCGCCTGGAGCGGCAC
>PLHP01000086.1 GCA_003138955.1 Acidobacteriaceae bacterium | reverse complement strand
CGGCTTCGTTCAAGTCGGCTTCTGGGGAGCCATGACTTATGGGCACCGCCCCGTCTCCACACGACCGATGGCGAGCGCAACCGGCTATTTCAACGCCACGTCATCCAGAAACTGGCGGAGCAAAGGGCCGACCAACTCCGGCTGCTCCCAAGGCGCGTAGTGTCCCGCTTTCGGAATCACCTTCAACTGGCTGCCCGCAATATTCTGCCGCATAAGTTCGCCGTCGGCGACGGTTGCGAGCACGTCTTCTTCTCCGATCGCGATCAGCGTGGGCACGTCAATGGTCTTCAAGTCCGCGACCGAGTCGGGGCGCTCCGCCATGCCGCGCTGCACTTGGCTGATGTCTTCTGCGGACATTTTGCGCATCATGGCGCGCGCTCCATCGACTAGATCCGGACGCGCGGCCACTGTCGTCCGCCCCATCAGCTTCGGAATCATGGCCTCGATGAACGGCTCGGTCCCCTGCTCCAGGACGGTGTCCGCAGCTTTCAACCGATTCGCGCGGGCCTCGGTGGTATCGGCCTGAGGGCGCGTATCACAGAGCACGAGCGAAGTCATGCGCGGGCGAAAGCGGCGCCAGAATTCAAACAGTATGTATCCGCCGATGGAACATCCGATGAACGCAGCCTTGCCGACGCCGGCGGCATCGAGCACGCGGGCAACATCGCCGGCGTGCTTCCGCATGAGGGCAGGCCCTTCGCCAATCTCCGAATCACCGTGCCCGCGCAGATCGGGGAGAATCAGCCGGTAGCGCGAATCGAGCGCCGCGGCCACCGGATGCCAGAATTCGTGATCACAAGGGAAAGGATGGAGAAGAACGACCGGCGGGCCGTTCCCGCGAATTTCATAGAAGATCTCGGCGGCGTCGCTGCGCAGGCGTTCCATGGCAGGAGATTAGAACACAGTGACAGGTTTGATTGCCTGTAGAGACGGGGCAAACCCCGTCTCTACAGCTAGCTTGTTACCGGCTGTTGCGACGCTGCTGCCGGCAATAGAAGCGGTTCTTCCGGAATGATGATCCATCCGAGCACGTAGGCCACGACGCCCGGAAAGATTCCGCAGGCGAGCGTGATGAAGAACCAGAGGATGCGTACGAGCGACACGTCGAGCTCGAGATAATGAGCCAGTCCGGAACAAACGCCTGCGATCTTCCTGTCAGCGCGCGAGCGCATCAGTTTCTTCGGCGTGGGCGGAATCCCCACCACGTTGCCGCAGTAGGAGCAAAAACAGCCGTCCTCAGCGATGGCCTTGCCGCAAGCGTTGCAGTACATGGCTATGTCTCCCTTACAATTATGATACGACGATTACGGGGGAAATGTTTCAAGATCAGCTCTTGGCTATTAGCTCTTGGCTTTTAGCTAAAGGCTAAGAGCCAAGAGCTAATAGCTGCCTTCTCACTCCCGGTACGCGTCCTTGATTCTCTTCCGAGCCTTATCGGCTTCCGCATTGCCCGAATTTGTGGCCACCACGGCCTCGTATTTCTTCACCGCCAGGTCCCGCTTCTGAAGCTGGTCATACATCTCGCCGGCTCCCAGATTCGCTTTCTGCAGCAATTCCGGATCGCCGTCCGTAACCTCACTCACCATCTCGTATGCCGCAGCCGCGGCCTGATATTTTTTCTCGCTGCGCAGCAGGTCGCCCAGTCCGATCGCCGCAATTTCATAATGCAGATTGTATTTTCCTTCGCGACCGTTCTGCCACACCCGGCGGTACTGTTCCTCGGCTTCGCCAGTCTTGCCGGACACCCGNNTTGGCGTGGTAGGCATCGTTCAGATACTGAAGTCCCTTGTCTTTGTCGCCGCTCAATCCGACGAGCGCGACGGCGATCTTTACCGCCAGCGACAGGTTCCCCATCACGTAGTTGTGGGCTCCCACCACCAGCTTGGCGTCAGCGTACTTCGGATCCAACTCGAGGACCCGTTCGTGATCGCGGCGCGCGCCCACCGCATTGCGCAGAGCGGAAAACCAGGCGCGCTCGATGAGCGCGGTGTAAAGCGCGAACTGTCCGCGCGTGACGCCGCGGGCATAGAGCATATCGACGTTGTTCGGATTGCGCGCGAGTTCGGCGTTTTCCAGCTTTTCGGCTTGCTCCACCAGTTGCTTGATGCGTTCCTTCCCGGCCGGATCGGCGGGGCGGTGCGCTACTCCAATAAAATTGTCGTTCGAGTAATCGCCAGTATTCATCGCGCCCATGCGATACAGCTCCCGCACCTGAATCGTGGAGAGCAGGTGATTCACCGCAAAAGGATCGTTCGGATGACGCGCCAGAATCCTCTCGAAATCCTGAATCGCCGCGTCGTAGTCGAGGTTGTAATAGTGCTCGAAAGCCGCCTGGTTCAACGGGTCGGGAGGACGGAACGCGGTCGAAGCCCCGGGCTCCGCTGCCAGACACGCTTGGGCAAGCACCAGCAGCATGATGCCAGCCAAAGCGGGGCGATGCCAGGAGAGGAAGAAGACCACGCACGCCCAGTTTAACTGATGGGAGCTTTCTCGGAGGATTCGTTTGGGCAAAGCCAGTCGTCAGCTGTCAGGACAGGCTTGCAGAGAACTGATAGCTGATGGCTGACAGCCGCTAGGAACCAAACCGGATACCTGCGCAACGCGGCCAAGTCGGGCAAAATGGAAAATTCGGGCTTGGATAACGTAATTCTTGCCCTGCGGTGCGGCCACCCTCCCCCTTGGCTCACCCGTAAGTGTCGTCTCTGCAATAACTTACTTTGGTGATTCGCTTGCGATCCGAAAAGGGTCGAAGTAGAAAGAGCTCCCTTTATGGCTGAAGCAGCCGATCAGACTCAGCACGAATTTTGGCGGGCGCCCATGCCGGCGTCCGCGGCTGTCGCCAACCGGGGAAGAGCCGACGAACGAAGCGCAACCTGCCGTTGCGGAACTGAATTCATCGTCAGCTCAGTCTACTGTCATGCTTGTGGCGCCAGCCGTCCCGATCCGGGCGTCAGCGTTGCGCGCACCCTCGAAATCCCAGGTCTGGCCGAACTCGCCTCGCTCGGCGAACGGCTCGGGCTCACAACGCCTGCCACCATCGCTTTTCTGGTCGGCCTGCTCTGCGGGGTGGGAGCGCTGGCTGTGAGCGTATTCTTCAGCGCCCGGACCGTACTCGACTGGCAGGCAATCCAATTTTGGCGGATCGAGTGGCTGCTCGCCGCGGTTGCTGCTTTTGCCGCCGGTTGTTTGCTGAAGAAGTAGCTGAGAGCTTCCAGTTCTCGGTTTGTCCTAATCCAGCCTTAGCATCAGAAACAACGTTCTGGACCAAAACTCACAGACCGCCGTGGAACCGGCCGAATGCGCGGGCAAGCATTAGCGACATGATCAGGATGCCCGCACCGAGGACAAGGACATGCCGAGTTTGGCGCAGATTGAAGCTGCCGACACGGCAGACAAGCAGATAACCGACAGCAAGGTTGAAGAGGCCCCACAGGACATTGACCGTCGAGGACGACAGCCCAACTCCGGGCGGGGTGGCAAACGGGCTCTGGAAGGCATGGCCCGAGACCCCATTGCCAAAATGGGGCAGCGCGTTCGCGAGGAAGGCACCCCCGAAAAAGTATGCTGCGTAGTGGTACCAGCGCATAAATGTCTCCCTTCGGAGTTCCATTTCCTCCGCATCTCTGCCTGAAACTACACTCAACTTCGTGAATGAGCGTGCTCTGCTTCGGAAACCACCGTGCTTTGCCGCCGCTGCTGGCCCATGCGATAGAGGTGATGCAACGGCCCCACTCCGTGGCCCAGCGCATGGGCGTTCGCAATCGCGGCCGAGACATACGCTTTGGAGAGAAGAACCGCCTCGGGCAGTCCGCGGCCATTCGCCAGGTGGCAGGCCAGCGCGGTGGCGAACGCGCATCCCGTGCCGTGGGTGGAATTCGATCGCTGACGGTCGGCCTTGAAAACTTCCTGCTGGGTGCCTTGGACGGTAGTGAAGCTGAGGAGATCGATCGCCTTCTCGCCCTTACTGAGGTCGCCTCCGGTGATCACCACATTCGCCGCGCCCAGCGCGTGCAGACGAGCGGCCGCCTCGCGCATCTGGTCGAGATTCGTGACCGCCATCCCAGTCAAGACGCTGGCTTCGTCAAGGTTAGGCGTAACCAACTCCGCCAGTGGAACCAGCCTCTCGATCAACAGCCGGGTCCCCGCCGCATCCAGCAAATCCGCTCCCGAACTCGACTTCAGAATTGGATCCAGTACCACATGAGGCAGCCTGGTTTTCCCCGTAAAAGCCTGGCCCAGAAAATCCGCGACTACCGCGACCACCCGCTCATTGCCCAGCATGCCGATGTGGATGGCTTCCACGCCGAAGTCTGAAACCAGCTCTTGCAGAGTCTCAGCGATGATCCTTGGATCGACCCCCTCGACCCGCCGCACTCCCCGAGTCGACTGAATCGTTAAAGCTGTAATGCAGGCAACGCCGAAGCATTCATGGGCCGCGATCGTCTTGATGTCGGCGGTAATCCCAGCACCCGAGGAGGGATCAAACCCGGCAATCGTCAACACCACAGGTGGGCTCGCAGCCATGCTGCCACTCTAAACCCAAAGTGAAAATAGGGGAACATCGTCTCCCTCTGCACCAAAGTGGCCCATGTATCTTTGGTCGAGAATGATAGATAATCATCCCGACCGTGGGCGTCATGGGGAAACCCATGGCCCTTTTTTGCGGAGCAACTGTATAAGACGTCGGAGTTGTTTTTCGATTCGAACGGGATTTCGCAATTCGTGTTCCCAGATCCTGATAACACGCCACCCTCGGCCTTTAAGCGCACGGTTGACGTCTTCGTCGCGTATTCTGTTACGTGCAAACTTCTCTTTCCAATACCTCACATTTGAGGATGGTTTGAATTTGCACTGCCGACAGTTGTGCCAAAAGCATCCATCTACGAAAACGACAACCCTGGATTGTGAAAATACAAAGTCCGGTCTTCCGCAGAGAGCAACGCCACGACGCCAGCCCGTCACATGCCATTTTCTGAATAGCCCAGCCAGACAGGCCTCAGTGGTGCGGTTCCCTCGTGACCTAATCTGCGACATATTGTACGAACGCTGGGCTCTCGTATGCACATCAGCCACGACGACACATTCGTGAGTGGGATTTACTGCTCAGGATTGTAAGGGCCAAGGAATTTTTCTCCGTCGAAATGAATCAGATGGCCTGGAGAGTCCGCCAGCCAAACCTCAGTCTCCCAACTTATATCCGCCACCCATTTCCGAAAAGCCGTGCGGTTCTCAAAGACGCTCACATAGATTCTCGGGGCGGTACACTGAGCCGTGAACTGCTCCAATGCTATGTGCCGAAGTTGCGAGATAGGGTTCGACGAGTGCACTGCTTCAATCAGGAACAGCCAGTTTCGCTCCGCATCGTACACCACAACGTCGGGCAGCATGTCATGCGCAAGTTCTTTCAATCCCAGCTCGCGCAGTTTGTTTTCTTCGGTATGCAGAGCTTTCTTTGCTGTGTCGCCTATGTATAAAATCTGTGGCTTCCTGACAAATTGCGGTACGAACTTCTCTACAATCGCCTTCTGCAACTGATTGTGCACTCCAGCACTCAGTTGCAGCATCGTACCGTCAGGCAACTGCGCACCCACACCCGTCGCCCGGCGCTCTCGTTCCAGGCGCTGCTTCAATGCGCCGTACGTCCTGACAAACTCGGCAGCGGCTTCGTCGCCTGCTCGCGTGCCGAAGTTCCTAAGCAGCACGGCTGCATCAGGATTGATTCCGTACCTGCGGGTTGGATTGTTGGTGCTGGCGTTTGGATTCCCAGCGCGTGCAAGAGCGAGTTCGGCAGTCGTAAGGTAGATGAAGTCTTTTCTTCTTACGTCGTCGTAGGAACCGGACGAAACTTTCTCACCCCAATGTTTATTCCAAAAGTCTATGGTTTCTCGAGTGGTCAACTTCCACGATGCAGGCCCCTCGAAGACCGAGGCCTCCTCCCATGGAGTATCCGGCCTCATGTTTGCCAGTGCCAATCAACCAACCTTTTCTTAACCATTGTGGGCGCGAGACTCTCGCTTTCTGATTGCAGCCGTCCATGCCGCCGTCTCCTACGAGGACGGGTGGGTCGCGCGAGAATACAGGCTGCTCTGTTTGCCGATTTTCTTGAAACTAGATTCCCAACTGATACTGCGTGTTCAATTCGTTGCGATACTCAATGTCCTTCGAACTCAAGGGTTTCGCAGAGAAGCATGCCATCACGGCGTCGCCGATCGCACGGGCAAGTAACGGCGGCACTGCATTTCCAATCTGGTCGAATTGGCTGTCTTCGGTTCCAGCGAACTTGAACCAGTCCGGAAAACTCTGGAGTCTTGCCGCTTCACGAACCGTCAACATCCTTCTGCGTCCATCACGAAGTCGGATTCTCAGCATGTCACTCGTGGCGCCGTGCAAATTTCGGCATGTTACAGTTCGGCTAGGCCGGCTTAGATGCAGGTCGCGCGGCCTAACGCACTTTGACTTTGCCTCGTAGCGCGCAACGTACTCATCCATCGACGGCGTCAGGAAACGAGCGTTTTGCGGTATCTCATGAGCAAGTTCACCCAGAGCATCACCCGCAGTGAAAGGCTTCGTTGACATCGGCAGTTTGGAGAATTGCCAGCCTCCGCGGTGTGCAACTGCCAAAAGACGCTCTCTGTTTTGCGGCACGCCATAGCGAAGCGCATTCACCAATCGGGACTCGGTCAGGTATCCCAACTCCTTGAGTCGGCCAAGAATTTTCCCAAAATATGAGCGGTTCCGGTACATCATTCCCCGGACGTTTTCAAAAACCGCGAGACGTGGCTGGTATCGTTCGACGGCGGATAGAAATGCAGGGAAGCCATCTCTATCGTCTTCGTGTCCATTTTGAAGCCCCCCGACACTAAAAGGCTGGCACGGTGGGCCGCCAATAATAACGTCGGGAACCTGCCCCAAATCTTGCTTCGGTCGCAGGAAGATTCGATTACATTTACCATGCATGTTCATCCTGTAGGTTGCGCAAGCATCTTCGTCCCATTCGAAACCGACTGTCTTGAACCCAGCGGCCTCAAAACCAAGGGCTAGGCCGCCGCATCCGGCGAACATGTCGAAGACTAAAGGTGCCGAGTGCTTGGGCCTGCCCAAGGACAGTCGCGATTTTAGGAGCTTATTGTAGTCTTGGGTACTCATCTGTCGCAGATCTGTCGAGTCGTTTTGGCTGGTTTTGACATTCAAAATATCACACATCCCAGAGAATCAGTGACTGCAGTTACAGTACCGCAAATACACAGGCGAATACAAGGCGAACTGCGCACTTTGGGGCGTGGCTCCGCCCGTCCCCATCATTCTCACTGACGCCAACTTTTTTCATCACACCCAAGCTGCGAGAGCCATCACAGACCTCCAGCCCGACCGGTGCAACAATATCCCCTAAGCTGGAGCAGCGCAGAGGTGTGCCCGTCTCCCAAGACGACCCTCGAAGCCGCCCCAAACCATTTCAGCGTTCTTTGACAACCATAACTTGAGGCGATCAGCGGACGCTGGCCAGCCGCCAAAATCCTAAAAATCATAGGATTTAGAGCTAAGTCCTTATTCCGGAATATTTTGCAAATAAGTCCTTTGCGCTCTAGATTTTGGCGACGCGACACCCCCTAACCCTATGATTCAAGTAGCGAGAGGGGGAGGGGGTAGTGGTAAACACGCGTTAATACCTTAAGAGTAACCACCCAAAGTAATCCAAGGAATGTGACGGTGGAGCGCCCGTCCGGTTGACACGCCCCACCCGCCACGGTAGCATTCGGAGATCGTCTGACCAAAGGAGCATACGACCTAAAGAGACTTTCCTCGATTGGGAGGTAACTGAATGCGACGACG
>PLHP01000281.1 GCA_003138955.1 Acidobacteriaceae bacterium | reverse complement strand
GTGACCTCGCCTCCTACCCGATCGCCGAAATTGCAGAGCTTCGCTCCGCTGGGGCGGACGAGGGCGTCCGCCCCTACGCGATTTTTTGCTGGGCCAACATGTTCATCGATGAAGCCAAAATTCGAGTGAAGGCTGGGGATGGCGGCAACGGCTGCATGGCGTTCCGGCGGGAGAAATTTATTCCGCGGGGCGGGCCTTCGGGCGGCGATGGCGGCCGGGGCGGCGACATTTGGATGGAGTCGAGCGAGCAGCACAATACGCTGATACATTTCCGGTTTAATCCGGAATACACGGCGGAGCGGGGACGGCACGGCGAGGGATCGAAGAAAACTGGGCGGGACGGCGAAGGGATTGTGCTGAAGGTGCCGGTGGGAACGATTGTCTACGACGAGGACACGGGAGAGAAGGTTCACGATTTTTCGCGCGCCGACGAACGCGTCGTGATCGCGCGCGGCGGACGCGGCGGACGCGGCAACGCGCAGTTTGCCACTTCGACACATCAGGCGCCGCGCGAGCACGAAGAGGGACGTCCGGGCGAGGACCGCAACTTCCGGCTGGAGTTGAAGCTGCTCGCCGATGTTGGGCTGGTGGGATATCCGAATGTGGGCAAGTCGACGCTGATCTCGCGCATCTCGGCGGCGCGGCCGAAGGTGGCGGATTATCCGTTCACTACGCTGGAGCCGAACCTGGGCGTGGTGCTGGTGGGCGATAAGGGACGCGAAGAAAGTTTTGTGGTGGCGGATATTCCGGGGCTGATCGAGGGCGCGCATACGGGATCGGGGCTGGGCACGCAGTTTCTGCGGCACATTGAGCGCACGCGGTTGCTGGTGCATATGGTGGATGTATCCGATGGCAGCGGGCGAACAGATGTGGTGAAGGACGTTGAGGTGATTCTGGGCGAGCTGGCTAGTTTCGGGGCGGAACTGGAGAAGAAGCCGACTTTGATGGTGGCGTCGAAGATCGATGTGGCGAATCCGGAGAAACTTAAGAAGCTGAAGGCGTGGGCTACGCGGAAGAAGATGAAGCTGTATCCGATTTCAGCGGTTACGGGCGAGGGGATTGAGAAGCTGAAGTTTGCTATGGCGGAGGGGGTGGAGAAGGTGAGGGAAAGGGCCGCCAAGGCGAAGGAGACGGAGATTTCTGGCTACGGGGGTTGATTGGGTGGGCTGGTGCGGATTCAGTTGTTGGTGTAATCGGGATTTTGCAACAGCTACTCTCGTTCGATACCGAAATTACCGAAGAAATGAGATTTTGATGAGGACTCAATTTCCGCCGACAATTCGGGAGTGCGGCGAAAAGTTTTTTGCGAGGACCTATGCTGTTGTCCCTTTGCAAACCCTCGACCGGCGCAGTGGCGGGCCACTGAGTTGTGGGTAGGGGAAGCCCGAGTGCAGTTGTGTCGAGCCACTCCGTTTGCTAGTTTGGCGTAGATGCCGCCGCCTGTACCCAAACAACTCAGCAGGACCATTGAGACTCTTTACCGACCGGATCGCACCTCTCACCGAAACACATAACGTAACGCACGTCAAGGCAGGCTGGTAGACCAAGAGCCAGAGGGTTTGACAGCGCGTCGTGTTTCGTGGATACTGAACCATATGGTTCAGTATCAGGGAGCGAAGAGACTCGATCTGGTCGCGGGGGCGATTGCCGATCCGACGCGGCGAGCGATTCTGGCGCGGCTTTCGCGCGGACCGACGACCGTTTCGGATGTTGCCGCTGCTTTCTCCATGACGCTCACTGGGTTCTGCAAGCACGTGCGCGTTCTCGAGCGCGCCAGACTCGTGCGCCGCACTCGTCGCGGACGCGCGAAAGTGCTGGCGCTTTCGCCGGAACCGCTGCGGGAAGTGGCGGAGTGGACGCTGCAATACGAAAAGTTCTGGAATGAGCGGCTCGATCGGCTGCAGGCTTTCTTTGAGAAAGAGGAATAAGGAGGAATGATGATTCCGAAGACGAAGCTGATGGACATCACTGTGAAGCGAACGATTCCCGCGTCGGCCGACAAGGTCTTTGACGCGTGGATGGATCCGAAGTGTCCGGGTGGGCCGTGGTTCGAGTCGGAGACGCTGATCATGGCGCCGGTGCCGCCCGCAGTCGGCTCGCTCTTCTATTTCACCGTGTTGTGGGAAGGGCAGAGCTGGGCGCTTTACGGGCGCTTTGTCGAGATTCAGCGGCCGGGTAAAGTGGAGTACACGTGGATGTCGGAAGGGACCAAGGGCGTGGAGTCCACCGTGAGGGTCACGTTTGAAGGCCGCGGCAAAGAGACAGAGGTCACGTTGCGGCATTTGAATCTGCCCGACGATGAGCTGGGGCGCCAGACTGAATGGGGCTGGGCGCACATCCTGGCCTCGGTCGCCGAAGTCCTGGCCAAGAAGTCGGCGTCGGCCTAGCGTCGCCGCCGTCGCCAAAAAAGAACTCCCGGCGATGGAACCCGGAGCGATGCGTTCGCAATTGGCGTGCAACGCTGGTCAGACGGAACAGACGCTCGCTAAATGTTCGACAAGTGTGGGTTCGGTCGAAGTATGAGCGGAGCAGTAGAAGACGAAAAAGTATGGAGGAAAGCGATGACCCGAAATCAAATACACAGCATTTTCCTAAGCGCATTCGTATTCGTTGCCGCGCTGATAGCAACCCGGCCCGCAGCCGCACAAGGCTCCAAACAATCATATCCAACGATGGCCCCGGTAGAACAATACCTGATGGATCGCGACGCCGAAATCGCCTTGGCCCGCCGCGCCGCCCCAGACTCCATCTCGCACGACGCCTCAGTTATCGTCCTGACCCGCCACGGCTACGAAACCGCAGTCGAAGGCAAAAACGGCTGGGTCTGCACGGTTGCTCGCGGATGGCTGGCCATGTTCGATAATCCCGAGTTTTGGAGCCCGAAAGTTCGCGCCGCAGGTTGCTTTAATCCACCAGCCGCCCGCTCCATTCTGCCGTATGACTACAAACGCACCGAATTGCTGCTGGCCGGCCATTCCAAACTCGAAGTCATCGCCGCAATCAAAGCAGCGATCGACAAAAAAGAATTACCCGCTTTGGAGCAGGGAACTGTCTGCTACATGATGTCCAAGTCCTCCTACTTGACCGACAACGGCGGCCACAACGCCCCCCACCTGATGTTCTACGCAACCGACAAAGACAGAAACGATGCAGCCTGGGGCGCAAACCTCACCAACTCCCCGGTCCTCTCCGTAAATTACTGGTATTTCTCCGCCGACGCCTACCCGCAACTCAAAGCCTTCCCCCCAATGTCCGTCTTCTTAGTAATGGTGGACAAATGGTCCGATGGAACGCCGGCACCGAGCATGTAATGACCCAGCGGCAAACGTTAAGTCCCGCCGGGCCAAAAATAGAAATTCAGAAAGGGTTCACCCATGAGATTCGGGCAACTCGGAAGTTATACTGAACCGGAGGTTTGAGTCTGAGCGATCACACCGTAAGCGCGCTCCAGCTGTTCGGTCAGTTCGCGGTTCCTTTCCTCAAGAGGCTTGATCCGTAGCCGTAGCGTCGCAACGATATCCTGTCGGGACTGCCGCTCGCGAAGCTGTGAAGCGGAGGCAGGAGTGGATCAAGGTCGAGACTGGTCGGGCGAGGGCGTCCGTCCTCACGTGAAACTGGACGGGGCTGAGCCCCGTCACCATTCGGGCGTGCTAGAATTTCCACAGCTTTGACCCTATACTCCTGGACCCTGTTTTGATCGGGCATTTAATCGAACTTGCACCCTCGATACTCTCGGCGGATTTCGCCCACCTGGCGGACCAGATAGAGCTGGCGACGGCGGGCGGCGGCAGCGTCGTCCACGTGGATATCATGGACGGGCACTTTGTGCCTAACCTGACCATCGGGCCGCCGGTGGTGAAATCTCTGCGCCGGGCGACCCGGCTTCCGCTGGACTGCCATCTGATGATTGAGAGCCCCGACCAGTACATCGCGGAATTTGCGGAAGCTGGAGCGGACTGGATTTCGGTGCATCAGGAGGCGTGCCGGCATTTGAACCGGACGCTGCACCTTATTAAGCAGCATGAATGCCTGGCGGGAGTGGTGATTAATCCGGCGACACCGGTGGATACGCTCAGCGAAGTGCTCGACATTGTGGATTATGTGCTGGTGATGAGCGTGAATCCGGGGTTTGGGGGGCAGAAGTTTATCCCGGGGACGCTGCACAAAATGAGGAAGTTGGCGGAGATTCGCGCGGCGCGGGGATACCAATATCGCATCGAAGTAGATGGGGGCGTCGGGATGGACACAGTGGCGGAAGTGGTGCGCGCCGGGGCGGAGATTCTGGTGGCGGGGAATGCGGTGTTCGGCAAGGGCGATGCCAGGGTGAACGCGCAGGCGCTGCTGGAAGCGGCGCGGAGCGCGAGTTTGCAAAGAGTGTAGGGTAATTTGTAATTGGTAATTTGCGATTTGTGATTTGGAAACCAATTGGCCCACTGAGGTTTAGATTTTGGTTTACCAAATTACAAGTCACCAATTACAAATGGTTTTCTTGAGGTCTTCTATGCGTCGTTATTCTACGGTTGTAGTTCTCGCGTTGCTGCTGGCGTTGACGGCGGCATGCACCAACAAGAAGGCAGTGAATCCGCTGGCCAACGTCGGGTCGAAGCAGCCCGACAAAGTGCTGTTTGACCGGGCCATGGACGCCATGAAACACAACCACTTCGACGTGGCGCGGATGACGCTACAGACGTTGATCAACACGTATCCGGATTCGGAGTATGTAGCACGGGCGAAGCTGGCGGTGGCGGATTCGTGGTACGCCGAGGGCGGCACGACGGCGTTGCAGCAGGCCGAGATCCAGTACAAGGATTTCCGGACGTTCTTTCCCAATATGCCGGAGGCGGCCGAGGCGCAGCTGAAGGTGGCAAACATCCACTATCAGGAGATGGAAAAGCCGGATCGCGACTACACGCACGCGATGCGGGCGGAGGAGGAATACCGGGCGCTGATCATGGAGTATCCGGACAGCAAACTGGTGTCGCAGGCGAAACAGCGGTTGCGGGAAGTGCAGGAAGTGCTGGCGGACCGGGAGTTCGGGATCGGACGGTTCTACTATCTGCGGATGGCGTATCCGGCGGCGATTGCGCGGCTGAAAACGCTGGTGGACCGCTATCCGTTATATAGCGGTGCGGACGAGGCGCTGTATCTGCTGGGACAATCGTACGAAGGCGAGATCAATGCGGTGCGGAAGAATCCGCGCTTGAACGAAGTGGCCAAGACCAGGATGATCGAGGAACTGACGAAGAATGCGGCGGAGGCGTACGGGAGGATCATCAAGCGGTATCCGGCAATGGACCGGGCGGTGGATGCCAAGTCGCGGCTGGAGGCGCTGCATCAACCGGTGCCGCGGCCGACGCGGGCGGCGCTCGAAAATAGCAAGAAGGAAGAGGCGAGCCGGCAACAGACGGGCATGCTGTCGAAGGGGCTGGGGAACTTCGAGAAGTCTCCCGACGTGTCCAGGGCCGCACGCGTGGGCGAGCCGACGATGGTGGATCCGGAGCCGGTGACGGCAACGGGCGTGGTGAAAGAGCTGACCAGTGCGATGGGCGGCGGGAACAGCAAGCTGAAGGTGGAGACTGTAAGCGGGACTCCGCCGCCGAACCAGGAGGCGCCGCGTTCGGATGCTGGGGTAGCAAATGCGGTCTCTCCGGCGGCAGCGGTTCCGGCTGCGGCTGCGGCAGCCGAGTTGAAACCAACTGTGGCGGATCCGAATGAACTGAGGCCGAACGTCGAGCCCGATCCGAACGTGCTTCCCCCACTACAGCAGAGCAATCAACTGGACAGTGGTGGCGGAGCAACGAGCGCAGCCTCCTCGAGTGCGACGACGAAAAACGAAGAGATGGCGGATATTTCTTCGAGCAAGAAGAAAAAGAAGAAGGGACTGGCAAAGCTGAACCCGTTCTAGGGAGGTCAGAGTTAAGAGGGCAGATTGCAGAGGTTTCTACCGGTTTTGTCAGCCGACTTGTGGAATCCGCCCCTCAACTCTGCAAGTCTTGCCTCTCACTTCCTCAATCTGCCCTCTTAACTCTGACCTCTTAACCCTGACCTCTTCCACCCCACCAACGGGCTAGGAACAGTCGTAACCTGTTACCGGTGCGGGAATCGTTGACTTAGGTTAAGGGACAGGATAGTTTCGCGTTATCTCTCCTTTTTTTGCGAAGGATGACGCTTGGCGCGGAAAATACTGCTTGCCGATGATAGTGTGACAGCCCAGAACATGGGGCGAAAAATCCTGGCCGATGCCGGGTATGACGTGGTCACGGTCAATAACGGATCTGCCGCCCTGAAGAAAATCACCGAACTCAAGCCCGATTTGATCGTGCTCGATGTTTATATGCCTGGTTACAGCGGGCTGGAAGTCTGCCAGCGGATGAAGGATTCGGAGGAGACGGCGCACATTCCCGTGCTGCTGACAGTGGGCAAGCTGGAACCTTTCAAGGCGGATGAAGCGCGCCGGGTCAAGGCCGACGCTCACATCGTGAAGCCATTTGAAGCCAGTGAGTTGCTGACTGCGATCACGCGACTCGAAGACCGCCTGGTGCCGCAGGCATCCGAGGGCGGGCGTTTTAGCACGTCGGTTTTGGGCATGGAGAGGTTCGGCGGCGAGGAAAGCGACAGGAAAACGGAAAAAAACACAATGGCCGATGCCGGATGGAAGAGTCGGCTGGGTTTTCCGTCGAAGAACAAGAAGGAAGAACCAGAACCAGAGGATGTCGCTGCGGGGGCGACCTTCCGGGATTTCCGCAAGGGGAAGGGAAAGACGGGCGCGAGCGCGGCGTTCACGGTGAAGGCGGCGGCGCCGCCGGGACAGGAACCAGGGTTGGTCCCGGATCTTCCGCGCGACATCACGGCGGCTGAGTTGGATGCACTGAGTGAGTTGGCCGCGAAGCTCGATGGACCGATTCCGGAGGCTGAGAATATTGCGCCGCTGGCGGAAAAGCTAGCGGAAAAGATGGGCCCGGTTGAGGCTCCGCTGGATGCGTTGGCGGCGGCAAACGCTGAAGTGGAAGATCCTGCTGCTGCGGCGGAATCGAAGAGAGAGGTTGAAAATCCGGCGCCGGTCGTTGCGCCCGCGGGGGCAGCCGTTGAGGCCGCGGAGGCAGCCGTTGAAGCTCGGGCGTCAGCCGTCGAAGGAAAGAGTGAAGTCGAAATTCCGGCCGCGCAGTTGGAGCCGGCGAGCGAAGGCGCTGCGGTAGTTGCCGAAAGCCAGGACTCCGAAGCGGCGGCGGGGTTGACCGCGGTCGCGGTGAATACCGCCCAGTTTGTGCAGGAGCCCGCGCCTGTGGACAGAACCGACGAGCCGATGTTTGCGTTGGCTGCGAGCGCGATGGGGCAGGCCGCGGAAGAAAAGGCGGCGGAAGACAAGGGCGAACAAGAGATTGAAGCGAAGCCGGCCGAGGCCGTCGCCAATAGCGAGGCGGCCGCGGCGAGCACGCCGGCGGAAGCAGGAGATGCGAAGGGTCTGGAATCCGAGCCCGAAGAATCGAAGGCCGAGGAGTTGAAGGGCGAAGAGTTGCAGGCCGAAGAGTTGCAGGCGGAGACGATTGAGCCACCTGTCCCGGTTGCGGCGAGCGTGCCAGAGACGGCGGAGGCGGAAGAGCCGATGCCGAGCGATGCGGAACTGGCCGAAGCGTTGCGCTGGCTGACACCCGCTACTGGTTCCGCGGATGTCGCGACGGTTCCATCGCACGGAAACTTGGCGGCGGCTGGCCAGGTGCTGGCGGAAGAAGCGGCACGCATTGCGGCATCCGGTCCGAGGTGGGTAGCGGAGCCAGTGACGCTGAGTCCGGAGGAAGCGGCGATTTCGCTGGAGGCGGAAATGTTCCGCTCTTTCGGCACAATGCCGGCGACAGCGCCCGGCGGCGAAAGTGAACCGGTACGGATGCCCAGAGTTTCAGCGATTGCGGCTGCGGTTGAGAACAGACTGGCGGAAGCAGGGTTGGCGGCCAGTTCGACCAGTTGGGCAGAACGAGGGGCCGAGCGCTGTTCATCTGAGCATGGTTCAGAGACCACAGCTACTGAAGCATCGGACGGGGAAGCACCGGCAGAACTGATGACGGAGGCTTCGAACGCCGCGAGTTCTTTGGTGGAGGGGAGCGCACCAGAGGTCGCACCACAGATCGGACAAGAGGTCGAAGCGGAGAAGATCGAAACGGAGCAGAAAGATTCCCCGGCTGAGGAAGCACCTGCGGAAGAAGTCGCGGCAGCGACCTTCGCGGATGCGGTGGGCACGGACGAGATCGAGGTTACGGGGGAACAGAATGGGGAGCCCGTCAGCGGGACGGGGACTGCGGTCGCGACGCCTGTGACGGCGGAAGAGAATCAGGATTCGAGTTCAGATGCTGGGGGTCGGGAAGCCATGGGCAAGACCGTGAAAGCGAAATCGCGGAAATCGAAGTGGCATCAGATTCGCACCGCGCCGACCAGCGAAGCCGCGAACAGTGACGCGGTGGAAGCGGCGAAACAGGCCGAAGACGCGGCCGAAGAGGCTCCGAAGGCCATGGCAGCGGCGGCGGCAAAGGGCTCTGCGACCTCGTCTATGGCGGCGTCCGTGCCGGACGCCAGCACGATTGCCCGCATCGTGGACAGCGTAATGGCCGATCTTCGCCCGAAGATCTTGGAAGAGATTACGAAGAAGCTGGCGGGGAAGTAGGGCAGCTTTCAGCGATCAGCCGTCAGCCGTCAGCCATCAGCCATCAGCCATCAGGTTATGCCGCCCGGCTGCCTCTAATTGTACGTACAGTGTTCCACGTGGAAATTTGTGCAGGTTTAATTGTACGTATGTATAAGAATGTACATTTAGAGGGCAGTTGGAGCCAGGTTACGGCGAACACACAGCGAAAATACGGGTTTGCCGGTGTTTTTTTGGCGATCAAACCGCTTCTGCGCCGTCCGCCCAAGTCATTGATAATGCTCAGAGTTTGGGGTGTGGTTACACCCCCACTCGCGGGTACTTATTACGCTGTAATTTTTTACAAATTACGATTTGGTGCGCGGGCATCCCAGTCGAGTTCCCGTTCGAGGTAGTGGAATCCCAGGTCTCGGAAAGCGCGAGACTCTGAGGCCAAGTTTCCGTGGGGGGTGTAGTAGTTTGCCCTCAATGCGCAATACCCCGCTTGCCGTTTGACCCTTCTTTTCTTGCGCCTGTAAGATCGATGATTCCCTCCTTACTGCTGGGAAATCTGCCGAGCTTCGCTTGGCTGGGACGGCCGGGACGGGGCGGAGCCCCGTCACCACACGATCAGGTCACCACACGATCAGGAACACGATGCCGCACGAATTGCCGAAAGCTTACGAACCGGGCGCTATTGAAACGCGCTGGGCCGAGTATTGGGTCCGGGAAAAACTGTTTCATGTGGAGACTCCGGCGCCGGGAGATTCGCGTCCGGTGTTTACGCTGCTCTTGCCTCCTCCGAATGTGACGGGGAGGCTGCACATGGGGCACATGCTGAACCAGACGCAGATGGATATTCTCGTGCGCTGGCATCGCATGCGCGGGTTTATCACGCTTTGGCTGCCGGGCACGGATCATGCCGGCATCGCTACGCAGATGATGGTGGAGCGCCAGTTGGCCAGCGAGGGCAAGAAGCGGCGCGACCTGGGGCGCGAGAAGTTCGTCGAGCGGGTGTGGGAATGGAAGCGGCATTATGGCGGCGCGATCCTCGACCAGATGAAGCGGCTGGGCGCTTCGGTGGATTGGGGGCGCGAATATTTCACCATGGACGAGAACCTTTCGCGCGCGGTGCGCGAAGTGTTCGTCCGGCTGTATGAGGAGGGATTGATTTATCGGGGGAAGTACATCGTGAACTGGTGTCCGCGATGCGAGACGGCGATTTCGGATCTTGAGGTGAAGCACGAAGACGTGGCGGGGAAGCTTTGGGAGATTCGGTATCCCGTGGTGGACGCGGGGCTTGGGGAGGGTGCGGCGCCGCGCGCCGCTGGACAGCCGGGGGCGGCTGTCCCTACGCAGGAATTCATCACCGTCGCTACTACTCGTCCGGAGACTATGTTGGGCGATACGGCGGTTGCGGTGAATGCGGCCGATGAGCGTTACACGCACTTGCATGGGAAGAAAGTGCTGCTGCCGCTGATGAAGCGGGAGATTCCTATCATCCTTGATGAGATTGCCAAGCCGGAGTTTGGCACGGGCGCGGTGAAGATTACTCCGGCGCATGATCCGAATGATTTTGAGGCGGGGAAGCGGCACAATCTGCCGCAGATCGACGTGATGGATCTGCACGCTCGCATGAATGAGAACGCGGGGCCTTATAAGGGGCTGGATCGTTACGAGGCGCGCGCGGCGGTGCTGGCGGATTTGAAGGAACAGGGCTTCCTGGTCGCCGAGAAGGATTACACGGTGCCGCTGGGGAAGTGCGACCGGTGCGGCACGGTCGTCGAACCCCGTCTGTCGGAGCAGTGGTTCGTGAAGATTGCGCCGCTGGCGAAGAAGGCGATCGCGGCGGTGGAATCGGGCGAGATCACGATCACTCCGGAGAACTACAAGCAGATTTATTTGAACTGGATGTACAACATCCACGACTGGACGATTTCGCGGCAGCTGTGGTGGGGACATCGGATTCCGGTGTGGCACTGCGGCGATTGCCAGGATGTGATTGTGGCGCGCGAGACGCCGGCGAAGTGTCCGAAGTGCGGCAGCGCGAAGCTGGAGCAGGATACAGACGTGCTCGACACCTGGTTCTCATCGGGCCTGCTGCCGTTCACTACGCTGGGCTGGCCGGAGAAGACGCGCGATGCGCAGGTTTTCTATCCGACTACGCTGCTGATTACGGCTTACGAGATCCTGTTCTTCTGGGTGGCGCGCATGATCATGTTTGGCTGCCACTTCATGGAGGGGCACGAGCAGGATGCGGCGATCAAGCAGGCGAGCGGCTGGGCGGAGAAGAAGAACGACAGCGTTCCGTTCCGCGAGGTCTATATTCATGCGCTGGTGCGCGATGCCGAGCGGCAGAAGATGTCGAAGACGAAAGGGAACGTAATTGATCCGCTGGAGATTATCGACCGCTTTGGGACGGACGCTACGCGGTTCACGCTGGCGGCTATGGCGGCTCCGGGGACGGATAT
>PLHP01000073.1 GCA_003138955.1 Acidobacteriaceae bacterium | reverse complement strand
TTCTGATTGATGCGAATCTCGCGGATCGATGACTTCGGCGGAAGCTGTCCCGCAGTGAATCCATCGATGTAAAGCTGACCGCCGTTGGGACCGGCTGATGGTCCGGCCAGCGCTTCCAGGTCAGACTGCAATTCATCGGGATCGTCGGGAAGCGCTTCCAGATCCTTGCCGCTCAGTACGATCGCGCTTGCATTATTGGCGGGGTTGACGTCGACTTGAGGGTTTTCTCCCTCTCCCTGGACGTTGACTTTTTCCTCCTGCACGTTGATGTCGAGCGCAATGTTGAATTGCGCGACTTGGCCCGCCGCCACGTCTACGTCGTTTTGCACAAAGACGGCGAATCCCTGGGCATTGGCCGTGACTGTGTACTTGCCGGGAGCCAGATTTCCGATTTCGTACCCGCCGGTTTTGCTGGTGGTGGCCGAATGAGTTTGTCCGCCGGATACGAGGACCGCAACCGTGGCGTTCGTCACCACCGCTCCCGAAGGATCCGTGACTTGCCCGCGCAAGGTTCCCGTCATTCCTGGCGACTGGGCTGGTGACTGGGCCGGCGACTGCGCCCATGCAGGCGCAGCCAGCCCGACCATGGTCACCGGAATCAGAATCGCCAAAGTGAGCTTTGCCAGAACGAAGACTGATAAATGCTTCAAACGCACACCCTTTCTTTCCAGGCAGATCACATTGATTGAGATTTGTTGGCTACTGGGAGGCGTCACCTTCTCCGCCGGGCGCGCCCAGCGCCCACGGGGAAAGCAGCGAGGATGCGCTGCGACTTGGCGCCGCCGTCAGGATGGGCTCCACTCCAGCCAGCAGCTTGCTCGCTGTAACCGCGTCCGATTTTCCGCTCGCTGCCGTCAGGATCACCACGGCGTCGCCCTTCTGTAGATCCGCCAGCTTGATGCTGGGCGAGCGGCTCAGCATGCGCTGCAAATTCGACGGCCCATTTCCGCTTGGTGCGCCGGTCGGCCCGCGCGCGGTTTGCGATTCTGTTGCTGGCCGCGCCCCACCAGCGCCCGGCGCAGCGCCCTGGCCGCTGCGCATACTTTGGCCTTGGCCTTGGCCGTTGGCGCCGGGCTGATCACCGCTCGCGCCGCCGGCCGTGCCTTTCAAGAAAATCGCGATGCGTTGCGCCATTTCCGCCGGCAGCTTCCACATTTGCGAGTCGGGANNTTGATGGTCCCCTCAATATAGCGAAATGTGCCGGAGACAACTTCCTCCGCCTGCACCTCGCTGCCATCGGGGCTGTGAGTTCCTCGCGCGTTCAATTGATCTCCCGCCTTGATTTGATCGATGGGCGCCGGTTTGGCGTCTTCGAACTTCACCGAGTCGGGCGCGTAGCGCCGCAGGATCGTATCCTTGGCAACGTGGATGGCGGTACTTCGGTTCGGGCCCATTGCACCGGGCTTGATGGTGATGATGTCGGTCGCAGCGTCTACATTGGTGACTATCCCGTCCACCCCCCGTTTTTGCCAGTCGTCGCGGTCGCGCTGCTGTTTGGCCGCCAAATCGGCCGGCTTCAGCACAAGCACTTCCAAGGCATCGATGGTGTGTGCACCCGCCGATGTCCATCCGCGAACCCGTACGGCATCTCCAAGCTGCAAGTCTTGAGGCTGCAGAGTGGTCGCGTTCTTCAGATCCTTTTCTCCCGGCAGCACGCGCAGGATCTTGGTCGAGGGCAGCAGCCGTGCCATTACTTCGCCACCGGGCTCAGCCACCGTAATCGAATCCGCCTGGATGCTCTTGATCGTCCCCACAGCCTTCGCGACTTGTGGGTTGCCTGAAGGTGGCGTTGGTTTGTCCTGCGCCAGAAGGTAGTTCGGTTGCGCCAAAAGCATAGCTGCCAAGGCCGCGAGCAGGCAGTTCGCAAGAAGGCGCGTGTTTAGAAGGCACAGCCGCGCGGGTCTTTGCCGGAAAGATCGCATGATCTAACTTTAGCATCGCCAAATGCGCGATATGTGGCCTTTACGAAATTTTACCCGGCACTGACGTTGCTTTTACAGTGTTTGGCAACTGCAACGCCGTCGTCGCGCATCCAGTCATAAGTGTTCATCACAAATAGAGCGATGCTTCCGTGGATGCCAACTGCTTCCTGAGACCTGACACCTGAGGCCTGTCTTCCCATGTCCGCTGACAAATTCAGCCTCGAAAAGAAGTCACATCCGGTCGCGGCAGGCCTCCTGCACGGGTTGATGATCGCCTTCCCGAGTTCGCGGTGTATTCTATTTTCTTGTGCAGATTCAGCGCTCTTAAGATTCGTCTGAGATAAATGATGACGGAGCATGACAAACGGAGGACCTGCGGTGAATGAGTCCCGGCCTGATACTCCCCGTCCAAGTAGAGATAAAGCCAAAGAAGCGATGGCGAAGAGATCATCGAGGCGCGCATCTTCTTGCCGGCGGAAGGCGGTTGCCTTTGCGCCGATCGTTCGTGCGCCGATCGTCTCTGCGATGATCGTTTGTGCGATGATCGTCGCGCTGGTCGCTCTTCCCGGCGTCGGCCCATCGATGCGGGCTCAGGAACCGGTTGCCACCGTCGCCGTTGACGTCAAAGTGGTCACGCTGCCCGTCACCGTGCGCGACAAACATGGCAAGATCGTCCGCGACCTCACTAAAGACGATTTCACTCTGCAGGAAGACGGGCGCCCGCAGACCATCAAGTATTTTTCGCAGGAGACAAATCTCCCGCTTACCCTCGGTCTACTCGTCGATACCAGCCGCAGTCAAGACAACGTGCTCGACGCGGAGCGCAACGCGAGCCGTAGTTTTCTCGATCAGATGCTGGTGCAGCCCAAGGACAAAGCCTTCCTTATTCACTTCGATCGGGAAGTGGAACTGCTTCAGGATCTGACTTCATCCCGTGAAAAGCTGCAATCGGCGCTCGAATTGCTTAAGACATCATCGGACCGCGGGAGTTCGAACGATCCGAACGATCCGTCTAATTCCCCCTCCGGGTCGGGATCGGGCTCTCATCGTGGTGGTGGTACCGAGCTTTACGACGCCGTTTATCTGGCGTCGAACGAATTAATGAAAAAGCAGCAGGGCCGGAAGGCTATCGTCATTCTCTCGGACGGCGTCGATCACGGCAGCAAGACTTACCTGGAAAGCGCGATCGAGTCCGCCCAGCGTGCTGACACGGTGGTCTATTCGATCTATTTCGCGGATCCTCACCGCAACGACCGCCAGAATCAGAGCGGTGGAATGGGACGGGGCGGCGGCGGTTACCCTGGCGGCGGTGGTGGCGGCTGGCCCGGCGGCGGAAGCGGCTGGCCGGGTGGTGGCGGCGGTGGTCGAGGCGGTCGTGGAGGCCAACGTCCTGCCGAGAGCCGCACCGATGGCAAGAAAATTCTTGAACGGATTTCTAAAGAAACCGGTGGACGTTTCTTTGAGGTTTCTAAAAAAGAATCCGTCGGCGATATCTACACCAGCATTGTCGAGGAACTACGAACCCAGTACAGCATGGGTTATACACCCGACAAAGACAGCACCGCCTCCGGCTATCACCACGTCCAGTTGGCGGTGAAGAAGAAAGACCTTACGGTTCAAACCAGAGAAGGATATTACGCGGATCGCTAGCTTTATGTGGAGCGGACACTCTTGTCCGCTGCCGTTAACGTTGATTCTTCGCTGACTCCGGAGGTCAAAATCAACCCCAAGGTCAAGAGCGGCGGACAGGAGTGTCCGCCCCACACGAGGAGCTATTTTTCCGCCAGTTCTTCGCGCAGTGCCTGCCCCAGCGCCGCCTGGCGATCGGCGCTCAACTTGGCTCCGCCTGAGGTCAGATATAGGACATCAATCGCCATCTGCCCTTCGGTTTCGATTAGCGCAATTTCGATGTTGCACTCATGCTTCGAGACCAGCGAGCACATACGGTAAAGCAGTCCCGGACGATCCTGGGTCAGAACCTGCATCATCGTGCTTTGCGCCGAGCAGCTGTCGTCGAATTCAATCTGCGTCGCGATCTTAACCTTCGTGCCGTTCGCCTTCTCCGCTTTCAAGCGGTCGCGCAGCATGCGCGCCACGTCGGCTTCACCTTTGACCACGGCCGCGATACTTTTCTTCAAACGCTCCCATTCCTGCAGATTCATCTCCAGGGTGCGAAAGCGATCCGTAAAATAAAAAGTGTCCACCACCATGCCGACGGCATTCGAGAATGCGTTCGCTTTCACGATGTTCATTCCCCACGCGGCCAGCGCGCCGGAAACCGAGGCGAACAGGAAGGGCCGGTCGGTGGTAATCAACGTCAGCTCATACCAGTGACGAACCTGCTTCAAATTTAATTGGACGCCGTCCTGTCCCAGCCGGGCGGCCATTTCGGCATGCGCCAGAACGTCGCTGGCGCCATGAATTCGGAGATACCGTTGCGGCAATCCTTCCAGAAGAACGTTCACTTTCTTCCCCGCCACCGAGGCCAGCGATCGCAGATGCGCGAGATTTGACGGTGCAATGCTTGAGCCATCGTTGTCACTCGTGTGCACGCGCTCATCGGCGCTTCGGCTCAAGTAATTTGCGCATGCAATATAAAGTTGCCATAAGTTGTCCGCCTTCCACGGCGTCATGGCCTCGGGGTTCACGGCTTTGATGTCGGCATAAGTCATCAGGCACAACATCTTCAGCCGCTCGGGTACTCCCACTTTATCCGCGAACGACTTCACATTCGCGGGATCGAATACGTCCCGGCGCATCGCCGCCGACATTTCCAGATGGCTGGCCACCAGATAGCGCACCGTCTCGCGATCCACCGGATCAAGATCCAGCCGCTCGGTGCAGCTGTCAGTCAGTAGCAGGCTGCCCTCAACGTGGCTCTCGCCCGGCATGGCTTTGCCGGAATCATGCAGCAGCAGCGCCAGGTAAAGCAGTTCCGGCTGTTCGAGTTCGCCCAGCAACTCGGCGAAGCGCTGGTCCCATTCCGATTTCGATTCTTTCAGACGATGCAGATGTTCGATGGCCAAAAACGAGTGCTCATCCACCGTGTAGCGGTGGTAAAAATCCCGTACCACCAGCGCCTCAATCCCCTTCAGTTCGGGCAGCAGAAGCGCTAGCAGGCGAAGGGCGTTCATGGCGCGCAGAGCGTCGGCCGCATGCGGCTGCACCAGCGTTTCCTGGAGGTAGAGCCACAACTCGGCGCCTCGCGGCGGCGTCGCCGCCAGCGCCGGCAGCGCCTGTTCGACTTTATATTCGGTGGTCGTACTCAGCTTCAGGCCATGTTCCGCCATGAAATGAAAGAGCCGCAACAGCATTTCCGGATCGCGCAGCCCGTCCGGTTGCTGCGTTTGCCGCAAAAAGATCAGTCCATCCACCACCGAGAAGTCGGCACTTGCGACCTTCGATCGCCAGCCCTGGAATTGCCGGTACAACGACGACCAAGCGGCCGGAATTTCCTCCAGCAATTGGTTGCAGACGCGGTGGACGCTGCGAACGTGGCCAAAGTAGACGCGCATCCAGTCGGCCGCATCCGCGATTTCCGCGTCGTTCGCTCCAATGCCGGCGCCAATCTTTTTCGCCGCCGCTTCATCCTGCGCCTCCCAGGTGAGCGTGTTGTCGTGACGCCCGTGGCGGAAGTGCAGAAAGCAGCGCACGGACACTTGGAAATCCAATGCCGCGTCGAACGCCCTCCGCGAAGAAACCGGCAGAAGCGTTTTCGCGTCCGGCCACACCTTCAATTTTTCCATCGCGGATATCAGCGCCAGCCAGTTGGCGACGTTGTAGTCGCGCAAACCGCCCGGTCCATCCTTCACGTTCGGTTCCAGGTGAAAGACGGTATTGCCAAATTTATGATGACGCGCGCGCGTAATTTCGGCCAGGTTCTGAATCAGGTTCTGGCACTCCCGCCCGACCAGGCGAGGAACAGCTTTTTCGCGCAGCCGTGCAAAAAGCTCGCGATCGCCGGCCAGGTAACGGCAATCGAGCAGCGAGATGGCAAATTCAACATTGTTCGGGTCCAGCTTTTCGCACTCCGTCAAATTTCGCGTGGCGGGACTGAGCTTTAGACGCAGGTCCCACAACTCCTGCGAAAAGCGCCGGATGGGATCTTTGAATTTACTCTCGGAGTCGCTGCTGGCGTGCAGAAAGAGGAGATCAATATCGGAGTGGGGGAAAAGCCAGCCGCGCCCGAATCCGCCGGTTGCCACCAGCGCGAAATCCTTCGGGCTGCCAGGCTCGGCATAGTTAGAACTGACGATGATTTCGTTCCAGAGCCGCTGGACGATGGTATCGACCAGCGCCGTGCGCCGTGCGACCGTGGTGCGCCCTTCACCAATAGCGGAGAATTCCCGCTCGATGGCGGCGGATTCCCGAACGTACAGGTCCCACAACTCACTGCGGACGGTGGCCACGGTGGTCATTTCGATGACACTCTCCCCACGAAGTATTTAGCCCCTGCTCCAGCCTTTAATCCGCGCTGCTCATATATGAGCAGGTAAGGGGGATGTCGATCTTTTGCCTGCCGATCTTCGCCTGCCGATCTGGCGCACCGAAATTCGTGCGCTCACAGCACGCTATCGCCACGTTCGTCGTTGCGAATCCGAATCGCTTCGTCTATGCGCGAAAGAAAAATCTTGCCGTCGCCGATCTTGCCCGTACGTGCCGCAGTGGTGATCGCGTGCACGACTTTCTCCACCATTTCATCGGCCAGCACGATCTCGAGTTTTACCTTCGGGATCAAGTCCACGGTGTACTCGCGTCCCCGATAAAACTCGGTGTGTCCTTTTTGCCGGCCATGTCCTCTGGCTTCAAAAACGGTCATGCCTTCGACGTCAACCTCGTGCAATGCGTCTTTCACGGCATCCAGCTTTGAGACCTGAATAATCGCTTCGACCTTGGTCATTGTCGTCCGTTCCCGGACACCATCGTCCGTCCTAAGTCAATCACGCTGATTATAGCCGGATCGGACAACCGCATCATAACAATAGCCGTTAGGTCTAATTTGCGGAAATTTAAACTATTTATGCGCGTGATTGGAAATCCTTATGTGCAGAACTGGTGCCGTGACCACGCGATGAGTGGTCCGCTGGAGGGAGGTGCGTCTCGCCCGTCCGCCGGGGGGGACGCCCGGCACCACGCGGAGGAAGCCGCCATCCGATTGACGCCGGAGGGCTTTCTGCGGTTGGATGGAAGCTGCGTGGCACTTACAGCTCCCATTCTCGATCCCGACTCGCGGCGGCTTAGCCGCCTCGACGCGGCCTGGCTAACGATCTGGCTCCTCTTCCTCATCGGACTGGCGGTGCTCCCTCCCCAACTCGAATGGCACAAGCAGTTAATTCTCCTCGCCATCGGCATTGTGCAACTGCTGGAGACAAAGTTGATTTCCCGCTTTCCCAAGCGAGGAGTCTTCTACGTCATCCTGCTCAAGATTTTGCTGGCAACCCTGCTTATCGATCACACCGGCGAAGTAGGAATCAACAGCAGTTACTATCCCATCTATTATCTGCCGGTCGTCACCGCAGCACTTTACTGTGGCACGTGGCTGACGCTGCTCTGGACCCTGTTTGCATCCGCCGCCTACTGCTCGTATCTCTATCCCGCGATGCAGGAATACGAATTGACTCCCGAGGCATTCGGCTACCTGGCGCTGCGCATCTTGTTTTTCTTTCTTGCCGCCATGGTCGTCAACCGCTTCGCGCAGCAGAGCCAGCATCAAACCCAGTTGTATCGCGATCTCGCCGAACGCCTGGCCGAAACCAACCGCCGCCTCGAGCACGCTCAGGCTGAGGCGCGGCGCTCGGAACGGCTGGCCGCTCTCGGCCAGCTCTCGGCTGGATTAGCGCATGAGATTCGCAATCCTCTGGGAGTCATCAAGGGCTCGGCTGAAATGCTGACCCAGAAATTGCAGGCCTCCGACGAACTTGCGCGCGAGTTGGCTGGGTACATTTCGACCGAGGTCAACCGGCTCAGCGCGCTGGTCACCGAGTTTTTGGACTTCGCTCGTCCACTTCATGCGCAGCCGCATCCCGCGGACCTGACCGCCCTGCTCGATCGTGTGCTGCAAATTGTCGCCGAGCGTTTTGCCGGCAAACAACTTACCGGGACGCAAGAGACGGGCAAGTCGGTGACGGGCAAGTCGGTGACGGGCAAATCAGTGCGCGTCGAGCGCCAGTACGCTAGCGGACTGCCGCTGGTTCCGCTCGACGAAAGCCTGTGCGAGCAAGCCTTCCTCAATCTGGTGCAGAATGCCTACGAAGCCATGCAGGACGAAGCGCACGGCGGCACGTTGCGAGTCGAGGTTCGCCCCACGACTTTGAATGATACTGAAGGAGTGGAACTGCGCCTGTCCGACACCGGCCCCGGCGTTCCCGACGAGTTGCGTGAAGAAATTTTCAACCCGTTTGTGACCACGAAGAAAACCGGCGTGGGGCTGGGCCTCTCCATAGTTTCGAAGATCGTAGACGGTCATCATGGGTCGATCCATGTTGAGAATGCGCCAGGAGGCGGCGCGGTATTCACGCTTTTTTTCCCGCTTGAAGAAACTGGCGAGCCACAGGCAACTGCCGAGCTGCGCTCGGCTTGGACGGGCGAGGGCGCCCGTCCCCACACTGGCACAGGCTAACCAAAGCACTAGCTAACTAGATGCCTACCATCCTCATCATCGAAGACGAAGCCAAGATGCGGCGCCTGCTGGAGCTTAACCTTGGCGACGACGGCTTCAAGACTCTCTCTGCCGGCGACGCTGAAACTGGTTTGAAACTGCTTGCCTCCGAACCCGTGCACCTCGTGCTCACCGACCTCAAACTCCCCGGCATGAGCGGGCTGGAATTTCTGCAGATCGCCAAGCAGCAAAATACCGCGTTGCCCATAGTGGTCATGACCGCGTTTGGGTCGGTTGAAACAGCGGTTGAGGCGATGAAAGCTGGAGCCGCCGACTACGTCCTCAAGCCGTTCTCGCTCACTGAAATGCGGATGGTGGTGCACAAGGAACTCGATAACTCCCGCCTGCGCGAGGAGAATCGCTCGCTTCGCGAAGCTCTCGGACAAAAGTACAGCCACCCCAACATCATTGCGATCAGTCCCAAAATGCAGGAAGTGCTGGCCACCGTCGAACGCATTGCGCCCACCAACTCAACCGTTCTGCTGGGCGGCGAAAGCGGAGTTGGCAAAGACCTGATCGCCCGCGCCATCCACGAAAAGTCGCGCCGCGCTTCCGGTCCGTTCGTCAAGATCAACAGCACCGCCATTCCGGAAAATCTTTTGGAAAGCGAACTTTTCGGCTACGAGAAAGGAGCGTTCACCGGAGCCACCACCAGCAAGCCGGGCAAATTCGAACTCGCCGACAAAGGCACGCTCTTCCTCGATGAAATCGGAGACGTGCCGCCCGCCATCCAGGTCAAGCTTCTCCGCGTGCTGCAGGAGCGCGAATTCGAGCGACTGGGCGGCACGCGCACCATCAAGGTCGACGTTCGGCTTCTGGCTGCCACCAACCGCGACTTGCGCGCCGCGCTCGAAGACGGAACGTTTCGCGAAGACCTTTATTACCGGCTCAACGTGGTCCCGATCGATATCCCGCCGCTGCGCGAGCACAAAGAAGATATTCCTGGATTAGCCAACCTGTTCGTCGCGCGCTTTGCCAAGGATTCCGGGAGATCGGAAACCATCACCGGCATTTCGCCTGGCGCGATGCAGCTTCTGGTCGGGCATTATTGGCCAGGCAATGTGCGTGAATTGCAGAACGTCATCGAACGCGCATGCGCGCTTGCTTCTGGCAGCCAGTTGGAAGTCGGCGACATTCAACTGGACTCGCCGCGCAATCGCAGCGGTGCTGCGTCCGATCGCCTTCTCCCCGACGGCATGACGCTTGACCAGTGGGAAGACGAAACGATTCGTGAGGCTCTGAAGCGCGCTGGCGGCAACAAATCGCAGGCGGCGCGTCTGCTTGGGCTCTCGCGGAATGCGCTACGGTATCGCTTGTCGAAGATCGGAATTGACGACAACAACGGGGAGTGAAGATCGGGCCTCTGGTGATCGGGTCATCGGGTGATCGAAAAATCCGTGCTGAAAATTACTTTGGGGCAGTTTTGAGGGCCGTCTTGTGGGAGACGGCACAGCTCTTTCACTGCCCCAATCTAAATCACGATTGTCGCACCGGCCTTGTGGGCATCTCTGTGACGGGGCGTACCGATGATTAGTGTGAAAGCCCGGAGTCGAGTGAAACCCGGCCTAAGCGGACCTTAACGCTACACCGTCCCGAGGTACGGATGCGGCATCTCGTGCCTCGGTACCCCGTGTCTCAGCAGCCCCGTTCTCGAGACGAACTGCACCCGGCAACCGGCCGTCAGCAGACGGAGTTCCACCGCTCTTGTGGGCAGCGTTATGACGGCTTTGGTCGAGTTGGGCGTCCTTCACGCGAAACTTCCCGGCGTCCGCAGTCGGTGGCACAGACTTGACCGTCTGTTGATACCGGTGAGTGGATACTGGGGATTGAGAAAGGTGATCATTGTCGTCGTCGTTGTCGTTGTCATTGAACCACCTCCGTTTTGGGCTGACTTCGTCTCGCCGTAATCGCTGCGGGAAGAAATCATGCTTGCGATCTTGCACCCGATTGCAGGAGGTGTCCATGGAGACGGTCTGAATTGATATGAAGCGATCTGAAGATTGATCTGATGCCGTGCAGCAGGTGCAATAGGGCCAAAGTCGCGGCACGATTCTCCGCCTGCCGCGATTAACCTTCAGACTTCATTCAGTCTTCGGCGGGAGCCTTCGGGGTTTTTCGGGGATTTTCTGGATCCAACCCGGCCGCGGTCATGATGGCGCGTCCCAGTTCTTCGGGGGAAACGGAAAAAACTTCGGCTGGCGCCTGGCTGCTGGCATCTTCTTCGGCGTTGGGCGCGACGAAGCGATATCCCCGGCCGACTACGGTCTGCAGGTACTGCGGTTCGCCGGCATCGTCCGCCAGCGCGCGGCGGATCTTGCGGATGGCGGTATTGATTCCCTGCTCGACGTCGACGAACACATCTTTGCTCCACAACTCGCTGGAGATCTGCTCGCGCGTGACCAGTTGCCCCCTCTTTTCGACGAGAAACATGAGCAATTGCAGGGGCAGGCCCTCCAGCCGAACCGGGATGCCACGGCGGCAGAGCTGGAAACGACCGTAATCCAGCTGGAAATCGTCGAAGCAGACCTTCTTCTCCGGCAAAGCGGAACTCCTATGTCACTTGACCCCGGCCACAGAGCGGTTTCACTGCACACATTTCACTGCACACCGGAGACGCGGCAAGCCGGGTCTCTACGGGGTTCAGAAATTTTGTCCTGCCGGGCTTGCCGTGTCAAGCCCGGCAGTGTGACGATTTAAGCCCCTGGCCGAAAACCACCACTCTGGTGGAACCGGGCCACCGGAGCGCCGGTAATCGCCGATCGTCCCCGCTGTTACGTCTCTCCTAACTTGCAAACAAATAAAGCAGTTAGACCAATCGCCACCCAGCGTTTGACATTGGCACTCGGCCTGCATTCTTTCAGGCATAGTTTGTGCCGAACGAGGCGGAGGTACGCATGAAATTCAAACTAATAGCGGCAATCTTAGGATTGATGATCGCGATTCCAGGCGTCGTCATCGCGCAGGGTGTGGACGACCAGGTGCCGGATCAGGATTCGAAACCGTCGTCGAGCATCCGAATGCAAGGTCCCAACGACCAGGGTTCCACGGATCAGGATTCAGCGGATCAAGATTCGGTGAATCAGGGTCCGATGAATCAGGGTCACGGTAGCCCGATGGATCCAGGCCCCAGCGAACCCGGCGCCCCGAGTTCCACCGCGCCGGCTCCGGAGGGCAAGAACGGTGTGGCGCGCATCAGCCTGATTCATGGCGACGTTTCCACGCAGCGTGGCGACTCCAAGGATTGGTCGGCGGCTGCGCTTAACGCTCCCGTGCTTGCGGGTGACCGGGTTTCTACTGGCGACAAGGCGCGCACTGAAATTCAGCTTGACTATGCCAACATGCTGCGCCTGGCTGAGCATTCGCAGGCCACCATCACGCAGCTCACGCGCTCGCAAATTCAGATTCAACTTGGAAGCGGCATGGCGAACTACTCCGTGTACAAGAACAGCGATGCGGACGCTGAGATCGATACGCCCAACGTTGCCATTCGCACCGAGCGGCGCGAATCCAGCTTTCGCATTCTGGTTACTGCCGACGATCACAGTGAAGTGCTGGTCCGCAGAGGCGAAATCGAAGTCTCGACTCCGCAAGGCGGCACCCGCGTCGGCCAGGGCCAGTTCATCACCATTCAGGGCAGCGGCGCGGACACGCAATACAAGATCGGCGAAGCTCCCGCCCGAGATGACTGGGACCAGTGGAACACCGATCGCGACAACATGATCCGCAACTCGGAAGCGCGGCGGCACACTAACGACTATTACGTCGGAACCGAAGATCTTGACGCCCACGGCACGTGGACAGAAGTACCGGATTACGGGCAAGTGTGGCAGCCGACTGTCGCCCCGGGCTGGGCTCCGTATCGCGCTGGCCGCTGGGTGTATGAGCCTTATTGGGGATGGACGTGGGTTTCGTACGATCCCTGGGGCTGGGCGCCTTATCACTACGGTCGCTGGATGATGTACAACGGCGCGTGGGGCTGGTGGCCCGGTCCGGCTTACGGATACCCGTATTACCGTCCGATTTGGGCTCCGGCTTATGTTTCGTTTTTCGGATTCGGCGGTGGTTTCGGCTTCGGCTTTGGTTTTGGTTGGGGCTCAGTGGGCTGGCTTCCGCTTGGACCGTGTGATCGTTTCCATCCCTGGTATGGCGCTTACGGCGGGCGCTACGGCGTTGCCGGTTTTGGAGCGTACAACCGCGGCGGCTTTGCTGCGCTGCACGGCGGTGCGCGGTTTTCTAACGTGAACCTGGCGATGCATGATGCGAACTTCCGCGGCGCGACCTCGGCCTCCGGCAACCAGTTCGGCACCGGCCACATGAGTGCTCACGCAATGAGTCATGCGGAGATGCAGAACGCGCATTTCACAACCGGGAGATTGCCGGTGTCTCCGAGCCGCGAAAGCTTCTCGGCCAGCGGCCGCGCGGCGGCTGCTTCAACGACTCGGAACGTGTCGCAGAATCAGCATTTCTTTTCCTCCCGAGGTAGCACGGCAACCGCGTCGAATGGCCGGTCGACTGGGAACAGTGGCGAAGCGGCGCGGCCCGGAAATGGCGGCTCGAATTCGAGCAGCCCGTACCAGCGCTCCAGCCAAGGTTCGGAAGCGCGGGGCAATTCGAACGCGGGTTCGGCTGCGAGAGGCGGTAACTCGACGACCGCTCATGAAGGTGGCAGCAGCAACGGCGGATGGCAGAAATTTTCGCCGATGGCCCCGCGCTCATCTGCTGAATCAGGAGCAGGCAGGGCGGGCGAATCGGCCGGCCGCAGCGCAGAGCGCAGTGCGTACGGTTCTTCGCGCGGTTCGGCTTCAGCCGCAGGCCGTGGCTACGGCGGATCATCTTCATCTCGTCCGCCACTCAATATGAGGCAGCCTATCGTTACTCCGCGCTCTTACGGCGGCGGTGGGTATGGCGGCGGACGTTCGGCTCCCGGCTACGGCGGCGGCCGTTCGGCGCCGAGCAGCCACGGTGGCGGATCCTCGCACGGTGGCGGATCGTCGCACGGCGGCGGATCACACGGAGGCGGCGGATCACACGGGGGCGGTGGACATGGGAGGTAACATTGCGCTGGGTTCTTTTCCGGCGTAACGACGCAGCATAGCAACACTCTACCCCAGCAGTGAGACGCGCCAAACGGCGCGTCCCACTGCTTTTTTATTCCGGAGTTCGTGAAGCAACCTGCTGGCTGCGAAGGGGGGTACAATAGTGTTGGTTTTCGAGTGCAAAAAAGGAAATCCGGCTGACATGTTCCGACGGCTGAGCATCGCGTTGTTTGCAGTTACAGTATTCGTGCCGTTCTCAAGCGCGCAGATGCGCGGGGCGATGGGCAGGCCGGTTTCCGTGGGGCATGCCGGATTTGCACGCGGCGTCAGGGGCGGGGTTGGCTTGTATCATACGCGTCCATTCACGCGGGGAATTGTCCTGGGCTCGCCCTTTCTTTATTCCGATCTTTATTCCGACTACGATGGCAGTGCGCCGTACTTCGTTGAGAAAGATGTTGAGAGAGATGTTGATAGCGATGTTGGAGGCGCGCCGCGCCAGTTTGTGGTAGTGCGGCCGGTCTCAGCGGACGATGCTCCGCGAAAAACCCGGCTGACACCCTTGCTGATCGAGTGGCAGGGCGATCGTTATGTGCGATTCGGCGGCACCGCGGAACGTGGAACCTCTACGCATCCCGATTATGCGGAGCCAGCAATCACGAAGGCGCCGATGTCTGCCACGCAGAAGGAGCGCAGCGAATCGCAAGCTGGCGAACTCCCGTCCGCAGTCCTGGTCTATCGCGACGGCCATCGCGAGGAGATCCCCGACTATGCCATCGCGGACGGCGTGATCTACGTCCGCGGCAATAAGTGGCAAAACGGCTATTGGACAAAGCGCATCCCGCTCTCCGCGCTTGACGCGCCTGCCACCATGCAAGCCAACCAGCAGCGTGGCGTAAAATTCATGCTGCCATCCGCGCCCAATGTGGTGATCGCCAGTTTCTAGCCGGCCCGTATCAGGGTCGTATCTCGCGATTTCTTTCAGTTCGGCAGGCACGACCCTCAGCAGCCCGTGGTGCAAGTCTGG
>PLHP01000265.1 GCA_003138955.1 Acidobacteriaceae bacterium | reverse complement strand
GTCACCTTAAGCACGTCGTGAGCTCCATGGCAGTCATAGCACTTGGCCGCCTTCGTGTACCCCAGCTTCGAGACCTTCCCGTGATAGGTATCAAAATAGGTCTTGGCGATCTCCTCGTGGCAGCGTCCGCAGGTGCCCATCACGTTCAGGCGGAAGCTGTTCTCATCCGTACGATGAATGGCATGAGCGGTGTGGCAATCGTTGCAAACCGGGAGTGGCTTGCTGTATCCGCTTACTCGCTTGGCATGGATGCTGTTCTCAAACTGCTCCTCGATGCCGTGATGGCACTGGCCACACGTGTCCGGCACGTTGTTTGCGTTCACGCTCGATGCCGGATCGCTTCGGGGAAGGATGTGGTGAGCGGTGTGGCAACTGGTGCAGGTTGCCGTCACCGTCAGGCCGTTCTTTAGCAGAGTTCCGTGAATGCTCTCCGTGTAGTTGGTGATGATTTCGTGCTGGGTCCCGGTGTAGCGCACGGCAGCCCTCTGACCCTCGCGGTGACAGCGCGCGCAAAGCGCGGGAACGTTGGTGGCGAAGGTCGCCGACTGCGGGTCTTGTTTGCCAAGGATGGCATGGGTGCCATGGCATTCCTTGCAGATCGGGGCATTCGGATCGTTCTTGGCAACCTGCTGTCCGTGGATGCTGGCAGCGTACAGCTTGCCAATCTCATCGTGGCAAGCGGTGCAGTCCACCGCGTGGGTGATGGTCTCACAAGCGCGCACGCGGGAGGCGTTTACTTCCGAGTGGCACTGGCTGCAAGCAACTTTGTTGTGGCGCGAATGGCTCACCTCGCCAACGCTGACGTACATGGATTTCCCGTCGCGCGCGCGACGCAGTTTCTCGTCGGCGTGGCAACGCATGCAGTCCGCGTTGGCCATACCCAGTTCATAGAAGACGTTCCGGATCCTATGGGGCTGATGGCAGTCCGGGCAGGAGGGCAGGACGTTGGCCTGTTTTTCCCAAAGCTCTCCACGAATGGTCTTGCGGTGGACCGCTTCGATCTGGGTGTGGCATTTCGTGCAGGTGGCGGCAATGTTCCGGCGATTGATGGAGGAGGCGGGGTCGGTGTGCGGCAAGATCAAGTGCGGGGTGTGGCACGTGGCGCAGGTCGGGGCCACCGCCAGTCCCTTTTTCAGCAACGCCTCGCCGTGGATGCTCTCGGAGTAGTTCTCGAGAATATTGTTTTGGCCAATGTCGCGATTGCGCGAAACAGCAGTTCCTTCGCGATGGCACTGGCCGCAAATGAAGGGCACTTTCATTGGCGCCACCGCCGACCGCGGGTCCTTCACCGGATAGATGTCGTGGTTCCCGTGACAATTCACACAGCGGGGCGCCAGTGGATCGCCGCGCGCAACCGCCTTCCCGTGGAGCGAGCGGGCATGTTGCTCCTGCTCGGTGGCGTGGCACGTGCCACACTTTACCGGCGCCGGTTTTTCGTGCGGTAATTCTTTTCCTTCCAGGTCGGCGTGGCAGCCCGTGCACCCGAGGCTGCCATGTACAGAGGTCGCAAATTTCTTTCCGTCCACGTAGAGCGAAAGCGTTTTGCCGGCTCGCGTGGTGCTCATGCTCTTCTCGCCGTGGCAGGCGAGGCATTCCGCTCCGGGCTGGTCGGCGGCGCGTGCGGGGCGTTGCGCAAACAGCAGGGAGAAAACCGTGGCGACGAGGGTCGCAACGACAATTCTCAGAGCAGCACGGCACTTCTTTCGGACATTTTTTGTTTCAGCCATATTTGTTTCAGCCATGTCAAACTTTCGGGCTGTTTTATAAATGCCTTGCAACTCGGGAGGCACGTCCCTCGGGGGGCGCGTGCGCGAGAACTGGGTCGTCCCTCCGGGACTTAGGTCATTTTCCCACTTTTCCCAGCGCTGAAGCGCGGGGCTAAGTTAGTTCGCCCCTGCGGGGCTGTATTCTCCAACCTCTGAAGCCGTGCCCTACCCGGAACCGATTCATGAAACCAACTTCCGGCAATGCTTACTTCATTCCCAGGTCGGTCAGAACCTTGGGATTTTCTTCCCCCGATGCCAGAACGTCATGGCACGCGGAACAATCGTTGGTGATGGTCTGGCCATCGGCACTGGTATGACTGCCGTCGTGGCAGCGGAAGCAGCCCGGCGAATCATTGTGCCCAATATTATTGGGGTGAGTGCCCCAGGTCAGGCGCATGTCTGGGAAGACGTTGCGCAGGTAGATATTCGCCACCTCCTGGCCCGATTGCTCCACCAGTGTGCGCCGCGTCGCGTAAATCTGCGGGTAATTGGTCCGATAGAAATTGTTGAGTGCGGCAATGATGCTCTGCTGTGCCACAGCGCGGGTGGGGTAATCCACCTTGAGAACTTCGACCGCCTTTTTCCTGATGTAGGGGAGATCCGGGCTGATGCGCCCGTTCGACATCTGCTTGTCGACTGCGTTTTCGGGCAAGTCGAAGGCATGCGTGGGCCGGTTGTGGCAATCCACGCAATCCATGACGCGATGTTCTCCCTTGTCTAATTGTTCTTTGGTGGGCTTGGCATCGCTGGAAATGAATTCGGTGGTCTTCCCCGTATCGTCGGTGTAATACACGGCCGGGATAACTTGCCGCTCGATGTCGGTCGAAATGTAGCGGATGCGCGCGTTGTCGGCGAGGTGGCGCCCATGGATGCCGACCGAACCCTGCCAAGTGCCCCCGCCCACCTTGAGCAGCAAGACGTCCTTCTGGGGTGTGTTTTTTTCGTCGTCCTTGTAGCTGGTATTCACCAGGAACTTGCCGCCGGTAAAGCGTTGCGGCCAGTGACATTGCTCACAGGTCTCGCGCGCCGGACGGAGGTGCTCTACCGGCGAAGGAATGGGGCGCGAATAAGTGTGGAACGTGACCGCGAAGACCTGGCGCAGACCGGAAAGCTTGGAGCGCACAAACCACGACGCGCCCGGCCCGATGTGGCAGGCGACACAGTCCACCCGCGAGTGGGGAGAATTCTGATAGGCCGTAAACTCGGGATCCATCACGGTGTGACAAGTCTGCCCGCAGAACTCGGTCGAATCCATGTACTGCACGCCGCGGTACGATGCAGTCCCAACAATGAGCAGATTGAGCACGGTCGCCGCTGCCACGTACTCCATGGTGCGCCGCACCACGGGCAGCCCCAGGTCGATGGCGGGGAAAATCTCTGGCAGTTTCCCGCTCGCGAGCAGACTTCGCCGCCGGAGCCAGATGCCAAGTGGAATCAGCAGTAAGCTGAGTACAAAAATGCCCGGGAGGATGAGGAAGACCAGAAGGCCAATATAAGGATGCGGGGGCCCCGGCAAGAAGACGTCATAGAACCAGAAGGCGATGGTGGTGAGCGCCGTGCTCGTCGTAACCACGGCGCCCGTCAGCGTTATGGGATTCTGCCCCAGATAATAGATTGGCTGCGCCCAGTCCCGGATGCGTTCTCGCAGAGTCATTTGAAACCGCTAGTTTCCTTTCTTATATGCGCCGCCGTGCAGGCGCACTCCAAGCTTCGCCGCGGGATAATCCGCCGCGCTGGACAATCAGCCAGACCTTGATGGCAGGGGCCGGCGTTATTTTTTCAACGTACGGATGTAAGCCACCAACCCAGTAACCTCTTCCGGCTTCAGAGACTTATACGGGGGCATCTTGGGGGGCTTACCGTTCGTGATGACCGCCGCGAGATCCGCGTCCGATAGTTTTTGCACGGCGGCACCGGAGAGATCGTGGCCGGCCGCTTTCGCTCCGTCAGGGCCATGACACATGGCGCATTTTGATTTGTAAAGTGCCGCGCCGTCTTGCGCATGCGCCGATAGGGGGAGGGCGAGGACAACAACCAATGCTACTGCGACGGTAAACACTGCGACGTCAATTCTCTTCATATTTAAGCTCCGTTCGAATTTAGTTAGCTCAACACCGAAAGAGAATACAACTACAGCCCCACATCTACAAACTCTCAATATTGAACTTTTTGAGGGCGGGGGTTCTGTGATCCAGATCACACGTGCTTGTAATCCTGTTGCTGTTGCTTGATTCGCCCTCAGGGGTAGCGAAATTAACCCCGTTTAAAGCGTCTCAGTGGCCGCTCCCTCAAAATGCGCTTCGATTTCTTCCAGCGTCTTCCCCTTCGTTTCCGGCAGGAAGACCACGGCGGTGACGAAGTAGACGACCGTGCAGGCGGCAAAGCCAAAAAACATGGCCGCGTAGCCATGCTTGCCGACGGTCGGGAGGAAAATGGCGGCAATGGTGGTTGAAACTGCCTGGTTGATCAACAGGGCAATGCTCATGCCGTTGGAGCGGATCCGGGTCGGCATCAGTTCGGAAAGCGCCAACCACACGCACACTCCCGGACCGATCGCGAAAAACGCCATGAAAACAAAGAGGCTGATCGCCACCAGCCAGCCATTGTGAGTGCTCGCCACAGGGGTAATCAGTGCATTGTCAATTCTTAGCGGCGCCCGGCGCGACGCATCGAGATTGCTGAACGGATTCGAGAAGAACGCGACTACTGGATTGGCGGGCACGCAGCTTGCGCGTGTGATCTCAATGGGCTTGGCTGACTTGTCACTGGAACGTGCAACCTTGGTCGCGGCGCGGAAATCTCCATACGAATAGATGACGACCAGGGATGTGGGTCGGTTGCGGATCGCCTTGCCAGCGTCTCCGCTCGCCGCGAGGAGCGCATCCGCAACCTTCTCGTCGTAAAGCAACGTGACCTTCTGGCCGGCGTCAACCATGGACTGAACCGCATCGCGGGAATCCACGCGCAGCTTTTCCGTCCGTCTGAACAGCAGGCCGGTGCAGAGGAGCGACACGATGATGCCCGCGCTGCCCACCGACAACAGGAACTTCCGACCCTTGCGGTCCACCAGCAGCACGCCGCCGATGGTCATCAGGAAATTCACCATCGTGAAAAGAACGTAGCCCCAGTGCGCCTGGAGATCGGAGAGACCGCTCTGAATCAAGATCGTCGTGTTGAAGCCAATGATGGAGTTGATGCCGGTGGCTTGGTTGCAGGCGAGAATGACACAGGCCAAGACAAACGGAATTATGTACTTGCGGCGCAAAAGCGACTCCTTGACCTGAGCCCCGGTGGAGGTTTTCGCTTTTTCAGCAGCGGCGAGCTGCTCCATTTCGGCGAGCTCCGCATCCGCTTGCGGGTTGGTGCGCGAGCGCAGAAGGGCAGTGTAAGCGGCATCCCGTTTTCGCCGCAGAAACAGCCAGCGCGGGGACTCCGACACCATGAGGCTGCCGATGACGAACAAAATGCCGGGTGGCAACGAAACCCAGAAGATGCTCCGCCAGGCTGTATCTTTAAACGCGAAGAGCCGAGTGGGATCGCCCAGCTTGGCCACCTCTTCGACGCGAACACTCAAGAGCATTCCGACAAGAGCCGCCGCAAAGATACCCAGAGTCAGTAACCATTGGAAGATGGCGGTCCCCTTGCCACGATTCGTCGCCGACAGGCACTCCGCCAGATACAGCGGAACCACGACACCGATCAAACCGCCGCTCATGCCCTGCAACAGGCGGCCAAGCACCAGCGACCCATAGCCGTGCGAGAGCGCGATGATGGGAATGCTGAAGACAAAAAGCAGTCCGCTAAGGATCATCAGCGGCTTGCGTCCGATCCAATCGGCCAGCGCGCCCGCAAACAGAGTTGAGATCACGCTGCCGAGGAGCACGGCGGCGACGACGATGGAAAGCTGCCCCGCATTCAACCCGGAGGTGGCCTCCAAATAAGGCAACGCCCCCCCAATGATGCCGACATCCACGCCGTACAGCAATCCGCCCAGTCCGGCTACCAGCAGGAGGAAACGGTTGTAGCCATCTTTTTCGTCGCGCGGCACAGTGGCAGCCCTTTCGCCTTTGGTAGCAGAGGTCAGGAATTCATTTTCTTCGAGATAGTATTACAACTCGCGGAACTCTCTATGGGTATGGCTCCTGCGATTCGAGTTCCGGGTGCCGGACCGGAGCCTTGCTATGGGTTGCCCAGTTCACGGGGCGCCATCTTCATCGCGGGTATCCGTCAGGATGCTTGCGATGCCACTGCCAGGCGCTTTCAACGATGGACTTCAAATCCGGAAACCTCGGCTGCCAGCCCAGGTCGCGCCGAATTTTCTTCGAGCTCGCAATTAACACCGCTGGATCACCGGCGCGGCGCGGCGATTCGATGACGGGAACCGGATGTCCGGTGACGCTCCGCGCCACTTCGACCACCTCGCGCACGCTGAACCCCTGTCCGTTGCCCAGGTTGTAGATCAACGGACTGGAATTCTCGAGCGCTTGCAGCGCCAGCAGGTGTGCGCGCGCCAGATCGCCGACGTGTATGTAGTCGCGCACGCAAGTGCCATCGGGCGTGGGGTAGTCGGTGCCGAAAATATTCACGTGTTCGGCGCGGCCTAGAGCGACTTGCAGAATCCTGGGGATCAAGTGCGTCTCCGGTTGGTGCGCTTCGCCTTGGTCCGGGCGGGACGCGCCGGCAGCGTTGAAATATCGCAGGCTGGCATAGCGCAGGCCGTGAATCTGGTGGAACCAGGCGAGCATTCGCTCCACCAGCAGCTTCGATTCGCCGTACGCATTGGTCGGATGGAGGGGATCGTCCTCCTCAATCGGAGTACGCTCGGGATTGCCGAAGAGCGCAGCCGTCGACGAGAAAACGAGACACTTGACCCGTGCGGCGAGCATCGCTTCGAGCAGGGTCAACGCATTCGAAGTGTTGTTGCGGAAGAATTCTTCCGGGGCTTTCATGGACTCGCCCGCTTCGATCAGCGCCGCAAAATGCATGACGGCATCAATCGCACGGGACCGCAGCAACTGGTCAAGGCAAGCGCGATCCGCCATGTCGCCCACCACCAGTTCCGCGTTTTTTGGCACTGCCTGGCGATGGCCGCGACTCAGGTTATCGAAGACGACAACCTGGTGTCCGGCCTGCAATAGCTCTTCGGCTACTACGCTGCCGATATAGCCCGCTCCCCCTGTAACTAGAACCCTCATTCGCATCGTGCCCCGGTTTCTCGGGCGACTTCTCAGGCTGCTTTCTCAGGCCGCTTTCCAGGCTACTCTCTCAGGCTGCGTCCAAGGCTACTTCGCCAACCCCATCGGCGGCGGAGCAGACGTAAATCTCCGGTTTGCAGCCGGTCGAGCGTTCATAGCCTTCCTGAACCGTCCGCTGGAAGGCTTCGACGGAGGCGGCCTCGACCAGCGCGATGGTGCAACCGCCAAAACCGTCTCCCGTCATTCGCGTTCCATAAACGCCTTCCGCTTGCCCGGCGAGTTCCACCATCAAGTCGAGTTCAGAGCAACTCACTTGGAAATCGTCGCGCAGGCTTCGATGCGACTCCAGCATCAACTTGCCGAATGCCTGCAAGTCCTCAAGTTCAAGCGCCGCGGCGGCCTGTAGGACACGTGCGTTTTCGCCGATCACGTGACGGCAGCGGCGGACGACGATATCCGGCAATTCGTGCCCATATGCTTCCAGATCCTCTGGCGTCACGTCCCTCAACGCCAGTGTGTTCGGCAGGTAGTTCGACAGACCGCGCACACCGGCTTCGCATTCGGCCCGGCGTTGATTGCATTCACCTTTGGCAATGCTGCATTTGACCATGGTGTTACAAATCGCCAGGGCTACGTTGTCCGGCAGCGGCAACAGCCTGCATTCCACAAACCGGCAATCGAGCAGCAGAGCCTGACCGCGTTTTCCGTGGCTGGCAACAAAGTGATCCATGACTCCGCGACGAGCGCCGACAAACTCGTTTTCCGCCTGCTGGCAGAGCAAGGCTAGCTTGGTTCGATCGATTTTGGTCCGAGCGATCTCGGTTCGACCGATCTTGATTTGATCGTTCGCCTCATCGGCCAGATCGAGCAGCGCGTAGCCTACGGCCACCTCAGTCGAAGCGGAGGAACTCAATCCCGCACCCTGCGGCACGTCCCCATCCAGCAACAGGTTCGCGCCGCCCAGCTTCTTGCCGGACCGCGCCAGCATGGTCACAACGCCAATCAC
>PLHP01000266.1 GCA_003138955.1 Acidobacteriaceae bacterium | reverse complement strand
GGTGCGACTCGCCGAACAACACGACGATGAGCGCGCCGGGATGCCGGCGGCGGAGTTCGGCAATCTTGTCGGCGGCGTGGCGGTCACGGGCGCCAATTTTGCGCAGGTCTTCGCGAGGCATGCAATCAAGGCCATAGATGGATGCGCCGTGGTCGCGGGCGGCGGAGAGCAGTTCGTAAAACGGAGCCCAGTCGTATCCCCAGTCAAGTTCGAAACGGATGCGCTGGCGCAGTTCGTCTTCGGCAATCTCGGCGCGGAGCCATTCGTCGAGAATATGCTGGTCGCGGGAAAAAATGGTTTCGACTCCCAGCACTACGGGGCGCTGGTGGAGTTCGGGATCGCGGAGGAGCGAGGCTAGATAGCGCTGCGAGTTGGGCAGGGCGTGGTAGTCGCCGACCAAAACGATTCCGGCCCTGGCGATTTGGCGGCGGACATCGCCGGGGGTGAGAACTTTCTGGTAGGAGCGGTAGGCCTCGCGGAAGTCGCGGAGATATTTGCGTCCGGCGGCGGGATCAATGGCGCGAATCTCACGCTCGACGCTGGCGATGGCGTGGAGCTGGGCGGCACTGCGCCGCGATCGTAAGATGCCGGTGGTTGCCATAAATCCGTCGTTGGTCGTCAGTCGTTGGTCGTTCGCTTTCGCTTCGCCGAGTGTCGAAATTGCAAATCAGAAATTACAAATTACAAATCACCGGGCTTCCTCCGCCTTGACTTGCTTTTCCTGCGTCCCTATCCTCAGTTTTTCGAGGCCGTGAACTGGATCAGGCCTCGTGGAGCGCCAACTTTGCCTCTTCTTCCGCCGGGAAACCTGACTATTGCCACTACCGGTGCCAGTGGGTCGTTATTTCTGAAACACTTCCTACTCGCCGTGGAACGCGATCCGCGAGTGAAGACGGTGAACTTCATCGCTTCCGACAGCGGCCTGCGCGTCATGGCCGAGGAACTCGCTGTCGAAGGCCGTTCCGATCTGCTACGTCAAATCATCGGCGCGCCTTCGGCAAAGATTCAGCAGCAGTCCAACAGCGATATCGGCGCCAACGTGGCCAGCGGGTCGTATCCTTCGGACGCGATGGTCGTAATCCCTTGCAGCGTCGGCACACTCGGCCGCATTGCCAACGGCACGGCCTCGCACCTGATCGAGCGCGCCGCCGATGTGACTCTTAAGGAGCGCCGGCCGCTCGTGCTCTGTGTTCGGGAGACGCCGCTCAACAAAATTCACATCCGCAACATGTCGCTGGCGGCGGACGCAGGTGCGACTATCTTCCCGCTAATCCCGACGTTCTATAACCATCCATCGAGCGCCGATGCCATGGCACAGGAATTCGCGAACCGCGTGCTGGCGCATATAGGACTGGCCCAACCGGATGCGTACCGATGGAAAGGGTAAAACCAGTCCTCGGTTCTCAGCTCTCAGAAAACTCCAGTTCCGCGGTTCTACAGGTTTTTACTGAGAACTGAGAACCGAGAACTGAGAACTTCTTGAAAGATCGATGACTTGGGGAGCAGCCTTTCCTGCTTTGCAGGGGTGCTTTCAGTCTAGAGACAGGGCAGTAACGTAGGTAGGTATCTGGCGGGCATGTACTGTGAGTGCCGGAGACAGATCTCAGGGCCGAGGACTTGCCGGAGCTTCTTCGATTTTTTGCAGTTCCGTTATTGCGGCTGTGTTCTCCGGATGCTCGTTCGCCTCGGTCATGAACGCAGCAATCGCAGCATTCCGATCTCCCTGGGCTTCCCCGATCAATCCGAGAATGAAGTGGTAGCCACGAGCTTGCGGATTTCGTGCGATCGCCTGGCGGGCATTCTCGGCTGCTTCAGGGAATTTCTTCAGTTGCAGTTCGACCACCGCCAGGTAGATGAACTCATCGGAGTCGCCGCGGTCGATCTTGATGGCCTTCTCGAGGTAGTCTTCGGCTCCGGCGGAGTTGCCCGTCTTGTAGTAAGCGAGTCCCAGGTTGTAGTTCGATCGCCAGAAGCCGGGGCTGCGTTGTAGAACCTCGAGATACATGGGGATGGCGCGTTGGGGTTGGTTCGCCGCGAGTAGAGCGTTGGCGAGATTGTCGCGGACCGTCAAATTGTCCGGAGCCGATTCCAGGCCGCGAGTGTAGAGCTGAATGTCGTTCGCCCACTGCGGTTGCTGCGTTACTGCGAGCACCGCGAACCCCAGCGCAACCAGGCTGGCGCCGGCCAGCGAGAACGAGATGGTGTGGAACGAGGGCAGGTGCCGTTCGATTTCGCGCAGGCTGAGTGCGATGAGCAGCACGTATCCAACCGAGGGCAGGTAGAGGTAGCGGTCGTGGACGATGTCGCCGACCGTCAGCGAGGGCAGATCGAGGACCGGCAGCAGTGGCAGGACGATGAGCGCGACCGCAAACCACGCCGCGCTGCGTTGTGCCGCACCGCCCTGGAAAAGAGCGCGAATCGAAAACCAACCGGCCAGGAGGAGGATCGCCAGGAGCGCCAGGGGCAGCCAGAAGCCGCTCCCGGTGGCATGATCCCGATAGTTGAGGGAGTAGAACTCGCTCAGGCCTGTGGGCAGAAGTAAATGCCGGGCATAGAACCACAAGACCGCAGGCCAAGTCAGGAACATCCGGGCCCACGATAGCGAGATTGCGGGATGAGAGAACCCGTGCAGGGCCCGCGAGCGCACCAGCAGGTAGAAAAGGACCACGAGCACGTAAGGCGCGGATTCGCGGATCGCGAGCCCGAACCTACGCATGGCCGGTTGCAATACACCGGCAGGCTGCGATTCCACAAGCACCGCGACAAAAATGAGAAGCGGCAAAACCGCGGCCGTCTCTTTCGAGAGCAGCGCCAATCCGAAAAGAACAAGGGAATAGACTGCTGTCGCAACCTTTGCCGACCTCCGCCAAGCGAAGAACGCCAACAGACTGCCCAGCAAGAAGCACGACATGAGCGGGTCCGATACACCGGAGATCCAGGCCACGCTCTCGATATGAGCCGGGTGCACTCCGAAAAGAAGCGCGGCAGTAAAGGCGACCATCCGGTCGCTGGTAACTCGTTCGACGACCTGAAACACGAGAAAAGTAGCCAGCAGGTGGCACAGCACGGTGGCCGCGTGCCAACCGGCGGGTTCCGGGCCGAACAGCACATAGTTCAAGCGGAGCCACAACAACAGCAGCGGGCGGTAGTAGTTTCCACCCGCGCCCGGATGCAGCGCGGCCAGCACGTCCGACGTAAAGTACTGCGGCAGATAACGCCATCCGTGCAGCGCGGGGCTCTGGAAGATTTGGAGAACGTCGTCGTAAACGAATCCGAAAGCGAGTGTGCCGAGATAGACCAGCGCAGTCACAACGCAGGCGAGAATTTCCATGGTTCCTGGGCGGAGGAACCAAGGCGGCGCGAAGGGCACGGCTGCATGACTGTGGTCCATGTGTCTCCAGCGGGCGCAGGCGTTTCCTGGCAGACGGAAGCGTTGGCAAGGGGAATAGCTGCCCGCTATTCTGAGCCGTCTGATTCTGCGCCCCTCAGATAGACACTAACGACTGGCAAGGGGCGAGACAAGTGACGGCGGTGTTGCGCTGAGTCAACGCCCCGTTAACTGAAATTCTGCCGGTTGGGACGGTTTTTCTTGGTAATGCTGCCTGCGGTCTGATACCACGCGACCACCCAGGGAACGATCAGGGAATAGATGAGGCGTGCGGGCAGCGTTCGCATCGGAGCTTTTCGGAGGTCGGTCCAGTCCAAGCGGAAGGCAAAATAGATTTCGAGCGCGAGCACGCACATCAGGGGTATGGGCGAGTAGACGAGAAAGAGTACGGCAAGAATCTCGGCGAGGCAGCGAGCCAGGTTCCTCCATAAGCGGGCTGAACGTCCGCCCAACACACCGTCGGTTACGGAATAGCCGACCATTTGCCGGAGCGCCGAGCGGAAAGTGTGGCCCGGCTGGTACAACGCCTTGGCGCTTTCCGCGAAGGCGGGGATCACGAGCTGGCGCACCTTGGAATCGAATACGGTGTCTTCTCCGAGGAAGACGGTCTCGGGGAATCCGCCGACGCGGCGCCAGAGCTCTTTGCGGAAGGCCATGGAGCGGGCGGTGCAGGACTTGGTGGCTGCGTCGGAGTTTAACTTGATTCCGAAGAAGGGCGCGGAGGCAACGTCCCAGACGCTGGAGTTGGTTGGGTCGATATACGATCCGCCGACAGAGTACTGGGAGTGGCCGTTGAAAATCGGTGCAGTGAGGTTGGCGAGCCAGTCGGGACGGTAGGTGCAGCCGGCGTCGGCGCAAGCGACGACATCGGAAGAGGCTGCTGCGGTCGCGATGTTGCGACCGCGTGCGATCGGCCCCGGAGAACGTTGCAGGCTGCAGCTTTCATCGCGGATGGGAACTAGCGTCGGGTATTTCGACCGGGCGGCTTCGAGACGCTCCCAGGTGCCGTCGGTGGAACCGCCATCGACGATGATGACTTCGGCGGGAGCGAGAGTCTGNNAAGCCACGCTCACGGCTGGCATGTTGAGTGAAGCCCCACGGTGGTTGCTTTCATTCGCTTTTTGGGACGCGCTGCGGCCGATGCGGATCCGAAACCAGTGTACCCGCGAAGGCCCTGGATATGAATCTTGTCGCCGGTGGAGAGGCGGGCGTCCCCGCCCGGCTGGACGGGCGAGACGCCCGTCGCTCCACTGGACATTCCGGTTGGCACCTTGCTTCTCTGGTTTTGACAAAAAGCCAATCCATCTTTATAGTGCCGGGTCATGAACGGAACTTTCTTCTGCAACAGGTGCGGCGCGCAGAATGCCGCGGGCGCGCAGTTTTGCAGCCGCTGCGGAGCTCCCACGAACCCGACGCCCGGCGCTGTCCAAACACCGATGGCGCCGCCGTCCTCAACCTCGCCCTATTCATCCTCAGCGTCTCCGTATCAGGCGGTTGCTCCGGCGGTGGGGGTTGGGTACGGAGGGTTCTAGATTCGGGTAGTTGCACTCATCATTGACGGAATCATCGTGCGGGTTGTGGTTGCTCCCGTGGGCATGATTTTTGGCGCCCTCGGGCTGGCAGGGGGAATGATGGGTGGCTTCCCCCATAGAGGACTTGCTATTTTGGGTGGTGGCGTCACCTTCATCTTGTTGGTTTTCGGTTCCTGGCTGTACGAGGCTTTCATGGAAAGCTCTTCGTACCAGGCGACGCTCGGCAAGATGATCTTTGGGATGAAGGTTACCGATCTCAATGGCAACCGCATCTCATTCGAACGGGCGACGGGAAGGCATTTTGCGAAGTGGCTCTCGGGGATGATTTTGTTTATCGGCTACATCATGGTCGGGTTCACCGAGCGCAAACAGGGACTGCACGATCTGCTGGCCGGGACGCTGGTGCGGCGGGCGTAGGTGTGGGGGAACTGGGTCGTCCCTCCGGGACTTGAAATCAATCACTCCACTTTACCCCGCGCTGAAGCGCGGGGCTAAGGTGGATCGACCCCTGCGGGGCTTGTCTCTCAATCATACGAGTTACACTAGCCTCTAATGGCCTCTTCGGTTTCACGACTGCGCCGCTGGTTCGCCTTGGGCGCGATTCTGATGGTTACTACGGTCGCGGGGATGTATTTTTACGCGCGCTGGAGTCTGCGCAAGGCCATCCACGACGTTCCGGCGAAAATGGGCCTGAACATTCAGCAAACCGCTGAAGGCTTTTCGATCTCCAAGTCCATAGAAGGCCGCACCCAGTTTACGGTGAGCGCTTCCAAGGCGGTGCAGTTCAAAGAGGGTGGACGGGCGGACTTGCACAACGTCAAGATCGTCATCTACGGCAAGGATTCCGATCGCTTCGACCGGATTGCCGGGGATGACTTCGAGTACGACCCCGTGTCGGGCAATGTGACCGCGAAGGGCACGGTGCTGATTGACCTGGAAGCGAACCCCGAGGGGATGCGGCATTCGGACCAGACGCCTCCGGCGCAAAGGAGAAGCCCAATTCATCTTGAAACCGACGGGCTGGTCTTCAACAGGAATACGGGGGACGCTTCCGCCGCCGGAAAGGTGGAGTTTCAGACGCCGCAGGCATCCGGTTCGGCGGTGGGCGTTGAATATGTGGCAAAGACGGGTACGATGAAGCTGCTGTCGGCTGTGGATATGACTGTCAACCGGCCGCAGCCGGTCCATCTGAATGCAGACCGTGGCGTAATTACGAAGCAGCCTCATCAGGTTGTTCTCACGACGGTGCACATGACCCGGGAGCAGCAGGAAGGGTGGTCCGACCAGGCGACTTTCTTCCTGCGCGAAGACGACACGGTGGACCACATTCTCGCCGAGGGCGATGTGCGTAGCGAGATTCATGGCAGATCGGAAATGCACGAGCGTTCCGATCATGCCGAATTGTTCTTGGCCGGCACGCGGAATCTACTCACCACGGCCATTCTCACGGGCAACGTGCAACTGGCCTCCCTGGGAACGCAGCCCGCTGATGCTGCCGCCGGGCGGGCAACGCTGCACTTTGCCGGAAACTCTGCCGGGCAGCAGGTTCTGAAGACGGTTCATGCCGAAGACGGCGTGCGTTTGAACCAGAAGAACAGCCGGACCGGGACTCTGGTTGCGGCGGCGACAACGGGGTCATCTTCCGCGGCATCCTCTGCGGCATCCCCTGCACTCTCGTCGACGCCGACGCAGGGAGGTACACAGGATGTCGAAATGACCGCCCCGGTGATGGACTTTATCGTGAAAGACGGCCGCCTGTTGGAGCGTGCCGAGACCAGCGGGCCGCCGCAGATCGTCATCACGCAGCCGGACGCAAATCAGAAGACGGTGGTGACAGCCGCCAAGTTTACGGCGAAATTCACGGAGCAAAATCGCCTAGCGACGCTGCACGGAGAACCGGACGCGAAGATTGTCAGCAGCTTGATCCAAGCGAGTAAGGTCGACGCGAGTAAGATCGACGCAAGCAAGACCGACGCGGGTAAGGCCGGATCAAGCAAGGCCGGCTCGCCGAGACAGACTGATCAAGTATCGACCAGCCGGATGCTTGATGTCGCCTTTTTTCCAGAGGGCGGCGTCCGCTCGATCACGCAGACAGGTGGGTTCACCTACGTCGATGGCACGCAAAAGGCTTGGGCGCAGCGCGGAGAGTACACGACGGCCGACCAACTGGCGGTGCTGACCGGATCGCCCCGAGTGGTGGACGGCGGCATGACGACGACGGCCCAGACGATTCGCATGAACCGGGCGACTGGCGACGCCGTTGCCGAGGGCAACGTCAAGAGCACGTACTCCGATCTGAAGGCGCAACCGGATGGCGGCATGCTCGCTTCCTCCGACCCGATCCACGTGACGAGCCGCAGCATGACGGCAAATCGTTCAACGGCGATTGCGGTGTACACAGGCGATGCCCGCCTGTGGCAAGACGCAAACGTAGTGGAGGCTCCCACGCTTCAATTCGATCGGGACCATCGCACCATCTTTGCGCAGGGGGTGGGGCAGGGAGAGGTCAGTGTGGGGACGGGGCTTCGCCCCGTCCGAGCGGGGCAGGGCCGCGCTCCCACACTAGCTCCGGCGCAGCCGGTTACGACCGTGCTGGTGCAAGTAGACAAGAACGGGACGGTGACCCCGGTACGCATCACATCCGCGCGTCTGAATTACGTGGATGCGGAGCGGAGAATCTTCCTGGATGGCGGGGTGACGGCGAAGGCGTCCGACGCTACGATGACGGGCCAGCGGATGACGGTATTTCTGCTGCCGCGGAGTCAGTCGAAAGCGGGGGCGAACCCGGCAATGCCGGGGCAAGTAGAGCGAATTATCGCCGAAGACCAGGTTGTGATCATCCAGCCGACCCGGCGTGGCACCGGTGAGCGGTTGGTATACACGTCGGCGGACGACAAGTACGTGCTGACCGGCGGACCTCCTAGCATTTTTGATGCCGAACGAGGCAAAACTACGGGCGATTCGTTGACTTTCTACAAACACGATGATAGGGTGCTCGTGGATGGAAGGGAAACGTCCCCGGCGATCACGCGGACGCAAGTGGCACGATAAATGCATACGCTGGCCACCGACGAAATCGGGAAATCCTATCGTGGCCGCCGCGTAGTCAGCGGGGTAAGCCTTCAGGTTCTACAGGGCGAGGTCGTGGGCCTTCTGGGACCGAATGGCGCCGGAAAAACCACCTCATTCTATGCCATCGTAGGTCTGGTTCCTCCCGACACCGGCAGGGTGCTGTACGACGACGAAGATATCACTAGCGTTCCCATGTATTTACGGGCGCGACAGTACGGCATCAGCTACCTGCCTCAGGAAGCTTCGGTTTTTCGAAAACTGACGGTGGAGGAGAACATCCTGGCCGTGCTGGAAGTCCAGCCTATTTCCTGGCACGAACGCCGGGAAAAGGCGGAGAAGCTGATTGACCAGCTCGGGCTAGAACATATACGGCAGAATCGCGGGTATGCATTGTCGGGCGGGGAGCGGCGGCGGGTAGAAATCGCGCGGTCGCTCTGCATCAGCCCTACATTTATATTGCTCGATGAGCCGTTTTCGGGAATCGACCCGATCGCCGTTTTGGATTTGCAGAAAATCATTTCCGACCTGCGAGCCAGCGGGATCGGGATCTTGGTCACGGACCACAACGTCCGCGAGACGTTGTCGGTGACGGATCGGGCATACATAATAAACGAAGGGCGGATTTTCCGCTCCGGAACGCCGGAGGAGTTGGGGAGCGATCCGGAAGTGCGGCGCGTTTATTTGGGGGAAAGCTTCTCATTAGTGTGAGAAAGCAGTGGTCAGTGGTCGGTGGTCAGTGGTCGGTTGCCAGAAAATGCGCGGTGACTAGCCACCGACCACCGACCACCGACCACTGCTTCTGGTTACCAAGGCGTGGGCACATAGACCTTTCGTGTCCATACGATCTACCTCGGTGCATGAGAAGCTAAGTTTTCCACACTCCGATGTACCGGACAGTTGAGGGCATCGGGTTGACTGAGAACCGAGAACCGAGAACTGAGAACTTCTTTTAGGGAGAAATGGTGCTTCTTCAGCACAAACTGAACGTCAAGTTGTCGCAGCGGCAGATTCTGACGCCGGGTCTCGTGCAAATGGTTTCCGTGCTCGCGCTCAACAAGCTCGAGCTTAAGGACATGATCAACGCCGAGATGGTCGAGAATCCGGTGCTCGAAGAGCTCGAAGATGCCATTCCGATGCTCGATGATGTCGGACGCCAGGAGGAAGAGCGCGACCGTCTGGCCGCCAAAGTGACCGCCCCTGCGGAAGAGGGTCCGACCATAGCGGATGAGAAGAAGGATCCTTTCGAGGAGATCGATTTCGGCTCGTTCTTCCAGGACTATCTGGATCCCGGTTATCGCAGTTCGGGGGAAATGGAAGAGATCGAGAAGCCTTCGTTTGAGAACTTCCTGTCGAAGCCGGGGAACCTGAGCGACCACCTGCTGTGGCAACTAGGCGCGATTTCTGTGCGGCCGCCGGTGCATCAGGCTGCCGAGCTCATCATTGGGAATCTGAACGAAGAAGGATATCTGATTGCCAGCGACGAAGAATTGCTGGGAATCGCTCCGGTCGCGGCTCCGGAAGCAGATGTGGAAGTGGCGGCCAAGATCGTGGGCGAAGCGGAGGCGCTGGGGATTGCCGTCGCGGAGGCTGCGCGCGAAACCTCCGACCTCGATGCCTCGGGCCTCGATACTTCTGAACTCGATACTTCTGTTCTTGCATCGGAGGGCGTTGCCGCACTAGACATCGGGCCTCCGCCGTTGACATTGGAAGGTGCCGCAACTGCATCATCGTGTGGCGCGCAAGATGAAGTGCAGGATATTGCGCCAGATATTCACCCCGAGATAGCAGCCGGGGTTCAGTCGCCCGAGATTCCGCCGAGTGCGGCGAACCACGAAACCGGTACGGGAGCGGCGCCAGCGCCAGCGCGGATTCCCGACGTGAGCTTCCATGTGACCTTCACGGTCGCCGATCTGCACGAAGCGCTGGAAGTTGTGCGCCAGTTCGATCCGCCGGGCATCGCTTGCCGCGATCTGCGCGAATGCCTGCTCTATCAGTTGCGCTACCATCTGGAACAGTTGCAACTGCACAGAAACGGGAGTGCCCTGACCGAGCAGGTTGTTAGAGACGCGATTGCCGTTGTCGATCAGCATCTGAAAGCGGTGACGCTGAAGCAGTTCAAGGAAATTGGGCGCGCGATTGGGCGTCCAGTCGAAGCGGTGCAGGCCGCGCTCGATTATGTCCGCACGCTGGATCCCCGGCCGGGTTTGCGCTACAACAAAGTTCCGGCCCGGCTGATTGAGCCCGATGTCGCTTTCGTGAAGCACGGCGACGAGTGGCTGGTCATCATGAATGACGACGACATGCCGCAGTTGCGCTTGAATCCCGCATACAAGCGCCTGATGACCCGCGACGGCAATGATCGCGACACGCGGAACTACGTCAAAGATCGCTACAAGTCCGCCATTCAGCTCATCAAGAATATCGAACAACGCAAGCAGACGATCGCCAAGGTGTGCTACTCGATCGTGGCGCGCCAACAGGATTTTCTCGAGCGGGGAATCGATCAGCTGAAGCCGATGATGATCAAGGAAGTGGCGGAAGAAATCGGCGTGCATCCTTCCACCGTCAGCCGCGCGGTCGCCAACAAGTACGTCCACACGCCGCAGGGCGTGTTCGAATTGCGGTATTTCTTCTCGGAAAGCGTGCAGGGGCCCGAGGGCGGTGGCACTTCGCTACTGATTTTGAAACGCCGCGTCAAGAAGCTGATCGAAGAAGAAGATCCAAGCCGGCCGTTGACCGACGAACAGATCACCCGCATTCTGCAATCGCAGGGCATCCAGGTCACTCGCCGAACGGTCGCGAAATACAGGGAAGACATGAAGATTCCGAGCACGCATCAAAGAAGAGTGAAAAAGTAATTGCAGAGGTCAGAGGTCAGATTTCAGAGGTGAAACCAACTGCGCATCGGGCCTTTCACCTCTGCAATCTGACCTCTCACCTCTGACCTTGTTCCCCAGACTGAGAGATTCTGGAGGCTGCTTGATGAACGTGGAATATACCGCGAGAAAATACGAAATCACTCCCACAATCCGCAAGGAAGTTGAAAACGGCCTCAACAAGATCCGCAAAATTCTAGGCGACCGATTCGAGACCAAGGTGATTCTGGCCGTGGAGAAGCGCAGACACAAGGCCGAAATCACGATCAACCCGCCACACGGTCCGATTGTGGGGTTGGCCCAGACCGCCGACATGGCATCGGCCGTCAGCGAAGCTCTCGACCACCTGCAAAAGCAGGCGCTCAAACACAAAACGAAGTGGATAAGCAAGAAGCGCAAGGCGGGCAAGAAGTTTGACGGCCAGTCGTTGGAGGGCAACATTGAGGCGGCGCTCGGACTGGCGGAGAATGCCACCGTTTCCGTTCTCGTTCATAAATTTCCATCGGTGGCGCAAACCACCGAAGTGCACCTGGTGCATGCCCAGGATTCGGTTGCGCTTCGTCCGATGACTTTGGAAGAAGCGATCAAAGAGGCGCATTTCCGCGACAAAGATGTTTTTGTATTCCGCGACCCCAAGGGCAGGTTGATAGTGTTGCACCGGACACGGGACGGCAAGATGGAGTTGATCGAAGCACCGTAGAGAGCTTGGTGTCGCACGCTCCGCGACAAATCATGAAGGCTTTCGACGGCTCCTGTAACTCTTATTCGTCGTACTCTCTCGCAGAAACAACCAGCGCATAACTCCAAAATCTGATTTACCAGTTCAATTTCAGCGCGAACTGGAACTGGCGCGGGTCGTAGGCGGCGGTGGCCTGACCGGCGTTGGTGAAGAGCGGGCTTACGGCCGCCACGTTGTAGCGGTTAGCGATGTTGAACATGTCGGTGATGAAATCCATGTTGATGCGCTCGCCGAAGTTGATGCGTTTGGCGAAGCGCACATCGTCGAACACCGTCCATGGGGTGATGCCCGCGTTGCGGCCCAGGTTGCCGTCGAGGGAGGCGAGCGTGCCGTTAAAGTCGGCGACGCAAGGCTCCTGGAAGACTCCGGTGGGAGAGACCTTCGACAGGACGGGAGTGTATCCAAAGACGGTCGTACAATCGGGGTTTACGAAGGTGTTGGGCCGCCCAGTGAGGGAAGACAACTGGAGGTTGTCGTCATTACCGGTGATGATGTTGAAGGGTCGCCCGGAACTGAATTCGATCGAGGGGGCGAATGTCCAATTGCTGAATAACTTTCTCGCGAAGCCGCTGCCGCTGAGTTTGCCCGACTGGTAGACGCCGCTGAAGACGAAGCGATGGCGCTGATCAAAGAGCGACGAGGAGCGATCGTTGGCCGGAGAGTAGCTGTCCTGGGGCGTGAGCGTGGACTGCAGGTCAGTGGAATCGTCGATGGCGTGCGACCAGGTGTAGGAGGCCAGAAATTCGTAGTGCTTGGTGAAGCGCTTGCGGAGATTGGCGCTGAATCCGTTATAGACCGAACTGCCGTTGGAGTAGTTGGCGTCCATGTCGCCGAAAGGGATGCAGCCAGCCAGAGCAGGAGAGGCGAGATTGCAGTTTGTGTTCAGACGATAGAGTTGCTGCACCGCAGGCAACACGGCGGTGACGCAAGGCGCCGTCGCAGCACTCGAAAGCAATGCCAAGCCGATGGCTGGGTTAACGCCGCCCGGCCGGAAGAAATTCGTTAGGGCGGCCGGAACGTAGGGACCGCCCGGACCAACGCCGCAACCGGTCACCGTGAACGGGTTATCCGTTATTTTATTGACCCCAGCAGCTACCGCGGCTTTCAGATTTTCCACCATGAAGGCGCCATTCACCGGATTCGCGTTGATGGGGCGGTTGAGATGACGGCCGCCGTTAAAGTTGTAAGCCACGCTGAGGGCGTAGCCATCACCGAGGTCGCGCTCGACAGTCAGGTTCGCTTGCTGCGAGTAGGCGTAAACGAAGTTCTTCGCCTGCGGATAACCAAAGGGCTGGAAGGCGAGCGGCAGGAACGTTCCTTGGGCTAGGTTGAGGTAGTTCTGGTTAAGGAAAACCGAGTTGGGAGTATTCAGGGCCTGGAACTGCTGCTGGTTCGGCTCGTAAAAGAGATTGGCATTCGCTTGTGGGAAGACCGACGGCGTACAGTTTGGCTGATTCAGGAGCCCCTGAAAAATGGGGATCGCATTTAGGTTGGCAGGATTTCCGGCTCCCGCGCACGGCGCCGTGCCGCCGAAGGCAAGTTGTCCGCTGGTTGAGCCGTCTGAGGCCTGGCCGAGGAAGTACAGACCAAGCAAGGGATGATCAAAGAACATTCCGAACGAAGCGCGGATCACGGTTTTGCCGTCTCCCCTGGGATCCCACGCGATGCCCAGACGTGGCTGAATGGCCTTCCAGTCGGTCTGGATGCCTTTCTGCAAGCCCAGGGCGTTATACGCGGGAAGCGCCAATCCTTTGGGGGGTGGGAACGTGGGCGGGAATTCCACATCGTAACGCAGGCCGTAGTTCAACGTGAGATTGTGGTTTACGCGCCAGGAATCCTGCCAAAACATGCCAAGGGGCTTGTTGGAGAATGAGTCGCTGGGACTGCCGAGGCCCTGGATGAAGTCTTCAGGGACGCCGGCTCCGTAAGCCTGCACCGGGGAAAGACCCGGGAACGACTGAGGAAAGCCGAGGGGAGTTACATTGAAGCTGCCGAAGTCATAAACGCCGCCATAATTCACCGTGAAGGTGGCCGTGAGCGGAAGATAGTTGAAGTCTACTCCGAACTTGGTGCTGTGCCGTCCGAAACTCCAGGAAAAGTTGTCAGTGAACTGGTAGCGCGTCTCGACGCGCGCAATGTAGGAGTAAGGCTCGCGTCCAAAATAACCGTAACCGGGAATGTTGACGGCCGGATCGGCGCCGGCCGGGATCTTGGTGTTGTAGTAATAATTCAGACCCCGGCGCGCGTACTGGAAGCGGAATTCATTGACCTTGCTGGTGCCGAGGGTCCAGGTATCCTGCGCAACGCCGGCCACATCACGGTAGCTTTGTTGCGAGGTCCGCGAGTAAGCGTTTTGACCGAAGGGCTGGTCCTGTCCGCTGCCTTCGATGCCGGTGATCGTGCTCGGGCTGGCATTGACGCGGAGCGTGAGACGGTTATTGTTGCTCACGTTGTGGTCGATGCGAAAGGCGTAGAGGCTGGTGCCTTCGAAGATCGGGAAGTTGCCTTCTTGCGAAGCCAGGGTCTGATACGAGGTGGGGACGGGGACGCACGGGCCGGGAGGAGCGCAAGTAGTGGGGAAGCCCGCCCAAGCACTGAGGAGGCCGCCCGTCAAACCCTGTACTAGGGAAGTGGGCCAGGCTCCCTGTACGGCTTGGCCGGAGGAAGCCCCCAGCAGCGCTAGATAACCGGGCAGTGCGCCACCGAACGAAGCCAAATCCCCTGGGGTCACACCCTCCAAGAATGCTTGCTGCGCCGGACTTACCTGGATGGTGCCGAAGGGCAATGGAAAGTTTCCCGGCCCGCCTAGTCCCACCGAGCCGATGTCTGTGGCCGTATTGAAGGGCAGGAGCCCAAAGTTGTTCGCGCCGACGGCGGAGAATCCGGTTTCGTGGCGCCGGGTGACTTCATAGGAAAAGAAATAGTACGTCTTGTCTTTCTTAATCGGCCCACCGAAGGCTGCGCCCGCCTGCACGCGGGTATAGGCAGGGTTGGGGGTGGTGCTGAAGGGGTTGACGGCCTGGAAATCACGATTGCGCAGATATCCGTAGACATCGCCGTGGAACGCGTTCGATCCGGAGCGGGTGATGATGTTGACCACGCCGCCAGCGGCGCGGCCGTATTCCGCAGCGTAGTTGTTGGTGATGATCTGGAATTCCTGCACGTCTTCCTGGGAGACGGTGGAGCGCACGCCGTCGGTGGAATTGTCGGTGGCATCGGCACCGTCAACATTGACCAGGTTGGAGCGGGCACGCTGGCCGCTCATGTTGAGGCCGGAAGTCGGCGCGGCGCCGAGTTGGGGGGCGCTGTCGCGCTGCACCTGCGAATCGGTCAGCGTGAACTGAATGTAGTTACGGCCGTTGATCGGCAGATTGTCGATGCGGCGCTCGCCGATGGTGTCGGTGGTGGAACTGCGCGAAGTTTCCACGATGTCTGCCTGGGCGTTAACTTCGACGATTTCCTTGCCGCCCGCGACGGTGAGCGCGAGGGGTAATTCGGCCATCTCGCCGACGGTGATGGAGACGCCGGTGGCTTCGGCTTTGGCAAAACCCGACGCGTCCACGGTGACGGAATAAGTGCCGGGAGCCAACTGACGCACACTGTAGCCGCCCTCGCCGTCGCTGCTGCCCGCGCGTTCCAGACCCTTGGCGACATCTCGCACGGTGACGGTGGCGTTGGTCACGGCGTTGCCCTTCGGATCTTTCACGCTGACGTGGAGGTCGCCGGTGGCGGCGCCCTGAGCAAATGCAACTTGACGGACGAGTGAGAACACAACCGCGAAACAGAAAAGACGTAGTGTCGGTTTCATAAAGCTCCGGGGATCTTCCGCCCTTGAGATGAAGGCGGGAATCGAAGTGCGCGGTTTACCAGCAACCACTTGAACTTTGAGCACGCTGCTGACTGGAGATACCGCTGATATGTACATCAGAGGAGGGTGTTTAGGCAAGAGATAAGATGGATTACCGGCTGGCGGAGATCAATTGCGGCGAGAGTTGCCGGCCTCGCGTTGGTCCCTGCGTTGCGTTTGCGGACGCCTTTCTTTAAATTCGACTCGTCAGAAGAATTCATGG
>PLHP01000276.1 GCA_003138955.1 Acidobacteriaceae bacterium | reverse complement strand
CTGAAAGCCGCCGGCGGGGCGGAGACTCACAAAGTAGTTCTCGACAATGCCCAAGTTCGTGTACTCGACGTTCACCTGCAACCCGGACAAAAGGTGGGAATGCATTCGCATCCGGCGAACATCGTCTATTACGTCACCGATGGCAAGATCAGAGTCACGTTGCCCGACGGGAAAACCGCAGTACACGAGGTCAAAGCTGGAACAGCCGTCTGGAACGCGCCGGCGACCCACGCCGTAGAAAACGCGGGCACTGCGGAGATGCACCTGGTGCAGACCGAAATGAAGGGAACGGCCAAATGAGAGTGAACCGCGTTGGCCGGCTGCTGCCGCGCGGCAACCCGCGGGCCAAAATGGCGGCTTCGCTCGTCGGTTTCGATGAGTGTCTCGCAGCGTAGTGATGCACCTTGCGTGCGATTTTCGCTCTCTTTGGAAAGGAAAGATAGGAGTATGAGGCGACTCTCCTCAGTTGTCATTGCTGTGATCCTGTGTTTGGCCCCGGTCCCGATGCTGGGACAAGCGGACAAGGCAGAGCAGCAAGTCCGCGACTTGTGCAACGCGCTGAATCAGGCTCTGATCAAGGCCGATGTTCCGACGCTCAACAAGATTTTTGCCGATGAATTTACCATCATTCGTCCGAATGGAACTGCGGTCGGCAAGGCGGAGGCGGTAAAGGACGTGGAAAGCGGAAAGACGAAGTTTGAGTCCATCGAGGCGTCGGACAGCACGATCCACGTCTAAGGGGACACAGCCGTGTTGACCACCGTGGAGAGGACAAACGCGCAGATTGGCGGCCGCGCGATCAGTGGACAGGCACGCAACACCTATGTGTGCGTGAAGCGCGACGGCCGGTGGGTGGTCGTGCTGCGCCAAATCACTCCAGTTGTGCCGCCAAAAAGTGAGACGCCCGCCGGGAAATGATCCGCGTGCAGAGTGGGAAACACGATCATTTGTGTGCCGCTGGAAATCAAGCGTGTTTCTGTCCAGAGTTTTGGCGGGGCTTAGAACCCATTCATTCACAAAGTGCGGAAATGAGTGGGGCACCCGCAAATATGGGGTATCCGCGGTAAGAACAGTTCCCGGTTCTCAGTTGCCAGCGAGATTGATCTCTGCGAACTGAGAACCGGGAACTGAAAACTCCACAGTTATCCTAGCGGTTCGAACAGATGCCCTTCGGTGCGGTCGGCGATTTTGGGCAGATCTTTTTTTGCCATCTGCAGGAAGTGCGGCGCGGCACGATGCGCCTCCAGGGCGGCATCATCTTTGTATTGTTCGTAGATAAAGAACCGGCGCGGATCGGTCTTGTGCTTGTGCACCTGATACATGAGGCAGCCCGGTTCTTTGCGCGATTCGGCTGAGAGTTTTTCAAAGATCTCGGTCACTTCGGACTCGCGTCCGATTTTTGCCATCCAAGTTACGGCCAACACCACCATTCGTCGCTCCGTTCTATTACTGTGAAATTCCAGCCCCTAAAGGGGCTCCTGATTCCGAAAACTTACGGCATCGCTAAAACGATGCCCTGATACGAACCTGAGTTGTTCAATAGCTCTTCAGGCCCAACTCGCTTACGAAGTCGGGCGCAAAAATGGTCTGCTCACGATCGGGGCCCGTGGAAATCATTCCCACCCGCGCTCCGGTTTCCTTTTCGATGAAGGCCAGGTATTCGCGGGCGGCCTTGGGCAATGCTTCGACCGTCCGAATGGCCTGCGTTGGGCTGGCCCAGCCGGGCATGTTGCGGTAGATGCATTCGAGTTTTTCATAACCGCATGCCTGCGCCGGAACTTCGTCCGTTTCTTTGCCGTTCACCTTATACCCCACGCAAACTGGAATTTCCGTGAGGTGGTCGAGCACATCCAACTTAGTAACCACCAACCAGGAGATGCCGTTAATCATGCCAGCGTAACGGAGCAGAGGCAAATCGAGCCAGCCGGTGCGGCGGGGACGTCCGGTGACGGCGCCGAATTCATTGCCGCGCTTGCGTATGTCTTCTCCTTGTGCGTCGAGAAGTTCGCTCGGGAACGGACCGCTGCCGACGCGCGTGCAATAGGCTTTGGTGATGCCGATGACCGTGTCAATCGATGTCGGCGGCACGCCGGTGCCGGTGGCGGCGCCGCCGGAAGTGGAGCTCGAAGACGTCACGAACGGATAGGTGCCGTGATCGATGTCAAGCATGGTGCCCTGCGCGCCTTCGAAGACGATCGACTTGCCTTCCGCCAGAGCGCGGTTCAGCAGGAGTGCCGTGTCGCGGACAAAGGGAGCAATCTGCTCGGTGGCGTCGGCGTATTCCCGGAACATTTTGTCGGCATCGAGCGGGTCGGAGTTGAACAGCGCGTGCGCGATCATGTTCTTTTCGCGGCAGGCGTTCTCGATGTGCGTGCGCAGCAATTGGCGGTCGAGCAGGTCGGCGACGCGCAATCCGCGGCGTCCCATTTTGTCTTCGTAAGCCGGGCCGATGCCGCGTGAAGTGGTTCCGATTTTCACGCGGCCGGGTGCGTTTTCCGACCCCAGCTCCATCATGCGATGGTAGGGAAGAATGACCTGCGCGCGATTCGAGACGAAGAGGTTGCCGTCCACCTTCACGCCGGCAGCGCGCAGGGAAGCGACTTCCTTCAGGAAGGCCAGCGGATCGATCACCACGCCGTTGCCGACGACGCTGGTGCACTCCGGCCGCAGAATGCCGCCGGGCACGAGCTGCAGAATGAATTTCTTGCCGTTGATGATGACGGTGTGTCCGGCATTATGCCCGCCGGCGTAGCGAGCCACGACCGAAAAAGTTTGGGTGAGTACGTCGACAATCTTGCCCTTGCCCTCGTCGCCCCACTGGGCTCCAACAATGACCGCAGTTCTACCCCTGCTCGTGCTGCCTCTGCTCAATGAAAACTCCACTTGGAATATTGCGCGGCCGCAAACCGAAGGCCGCCCCAGGGTCGCACACACGGGTTGCGCCGCTGCTGTTGAAAAGACTGGGAAACCGGGAAGATCGGCGGAGCTTTGTGTGTACGCTCTAGCATACCGAATCGGCCGGTGGAGGAGCAAACCGGAAGATCGCTCCTGGCTCTTGGCCTTTGGCTTCTAGCCAAAAGCCAAGAGCTAAGAGCGATTTCCCCCGCGCCGATCTTGTATCCTGACAGCGTGCCCGAACTTCCCGAAGTCGAAACCATTGCGCGCGGCATCGACCGGCGCGTGGCCGGAGACACCGTCGAATCTGTCTGGATCGGTTCCAGGACGCAGCCGCTCAAGTCACCAGCTGGCGTCATCGCCTCGACGCTTGAGGGTAAACGGATCCTGCGAGTGCACCGCGCGGGCAAGCACATTGTGTTCGACCTGGAGGAAACAGCACATCCGAAGAAAGGTAGACGTGCAGTTCGCGGCCAGCCGCGGCAAGCCGCGTCTCTACAAACGGCGCAGTGGATCGTCCATCTCGGCATGACAGGGCGCATGGTCGTTTGCGAACCTGCGGCGGAAGTCGCAAAGCACACTCACTTGATCGCGAAGCTCGGGTCGGGGCGCGAACTGCGGTTTATCGATCCGCGGATGTTTGGCAAGCTCAGCGTTCATGCTGGAGGTTTCGATCCTGGCGGAGTGGAACCGCTCGAGGTAAGCGAGGAGCGGTTCATCGCGCTTTTTCGCGGGCGCAAGACTCCGATCAAGAGCGCGCTTCTGAATCAGAAGTTGCTGCGCGGCGTGGGCAATATTTATGCCGACGAGTCGTTGTTTCGGGCAGGCATCCGTCCAAGGCGGCGCGCAGCGTCCATCACACGGGAGCAGTTGGGCAAGCTGCACCGAGCGGTGCGGGAGGTGCTGCGCGAGGCGATCGCTCTGGGGGGGTCTTCGATTTCCGATTACGTGGACGCCGACGGAGAAGAAGGATTCTTCCAGCTCCAGCATCGAGTGTATGGCCGTGAGGGTGAGCCGTGTCTGGTGTGCGGGACCCCGATCCGGCGCGTCGTCCTGGCCGGCCGCAGCAGTCACTACTGTTCAAATTGTCAAAAATAGCCATAATAGAACGATTTAAATTTGCCGCATCGACGCTAGCACTATAAAAAATGGCGGGGCTAAAAGTTTCCTCGAACGGACTACCGAGTCATTCATCATGAATAAATTCTCAATCGGAGTGGACCTCGGCGGCACGAACTTGCGCATCGCAGCCGTGGACGAGCAAGGCGCACTGGTCGAGAAAGTCACGCTCGGCACCAGGATTTCCCTGGGGCCCGATCGCGTCATCGGCGATATGTGCGACGCCATCGAGCGCATGTCGGAGAAATACAGTAACTCCGCTCCGCTGATCGGGATTGGCGTCGGCGTGCCCGGCATCATCGACGTGCAAACTGGCCTGGTGCGCGAATCGCCCAACCTGCCGGGCTTTGTCGACTATCCGGCCCGCGCCGCCATTGAGCAGCGCCTGAAGACGATTGTGATCCTCGAAAACGACGCCAATGTCGCGGCGCTCGGAGAAAAATGGCTGGGCGCGGCCAAGGATTATTCCGACGTGGCGATCCTGACCCTCGGTACCGGCGTCGGCGGCGGACTGGTTCTGGGCGGTACGATCTGGCGCGGCGCGAATGGCATGGCCGGGGAGTTCGGGCACACGACCGTTGAACCGGATGGGCACCCGTGCGGGTGCGGGAATCGAGGATGCCTGGAACAATATGCTTCGGCGACGGCAGTGGTCCGGATGGCGCGGGAAGCGATCGCGAGCAGGGGTGAGTCAGCACTGGCACGCGCTGCAAGCTCCGATCCGGAGTTCAGCGCGAAGTCGATTTACAATCTCGCGATGGAAGGCGATGAGGATGCGCGCCGCATTTTTCGTTACGTCGGCCGTTGTTTGGGAATTGTGCTTTCGTCGCTGGTGAATTCCCTGAACCTGCCGATTTACGTCATTGGCGGGGGAGTTTCGAGCGCCTGGGAAGCGTTTTCGCCCGCGATCTTCGAAGAGTTGCGGCGGCGCTCCATCGTGTACGCCGCCACCGCGCCGCCCGATCCATCGGCCCACAAAGAGGGCGCGTCCGCGCGCGTGGTGCCTGGTCCCGGCCACAAGACCATCATCACACGCGCCCTATTGGGGAGCGATGCCGGCTTGTACGGAGCGGCCCGCCTGCCCATGATTGCGGAAGCAAAGATCGCGGAAGCAAAGCGTTAGTGGTGGTACTTTGTGGGGACTGGTTGTGTGGGGACGGGCGTCTCGCCCGTCCAAGCCGAGCGTAGCTCGGCAGCTGTCTGCGGTCCCGGCAACCATTGGATTCGCTTCTAATTGCGCGGGTGCTTCGGTGCGGACGATTTTGGCGCTCGCGACAAGTGCGACGGTCCATGTGAGCGCAGCGGTTTCGATGATCGCGGCGATTTCGGCGTTCGCAGCGGAGTGGGCGTGGCGGGCGGAAGCGTAAGTTTCGGTCCCGACGCGGCGGCCTTCAGCTTGGCGACTTCCAGCAGAGTAAGGTTGCGCCAATCTCCCGGCGGCACGTCAAGCGCAAGGGGACCGTACTGCACGCGCCGGATTTTCTCCACGTGGTGCCCCACTTCTTCAAACATTTTTCGGACCTGGCGGTTGCGGCCTTCAATGATCGTCACTTCGAGCCACGGGTTATCGCCTTCGCGGATCAAGCGAATCTTTGCCGGAGCCGTGCGCACGCGGCGCCCGCCTTTTTCAGCGATGGAAACTCCGCGGCGAAGCTTGTCGAGCTTGGCCTCGTCGGGCTGGCCGGCGACTTTCACGACGTAAGTTTTCGCCACATTGGAAAACGCTTTCATCAGAGCGTTGGCCAGCGCGCCGTCGTTGGTCATCAGCAGAAGGCCTTCGCTGGCCCAGTCCAGACGCCCCACGGGATACACGCGGCCCTTCACCTTCTGCCCTTTCACATTTTGAAGCAGGTCCATCACGGTGGGGCGCTTTTTCTCATCGCTGACCGTGGTCACATATCCTTTTGGCTTGTTCAGCGCGACGTAGGTATAACGTTCGGGCCCTTGCAGCAGTTTGCCATCCACGCGGATGTGGTCTTGCTCGGGATCAGCCTTGGTGCCGAGCTCGGTGACTACCTGCCCATTGACCACGACGCGGCCGGAGACGATCATTTCTTCGGCCTTGCGTCGCGATGCGACTCCGGCAGCAGCGATAATTTTTTGCAGACGCTCGGCTGGCATGGATGGCTACTCCGGTTTGGTGGCGGCTGGNNGCTGGCGTTTCGGTTTCCTCTTCGTTGGTGGCGGGTTCAAACTCGGGCGCCCCGGCAATTTCAGCAGCGGTTTCCGGTTCGGACACTGTTTCGGAAGAATCAGCCAATGCCGACGGCGAACTTGAAGACGCGTCCACAGCCGCGCCCTCGCTCGGAAAGTCGCTCTGGAACGACTCCGCCAGCAGTTTCTCGAATTCCTCCATGCTGGGCAGTTCGCTGATGTCCTTAAGCCCGAAGCGCAGCAGAAACTCCTTGCTGCTCTTGTAGAGAATGGGGCGTCCGATGACGGCCTTTCTGCCTGCGGTCGTGATCAGCTTGCGGTCGAGCAGGGTGGCGATGACTCCGCCGGAGTCGACGCCGCGGATTTCGCTGATCTCGGGCACAGTGACCGGTTGTTTGTAGGCGACGACGGCAAGAGTTTCGAGCGCCGGAAGCGACAGCCGGAAAGGCGGTTTCAGGCTCTTGGCGAAGGCGCGCACCACATCGTGCTGCTCGGGTTTGGTGGACATGCGGTATCCGCCGGCGACCTGGCGGATTTCGATTCCGTGCTCTGCGCCAGAGTAATCCGCGATGAGTTCTTCAAGCGTGGCGCGGATGCGCGATTTGATTTCCGCAGAATCGATCTCCGGAGTTTCCGCAAGCAGCGACTCTTTCACCAGCGAAAAAATCTGGTCAAGCGAAATGGGAGTTTCCGCCGCGTAAATGATGGCTTCGAGTTGGGGTCTAAGGCTCATAAATCGTCGTTTGTCGTTGGTCGTTCGGTGATTGATCGTAGCCCGCAGCACTGTTTTGCGAACGACTAACGACTGACGACTAACGACCCTTCCTACCTCCAATCATCGCGCACCGCAGCCTGCTCCGTCATGACCTCTTCGAAGTGGGAATGTTTTCTCACCAGCACTTCGCCGAAGACGTGGTCCTGCCGCACCTGGATCGCCTGCAACCGCACCAGTTCGAGCAATGCCAGAAACATGCAGACCAGCGCCTGTCGCGACGGCACATTGCGGAGAATCTGCTTCAGGCGAATGGGGCGATCTTCGAGGGCGAGCCGGCGGTGCAGGTACTGGATCATCTGGCCGACGGTTACGGTCTCTTCGTCCACTTCCAGAATTGGCCGGTTGCGCGCCCGGTCCAGGATCTGCTGGAAGGTCTTGACCAGGTCGATCACATCGGCGGCAAGTTCGGGCTCGGCGCCTTCGGCGTCCATGAACTCTCGGATCGCCGGATTGCTGAGCACCGCGTCTTCAATCTGCTGCTTCTGTAGCAGCATTTGTGCCGCGGATTTGAATTTTTCGTGCTCGAGCAGCCGGTTGACGAGTTCGTTGCGCGGGTCTTCCTGCGCGTCGGCGGGAGCCAGCGGATCGCGCGGCAACAACATCTTCGACTTGATGTGAATCAGCACCGCAGCCATGTAGATGAACTCGGAGGCCACGTTCACGTCGAGCTCGCGTATGCGCTCGACGTAAGTGAGGTACTGCGCGGTGATTTTGGCGATGGGAATGTCGTAGATGTTGATGTCCTGCTTGCGGATCAGGTCGAGCAGCAGGTCGAGCGGGCCTTCGTAGATTGCGCCGAGCGCGATGGCGAACGGGAAATCGCTGGCATCGCCTTGCGCGGATTTGGCTGCGGCGGATTTGCTCTCCCGTAGAGACGCGGCTTGCCGCGTCTCAGCCGACGCAGGCGAATCCGCGCCGCGTCCAGAAGCCGTGACTGGCGCCTGTTCTGATATGGGTTGAGACAAATCGGTCACTTCGTGGAATCCTTCATCGACGCACAGTTCGGACTGTCTTTCGGGCTATCGTGTGGGCTATAGTCCAGCCCCATCGCCTTCCGGACTTCGTCCATCGTGCCGCCTGCGACCTCACGAGCCCGGGCTGAGCCCGCTTCCAGAATATCCCAGGCGAGGCGCGGATTGTCCTCGTATTTTTTTCGGCGCTCCTGCATGGGGTTGAGGATCTTTACCAGGGCATCGGCGACCCAGCTCTTGCACTCGATGCAGCCGATTCCAGCCGATCGGCAGCCTTCGTTCACCTTGGCCATCGTCTCCGGGTTGCTGAATATTTTGTGCAGGTCGCCCACCGGACACACATCGGGATTGCCGGGATCGGTGCGCCGCACCCGGGCAGGATCGGTGACCATCGTCTTCAGTTTTTGCCGCACCACGGCCTCAGGATCGGTGAGCATGACCGCATTGTCGTACGACTTCGACATCTTGCGGCCGTCGGTCCCCGGCAGGCGCGGAGCGGGCGTGAGCAGGGACCGCGGTTCGGGGAAAACGGTTCTGGGGAAAATGTAGTCGGTATCCGGCGTTATTTCCGTTCCACTGGAAATCAGAAGCTCCCTTTGCTGCGGCGTCAATCCGGTCGTCTCGGTCACCACCGGCTGCGCGAACGCGTAGAATGCATTGAACCGCCGCGCGATTTCGCGGGTCAACTCAACGTGTGCCACCTGGTCTTCGCCGACCGGGACGAAGTCCGCCTTGTAAATCAAAATGTCCGCCGATTGCAGCACGGGATAACCAAGAAACCCGTACGTGTCCAGGTCTTTTCCCTTGATGTTTTCTTTTTGCTCTTTGTAGGTCGGGACGCGCTCCAGCCAGCCGAGCGGAGTGATCATCGAAAGCAGCAAGTGCAATTCGGCGTGCGCCGGCACATGCGACTGGATGAACATCACGCATTTCGCGGGATCAAGCCCGGCTGCCAGCCAATCCAGCAGCACATCGATCGAGTTTTCTTTCAGGCGCGAAGTGTCGGCGTAGTCGGTGGTCAGCGCGTGCCAGTCGGCGACACAGAAAAAGCAGTCATACTGCTCCTGCATGCGGACCCAGTTTTCGAGCGCGCCAACGTAGTTTCCCAGGTGCAGTTTGCCAGTCGAGCGCATTCCGCTCAGCACGCGTTTCTTGATGGAAGGAGTTGTCATTCAGAATTTCACCAGCATCGAGAGGTAGAAGTGAACAAACGGGCGGATCAAGCTGCCGAGCAGTCCTCCGCCCAGATACACGAGCGCCAGTAGTGCGAAGATGCCGATGCGGTCGTACACCATTCGCACGGGATCCGATAAGAAGTGCCGCAGCACGTGGCTGCCATCGAGCGGCGGAACCGGAATCAGGTTGAAGACCGCCAGAACGATGTTGATGAACATAAGTTCAAACAGCAGCATAGCTACGGGCGCCAACGCCGAATCGGAACCAGCGCCGTCGCCTCCCGCCACCAATCCCATGACGAGGGTGTGTCCGGAGATTGATGAGAGCGAGATGCCGCCCAGCAGCAGAAGCGCGCCCGTGGCGACGATGAAGTTGCTGACCGGACCCGCCACTGAGGTCAAAATGTCGTCCAGCATAGGATGGCGAAAATTCCGGGGGTCGACCGGGGTCGGCTTCGCCCAGCCGAGCAGTGGGAAGTGGCTGAGGGCTGCGACCAGCGGCAGTATGATCGTGCCAAACAGATCGATGTGGCGGATCGGGTTCAGCGAAACCCTTCCCAGCATGCGAGCCGTTGGATCGCCACAGCGCGACGCGGTCCAGGCATGGGCGGACTCGTGCACGCTGATGGCAAACAGGAACGCGATCATCTGATAAAGAATTTCAACGATTCTCGGCGTCATTGGCGAACCCTGATTCTAACAAAGGTAGGAAAATGCAGAGGTCAGAAGTCAGAATGCAGAAGTAAAACCCGGACTTGCATTGATTGAAAAGCGGAATCTATTGCCCGGCGCGCACGGGCGATACGATCAGTGGGCCGCCGGCTCGTTGCTTGCCGTCGCCCTTGTCGTGCTGGTAGAGCAGTGAGAGAGCGCCTTCGCCGGACGTAGTCGCGCCGGCGAGTTCCGCGGCCAGACCCTGGTAGGAGCGGCCGAGGTCGTGATTCCCCTGCGCGGCTACCGGACTGCCCTTGTCAATTGCGGGCCCGATGACCTGGAAGTTGTTGGGCACCTTCCATAGCACCTTGCAATTTGTGGCTTTCTCCACATCGTCGTCGGTGAAGCCGGGAATCTTCTTGTAACGGTTGAGCACGACCCGCAGGCGATCGCGGCCCGCTCCTTCCTGCA
>PLHP01000403.1 GCA_003138955.1 Acidobacteriaceae bacterium | reverse complement strand
GAGCTTGTGCTGGCGGATGATCTGGCAGAGTCGGTCCCGGACCTTGGGACCGGCGCCGTTCCCGTTTCCATTCGCGTTCTGGGGAGGAAACTTCTCAACCGGGCTCGTCCCGATCTCCTCGACCGAGCAGATGCCGATGCCGTAGGCCTTGCGCAGGGCCCGATTGACCGCCCGGGTCTCGGCCACGCGCATCTCGGCGCCACGAACGAGCGATGAGACGTTGGACGGATCGGCATCGCCGTAGCCGACAAACCCTCGACAGGCCTTTGTCTTGTAAACCGTAGCCTCGAACGACCAGCGTTGCGTTTGCGGATCGCAAAAGTCCGGAACAGGTTTAGTGTGAATCCCAGCACACCGGTTTCGGGAGGCTAGTCGTATTAGGCCTGTATGGGTAACGTACCACCCGCGGTCTAACCAGATTAGATCGCCCTCCGCGATCGAGAATTGATATTGTTTGGTGAGCATCTTCAGTAATTTCAGAGCAAATTGATTCAGATCACACTTCCATCGAGACCGAGCAAACTTCGCATTGCTCCGGAACAATTGATCAACCATGCGATTCCTCCCATGCATACAATCACATACATTGTATGAGATCCACAGAGAGATGTCAACAACTTGCTAACAACAAAAAACTGGTTTTTTTCATACAATCTCAGCATCATGAAGAAAAATGCTCCCCTAGCATTCCGAATTTCAAGTGAGCTTAAGAAAAGCCTGGAGCAAATCGCTAATCGAGAGGCACGGAGCATCTCTCAGATCTGCGAGATTTTGCTGACGATTGGCACCGAAGTCTACGGTAAGGAAGGATCCAAATACCTACACCGGTATCTTGGGCAACAAAAGGAAGGATAATACTTCTCGCACGACACGGGGCACGCCTCGGCCACCTAAAGTGGGAACGACTCGGACTGGCGCGTAAATCCTGCGGAAATGCCCCACAGAAGGTGCCCAAGATAAAACCTGATCGCCGCGAAATCCCTTCCCAAGATTGACCATTTGTACTCCGAGAAACTTCTTTTTACCGGACCGGGGCCTGGGTGTGTCATTGGTATCAAAGAATTTAAAATCCCCATCGCATAGTCATCGCATAGTCGGCAAGTAGCCTGTTCTCAATGACTTACGTAAGTGTTGCATTTTACAACAAATTGTGAACGAACGATGGCACGCGAAATACGTATTCGCTCCGTCGTTAAACGGCGGATTTGCGATGATGTAGTCCGTTTTGAGTCCCGCTTGCTGATCGTCAACATAGGAATTGCCGAGCCGGATATCGCCATCGATTCCATGAATGAAAAGATTCATCCGGCAGAGACAGTAAGTAAAATCTTTGGATTCTTGACCGAGGAAACTAAGTCGGTGGCTATGTTTGGTAAACACATCGGACTGAACAAACATACCGCCGGAGCCGCAGCACGGGTCGAAGACGGTGCCATCTGTTGGCTCCAGCATGGCGACCAGGGTCTTAACAATACTGATGGGTGTGAAATACTCACCCCCCCGCTTGCCTTCGGAGTTGGCAAACTCGCCGATGAAATACTCATAGACACGCCCGATAAGGTCCTCGCCGCCGTGATCTTGACGGAACACGTCGCGAGAGAAGGTATTAATAAGGCCCCTAAGATGTTCCGGGGTGAGATTAGAGCCCGCGTAAATGCGCGGAAGCAGTCCTCGGAGCTTATCTGGATACGTGTCTTCGAGAAGCTGCAGAACATCGTCCAGATAGGTCTTGATGTCGTCGCGTTGGGCGTTGGCAATGATGCTATCCCATCTGGCGTTCTCGGGAATAATGAAAGCTCCACCAGAGCGGTATTCGTCCGGGTCGTTCAAAATGGTATCGAGATTTTCGATGCCAATGTCGTACGCTGCCCGTTTTTCACGAACGCAATCTGAAAGTTCCGCCCGGCGCTTCTCATAACGGAGCGAAAGGAAGCGGAGAAAGATGATTGGCAAGACGTAACGCTTGTAGTCGGCCGGTTCGATGGTGCCCCGTAAGGCAACAGCCGCCTCCCAAAGCTCCTTCATGAGCCCGCCGATTCCGCCGTTCCCGTCATTCTGGTTTTTTGGTGTTTTCTTTATGTTTTGCCATTTTATTCATCGCTGGCCCTATTAAACTCCGCAAGTTCGAAGGAGACTGCGAAAACATTTCCCGTGCGCCGCTCGACTTTTTAATTTGGTCACGTTCGATCCTGATCTCANNGCGTGGCGCCGCGTGACAATCGGACAAACTCTTTGTAGTCCGGACGGATCATGCTTCTCCCCAGAACTTCATTATAAGGAAGCTGATCTTCGCACTCACACTTCCCCTCCGTCGGTATCGAGGCCTGCTAAATGTAACGGAGGGAGGGCATCGAGAGATTCAGGATGGAACCCGACTCAGATCGATGGCGGGGGGAGGATTAGGGCACAAGGCTAAGCGGGGATATTTTCGCGTTCGAGGGTTCGTACTCGACGATGTAACCAGCCACCGCGCTCGCTGCGACGGTCAGCGGCGACGCCAGATACAACTGCCCGGGCCCACTGCGTCCGGGAAAATTTCGGTTCTGCGCGCTGATGACGACCTGATCGGGACGCGTCGATACTCCCGGCCCCGCATTGATGCACGCGCCACAACTGGGCTCGATCACGTGCGCGCCCGCCTGCTCGAAGATTTCAAGATAACCTTTGCGCTTCGAGTACTCGCGCGTTTCCTGGGAGCCGAATTGGATCCAGAACGCGACATTCTTCGAAACTCGTTTCCCTTGCTTTAAAGCGTCGGCGAGAACGGACGCGTACATGTCCATGTCTTCGTTCTTCCCCGCCGTACAGGTTCCGCCGTATGCGATTTCAATCGGCACGGGAGTGTTAAGTTCGCGAATGTACTTGCCGTTGCCCGGATCGCCCGGAGTCGCGACCATGGGCGCGATCTGGGCCGCGTCGAGTTCGATCACCTGGGCGTATTCGGCGTTCGGATCGCTCTCGAGGCCTGCGATCATCTTCTCGATTTCGGCGCGTCGCAGACCCCGGCGTTCCATCAGAAACGCGACCACCTTTTCATCCGGAGCCACGATGCCGGTAAAGCCTCCTATTTCGGCCGCCATATTCGTCATGGTGGCGCGCTCGTCCACCGACAGCGCCTCCACCGCCTCGCCTGCATACTCCATCACTTTCGCCAACGCCTTGCCGCTACGGACGTAATCGAGCGAAAGAATCTTCAGGATGAAATCTTTCGCCGTGACGTTCGCATGCCGTTTGCCCCGAATGACGATCTTGACCGACTCCGGCACCTTGACGCGAACGTCTTTCGTAATCCACGAGTTGAATACGTCGGTCGTCCCGATGCCGAAGGCGATGCATCCGATGGCGCCGACGTGCGGCGTGTGCGAATCGGAGCCAACGTTCACCTGCCCCGGCAGCGCATAGGTCTCCAGCATCACCGAGTGGCAGATGCCTTCCGAACCTTTGCGGTCGGTAAGCTCGCCGTGCAGTTTGATTCCCTGTTGCTTCGCGAAATCCTCCTGCTTCAGCTTGAGCTGCGTGGCCAAGTCGAGCAGCCCCATTTTTTTCTTTTCTTCAGAGATCACTTCGTCGAGGAAGGTGAGATGGTCGCGGAAGAAGCGGATGCTCGAGGCATCGTTCACCGGAACATCCTTGCCGACGTATTGCTCGTAGAAAATGGATGCCATCGGCGTGACATACTCATGACTGAACCGCAGATCGACGCGGGTGAAGCCGGTGTCGCCCGGCCTGACCGCTGCAACGCCGACCGTGCCGTCGGGTGTGACCATATGCCGAGCAAATATCTTCTCCGCCAGAGTCATCGGGTGCGTGGGTTGGACATTCTTGCCCGCGATCGGCGGCAGAAAAACTTTCTTCTGCATGCGCGCAACGTTGAAGGGAAACAGGCCCCCATACTCGATGACCTGTTTCGTGATCTCGTCTTCCCCGGCGGTGAATTCACTGAGAGCGATTTCTTCTCCGGCGCGAATCCGGTCGATCAGAGAAAAGCTGGTCGACGTCAGCAACCCGAGGTTCTGGCAGTTCTGCTTGTAGATGCGCTCAATATTCTCGCCAATCGCAACTTGAATTCCGGCGCACATCTCGGCATAAGGCGACTGCTCGCGACTCGAGCCTTTGCCGCGACGCTTGCCGCTCACCGAGCACACGAAGCCGCCTTTCTTCACATCGCCGCGCCCAATCGGCAGCGATTCGCCGCACCTCAAGCCAACGTAGGGAATCTCGCCGAGCGTCCGATCAAAGTAGAAACAGTAGTGCGCGGGAGTAATCTCGTCCGTCGAAATGTCGTCGCGGAGTTTGGGATTGTTGGCGGGGTTCTTTGTATCCCACGGCAGATCCCAACCCGCCAGCTGCTTCTTGATCAACTCCGGGTCTTCGGTGAGAAACAAAATGCGCCCTTGCAGCCGCACCTTGTCGGGACGCTTCTCGATCTGGCGTTCAAGAAGAGAGGGAATCACGCGAGTAATTATACCGCTTGCAACGTGACGGCGGAGCGACGGGCGTCTCGCCCGTCCTTGGGCAGCCCAGCGGCCGGGCGGGGCCGCCCGGCGCTCCACTAGAATTTTCGAATCGGAATCCGGAGATCTGGGCCTGGGTTGGCTATATGGACGTGTAATTTGTGTCCCAGCAATATATACAAGTAAAATAGTAGAGTTAGTGGTGTTAACCGGCGGCGGGAAGTCTGAGATGCGATTCGCTGCCGACTCCGCGAATCGAAAGAATCGATTCGCAATTCCGAGAATCGAAAATCTATGAGGATTGCAAAGGATGTAACGGAACTGATTGGCCACACGCCGCTGGTGCGTCTGAACCGGGTTACGAAGGGAGCGGTTGCCGACGTGGTGGCGAAGCTGGAAAGCCAGAATCCCCTGGCGTAAAAGACCGCATCGGTGTCAGCATGATCGCCGATGCCGAGAGTGCCGGACGGATTCAGCCCGGGAAAACCGTTCTGATCGAGCCCACCAGCGGCAACACCGGAATCGCTCTCGCCTTTGTAGCCGCCGTGAAAGGCTACAAGCTCATCCTCACCATGCCCGAGACCATGAGCCTGGAGCGGCGTGTGCTGCTGCTTGCTTTGGGCGCCGAGATCGTTCTTACGCCGGGTCCCCGGGGAATGAAGGGAGCGATTCTGAAAGCCGAGGAACTGATTGCCAGCACTCCAAATTCCTACATGCTCCAGCAATTTGACAACCCGGCCAATCCGAAGATTCACTTCGAAACTACCGGTCCCGAGATTTGGGAAGACACCGACGGGCGCGTCGATTTTCTGATCTCCGGCGTCGGCACCGGCGGAACCATCACCGGCGTCTCCGAATACATCAAGCCGAAGAAGCCGTCGTTCAAAGCGGTGGCAGTGGAGCCGGCAGATAGCGCAGTCCTCTCCGGCGGACCACCGGGGCCGCACAAGATTCAGGGGCTAGGCGGCGGTTTTATTCCAAGCATTCTGCGCCGGGATTACATCGACGAGGTCATCACCGTTACCAACGACGAGTCCATTGACATGGCGCGGCGGATGCCGCTCGAAGAGGGTCTGCTGGTCGGCATCTCTTCGGGAGCGGCACAGTGTGCAACTCTGCCCATTAGCTCAAGAAAAGACGTAATAACACGGCATAAAACGACTCGCACGCGAGCGGACAGTTTTGTCGGCTAACTCTTTGAAAGCCGCATGTTTACTGGGGTTCGTACTCGAGGCTCTCAGTAGGCCAAGTATGCTCTTCTTGGTCGCGGGCACGCCTGCGAGTGGTGTGCGGTTACGGAAGATTTTGACCCTATTCGGTGTCGATTCTTTGCCCAAGTTTTGCTCAAGTTTTGGGTCGTGAGAAGCATTGCCTCAGCGCTGATTCAGCGGGCGTCGTTGATGTCGAGCGAACCTGAGCCGGCCGGCTCCGAGAATACCAAACCACGCTTAAGGAGCACCTGGTCCTTGCCAAGGACGTCGGGCAACATCGGCGCAGCCGTGGCTTTGCGCGCTGACGGTTTCAGGGGGGCGTCATGCTGCGCTCCGATTGGGCGTGATAAAACGGCGCTGCGTATACAGCAACATGGCGTCGATGGCATGTGTTCTAAAATCGAATTTCTTTCTTGCGCTCTCCAAAAAACTGACTCGGCGCTCCCGGACCAGCTTCCGCCCTTCAAGTAAGCTGCGAAGGATTGCGGCGCTCCCATCACCGGCAGGATAGGCGAGCCGTAGACCGAAACATATTTCGGTGCTGAGCAGGACTGGATCGGGTCTCTCGCACCGGGCATGCAGGCGGATCTGGTGCTGGTTGATCGTGACCTTCTGACGGGATTCGCCCGAGGAACTGAAAGATACCAAGGTCTTGGGGACTATGATCGTAGACGCGACGTTTTCTCGTGCGCAGCCGTGATAGTATCTGCCGAGCCCCGGCGGAGTTGTAGCAGACCGCTGAGGATAAACTGCGAGATGTAGCGGCCCTCGCGGAGAACCTGTATAGATTGTCTCTGGCTGAAGAATCTGACTTTGCCATGACCTCGGCTCCTCCGATAGTACTTCCGGACGAATTCAATGCCGCCGCGTACTTCATAGACCGCCATATTCCAGAGGGCCGCGGGGCGAAGGTGGCTATTGAGTGCGGGGATATTCACGTCAGCTACCGCCAACTTTTTGGGCGCGTGAACCAGTTGGGCAATGGACTCAGAAGTCTTGGTGTGCGCATCGAAGATCGCGTTTTCTTGCTGCTCCTTGATACGCCAGAGTTTGCCGTCAGCTTTTTCGGTGCGATCAAGATCGGAGCGATCCCGGTACCTGTCAATACTCTGCTGAAACCCGCCGACTATACGTACCTGCTGAACAACTCGCGAGCGCGCGTGGCCATCGTCAGTCAGTCATTGCTCTTTCACGTCCAGGCTATTCCCAAGCATCGGTTGCGCTATCTCGAGACCATCATTGTGGTCGGCGCTGGGTCGCTGGCGGGCGTCGTCCCCTTTGAGGAACTAACCCAGAAGAGTTCTTCCGCACTTGATCCAGAACCGACCAGCAAAGACGATGCCGCCTTCTGGCTCTACTCTTCCGGGAGTACGGGTCAGCCTAAGGCTTGCGTTCATCTTCAACATGACATGGTGGTGAGTGCAGAGCGCTATGCCAAGGGGATCCTCAACATCTCGGAGAATGATCGCTGCTTCAGCGTCGCCAAACTTTTCTTTGCCTACGGGCTGGGGAATGGACTCTACTTCCCACTGGCCGTAGGCGCCACCAGCATCCTGCTGCCCGGTCCACCGAAACCGCAGAACGTCTTCGAAGTCATCGAACGCCACCGCCCGACCCTATTTTTTTCAGTTCCATCGAACTACGCCAAGCTTCTCTCAAATCCCCCGCTGGACGGGCGAGAATTTGATCTCTCCTCCGTGCGCCATGCGATTTCCGCCGGAGAAGCGTTGCCGGCAACGGTATTCCATCGGTTCAAAGAGCGCTTCGGAGTCGAAATTCTGGATGCGATCGGCTCAACCGAGGCGCTGCACATGATGATCTCCAATCGTCCGGGAGCTGTGCGCCCTGGCTCCAGCGGCACGATAATCCCCGGATTCGAAGCCAGAATCGCGGACGACAATAACCGTACGGTGGCGCAAGGGGAGACGGGCAATCTGTTGGTTAGAGCTGACTCTGTTTGTGCTTATTACTGGAACCAGCACGAAAAGACTAAGGACACGATTGAAGGACATTGGATCCGAACCGGCGACAAGTATTACCAGGATGAAGACGGATATTTCTGGTACGCCGGACGGTCCGATGACATGCTGAAGGTCAGCGGCATGTGGATCAGTCCAATCGAGATAGAAGGCGTCTTGATCGAGCATCCCGCGGTGCAAGAAGCCGCGGTCGTCGCCCGAGCAGACCAGGACGGGCTAACAAAGCCGGTCGCATGCATCGTGTTGCGCGATGGAGTTTCTGGCACACCTGAGCTCTCCCGCGAACTACAGGATTTTGTGGTTAGTCGTTTGCCTGTCTTCAAGCGTCCACACGCGGTAGAATTTTTTCCCGAATTTCCCAAGACAGCCACTGGAAAGCTCCAGCGCTTTAAACTGCGCACGGCAGTCAACAGATAAGCGTTTGGGCCGAGGCGGCTCGCCTGGCGGCTTTTCTCAATCGGCACGGAACTCGAATAGCTGTTGCTTGGGCGAGAAAAAGGAGTGGCCAGCAATCAGGTTTCAGTAGCGAGGGAAAAAACGGCGTGTTTCGTGAACACACGGATCATCTCGCGACGATACTCGGGGGTCAGGGCCGAGGTGGTCAACGGTTTCGCAGTCTGGGCCGCGAGCACACCGGCGGCTTCAGCCCACTCTTCCGTCATGCGCCTCCCTGCCAGGAGTTCGGTGGCACCTTTCACCAGCACGGGCGCAGGATTCACGGCGGTCAGTGCAACGCGCACGTCTTCGATGTGTCCGTTGGACTGCTTCAGAACCACAGCGACTCCGGCGAGTGGGTAGTCAATCGAGCCGCGGACGCGCAGCTTGCGGTAGACGCCGCGATGGCCGGCCGAGGATGCAGGCAGGAACACGCGAGTCAGCAGTTCGTCGGCCGCCAGCTTCCGGTAGTTGTCGCCGAGCCCTGTGTAGAACTCAGCGAGTTTGACGCGGCGAATCCCGGCGGCACTGGCAATCTCGATTTCCGCGTCGAGGCAGAGCAGCGCCGCTGGAGTGTCGCCCGAAAAAGCCGCCCAGCACTTCGTGCCGCCGGGCGCGACGTGGCAGAGATCGCCATCTTTCTTAATGCAGAAGCCGCAGGATTTTCGCCACTGCAACGACTGGTTGTACCAGAGGCAGCGCGTGTCGAGACAGATGTTCCCTCCGATTGTGCCCATGTTACGCAACACCGGGGAAGCTATTGTCTTTGCGGCGTCGGGAAGCACGGAAAAATGCCGACGCAATAGATCGGAGTGCTCGATGTCGGTGAGTGCCGTCAGGGCGCCGATCTCGACGGCGCCGATATCAACCGCGCCGTCGCGTTGCCGGCGAATGCCTTTCAGTTCCGCGATGCGCCGGAGGTCGAGCAGGTATTGCGGCGCGAACAGCTTTTGTTGCATCGAGGGTAGCAGGTCGGTACCGCCGGCCAGGATGCGGATGTTACCGGCATGCTGGGCCAGAAGTGCGATCGCTTCCGCGGTGGTGCGCGGACGCAGAAGTTTGAACCCGGGGAGGCTCAATCAGCACCTCCCGGGTGCGCCGGTTGACGCGCGGGATCGAATTCATGCCGCTTTGGGCCTTTGCCCTTGAAACACAACTCTCCACCGTGTTCACGAAATTTTGTCGGGGCAGTAGGGTCCACGCCTTCTGTCAAGTTCAGCGGCTTGGCGCTTCTCTTCGCGCGCAGCGCGGCCAGCACGCGCTCTGGAGTGAATGGCGACTCGCGCAGACGGATACCAACCGCATCGTAGATCGCATTTGCAATCGCGGGGATGGTGGCCGCGAGCGAGCCTTCGCTGGCCTCCTTCGCACCGAACGGACCTTCGGGATCGATGCTTTCGACGATGATCGCTTCAACTTCCGGCGACTCGACTGATGACGGGCTGCGGTATTCGAGCAGCCCGGGGTTCATGAGCAGCCCGTCTTTCCAGATCATCTCTTCGGTAAGTGCCTGGCCCATCCCCATCCACACCGAGCCGATCACCTGGCCTTCGACCGAGACCGGGTTGAGGGCTCGCCCGCAATCGTGCGCCGCCCAGACCTTGTGGACGGTGACTTGGCCGGTGTCTTCGTCTACGCTGACCTCCGCGACTTGGGCCGAGTAGGAGTAGGCCGGGGAGGGTCCAACGCCGGCGCCTTTGTGCTTGCCGCCGCGGGCCTCCGGCGGAGGCGCATACGAGCCGGTGCCGCTGAGCGCGCCGTGAAAGTCGATGGCGGCGACCACCGCTTCCTCGAACGTCATCGAATCTTTCGGGCCTTCCTCCTTGCGTTTTTGCTGGAGTGAGCCGCGGAGGATCTGGCCCTCGACGCGGCCGGAGACGGTGGCCGATTCGCTGCGGATCTCCGCTCCGCCTGGACGTGTCAAGCTTGGGCGGGTCAAAGACCCGTCACCACACGTGAGCCGGTCGTTGCGGAAGAGAATCTCCTCGGGAACACAGTTCATCTTCTTTGCTGCGGCGGCGGCGATCTGCTTCTTGACCTCCTGGGCAGCGCGCAAGGTTGCATTGCCATTCATGAAGGTGACACGGCTGGAGTAGGAGCCGATGTCAATCGGCGTAAGATCGGTGTCGGCGGCGACCACCTTCACGCGTGAGAGCGTGCAGCCCAGCGTTTCGGCGGCCACTTGCGCGACCATTGTGTCGGAACCCTGGCCGATATCGGACGCGCCCGTGTAGATGACGACACCGCCGTCGCGGTCAATCTTGATGTTGACGGTCGAGTGCGGCATGTCAGAGCGGATGATCGAGTTCGCCGCTCCGCTCACGTAATGGCTGCATGCAATGCCGAGACCGCGACCTCGCGGCAGCTTCCCCTTGCGCTCGTTCCAGCGCGAGCGCGTCACGATCTGGTCAATGCATTCCGGGAGGCCGTAGCTTTGTACGCGCAGACCGTTGATCGTAATGCAGGGAGGTTTGAGCAAATTGCGGCGCCGGATCTCAGCCGGGTCCATCTTGAGCTTGGCCGCAATTTCGTCGAGCTGTGATTCGAAAGCGAAGCGGACGTTGACCGTGCCGTGTCCGCGCATGGCGCCACAGGCCGGCTTATTGGTGAGCACGCGATAGCCGTCGTACTGGATGTTGGGAATATCGTAGAGCGCGCCCAGCAGCGCGCCGGAATAAAGAATGGTGACCACGCCGTAGGAGCAGTAGGCGCCACCATCCTGCACGACGCGCGCCTTCACGGCCGTGATGATGCCGTCGTTTTTCACCGCGGTCTTGAGGTCCACGATGGTGCGCGGGCGTCCGCGGTGCGCCCAAAAAACTTCTTCTCGGGTATAGGTGATCTTCACCGGCTTCTGCGCCGCGCGAGCGGCGATGCCGGCAATGATTTCGATTGGGATCACTTCACTTTTTCCGCCGAAGCCGCCGCCCACCAGGGGCTTGATCACGCGGATCTGCGACATCGGCATCTCGAGCACCAGCGCCAGCTTGTGTTGCAGGTAATAGGGAACCTGAGTGGAGGACCAGACCGTCAGGCGACCGAGTGTGCCGGTGTGCGGATCGAGTTCGAATGAAGCCAGCGTGCAGTGCGGCTCCATGGCCGCATGGGAGACTTCATTGGCGAGGAAGCGGCCTTCGGCGATGTAGTCGGCTTCAGCAAAGGCCTTCTCCGGATCGCCAAAGACGTGGTGGTAGTCTTTCTCCAGGTTGTTCGGCTTGTTGTCGTGGATGAGATTGGTCTCGGTCTTCATCGACTCTTCAGGGTCGAAGTAGGCGGGCAGAAGCTCATAATCCACAGCAATCATTTCGAGCGCCTTCTCGGCAATGGCTTCGGAGACCGCAGCCACGCAGGCCACGTTGTCGCCAACGTAGCGAACCTTCTCGAGCGCCAGCGCGTGCTCGTCGTGGCCGACGGGGAGGATGCCGAATGGGTTGGGAGCGTCCTTGCCGGTGATCACCGCGACTACACCGTCGAGCCGCTCGGCCCGGCTGGTGTCAATGCTCTTGATGCGAGCATGCGGGTGCGGTGAATGCAGAATCTTTCCATAGAGCATGCCGGGGAGGGAAAGATCATCGGTGTACTTGCCGCTGCCGGTCGTCTTTCCGGCGGCGTCAATCATGGCGATGGATTTGCCGATGATGGAGTAGTCGTTGGTCATTGGTTTGTGTGAGGGACTGTCATTTCAGCGTTGCCATTCCTTTTTTCTCCGCCTCAATCGCTGCCTTGATCGCCGCGTACATCTGCGTGTAGCCGGTGCAGCGGCAGAGATTGCCGCTCAACGCACTGCGAATCTCTTCCTCGGTCGGATCCGGATTCACCGTGAGCAGATGCTTCACCGTGATCATGAAACCCGGTGTGCAGTATCCACATTGCGCGCCGCCCCAATCTCCGTACGCCTTCTGGATGGCGGCCAGGCTACCGTGCTCACTGATGCCTTCGACGGTAGTGATCTCCTGCCCCTCGCAACTGAACGCGAGCAGCGTGCAGGCGAGCATCGGCGTGCCGTCCACGAGCACCGTGCAGGCGCCGCAGGAGGAGTCGTCGCAGCCGCGCTTCGAGCCGGTGAGGTCGAGATCGCGGCGCAACACGTCGAGCAGCAGCGCGCTCGGCTCGATGGCGAGCTCGTGGGTAAGGCCGTTAACGCGCAGTTCTATGAGTTCTTTCTTCACCGTGATTCGGCTTCCAGCTGCTACCGCCTAGCCTGGATTATTCACGAGCTTTCTAGCCAAAACAAGAACTCGCGGCACGAGTCCAGAACGGATTGTCAGCCCTGCTAACGTTGCATCCCAAAAGCTACGAAGTCACACTTTCCAAGCGCCGCACTATGGCACGGATTTCCGGTTCCTGCAGAATGCGGTTGGATTCTTTGGCAGCCAGCAGGACGGCCTGTATGAGTTCAGGGCTCGCCACGATTCCCCGCTGCGATAGATAGAAGATAACGTTCGAACTGCCCGACATGGGCCCGATCTCGATTTCCTGCTTTCGTCCGATCAGGCTTGCCGGGACTCCTGAATAAACGAAGTCGGTCAGCCAGCGATCGCCCTTCTTCTGGGCCTTGATGATGGCCGCCGCGTGGACGCCGGTGGCGGTGCGGAAGGCATCGCGTCCGATTACCGGGGCATTCACTGGAACTGGAACGGAGGCCGCGGCCGAAACCGAGTCCACATACCTCTGCAGAGAACTGAGGTCGTCGTGCCTCATGCCGAGCAGGTTGAGATTAATCAGCAACTGTTCCATCGGCGTGTTTCCCACGCGCTCGCCGATTCCGAGTGCGGTGCCGTGCACGCGCGATGCCCCCGCCTCAATGGCGGCCAGCGTGTTCGCCAAATCGAGGCCACGATCGCGGTGACCGTGCCAGTCGATGCCGAGGTCGGCCCCAGTCTCCGCCAGGAACTCCTTAACCCAGGACACCAGGTTCCAGACCGCCTCCGGAGTCGCAGCGCCACAAGTGTCGCAGAGACACAGCCGCTTGGCCCCAGCCTCGATCGCTTCGGCAAACAAGATACGCAGGTGCGCTGGCGAAGATCGTACGGTGTCCTCTGTCACGTACATCACGTCTAGGCCTTCCTTTACGGCAAAGCGGATCGCTTCCCGAGTGTGGCGCAGGATTTGATCGAGGGTCCATTCCTCCGCGTACTGCCGGATGGGACTGCTGCCGATAAACAAAGCAGCCTCAATCGGCACGCCCGTTAGTTGCGAGGCCTCCGCGATGGGACGAATGTCCACCACCATGGTGCGGGCGGCGCAGTTGGGGCGAATGCGCATTCGCTGGCTGGAGATCTCGCGGCAGAGTGCGAGTACAGCTTCGCGCTGGCGTGCGCCCGCTCCGGGCAGCCCGACATCCAGGGTTTCAATTCCGAGATTCTCCATGAAATGGAGAATCTCGACTTTCGCCGCCGCTGGCGGATCGGTAACGGAGGGGCTCTGCAGACCGTCGCGCAGCGTCTCATCGTCGAGCATGACGTGCGCTGGCCAGGAAGTAGTCCGCGGGCCCGCGCGCGCCCAGTCGAAGATGAGGCCGTTTTTCACCGAGGTTTCCATGCCGCATTCTCCCGTTTACGTGCGGGCTTCCGATGCCGTCGGGCGCAACTTGCCAAACTCCCCCGCTCGCCTCAAAAGCTCTTCTGCTCCGGCATTGTCACCCTGCGCACGACGGATCAGCGCAAGGTGGAACAGACTGCTGAGTTCGTGAACTCCCTCTTCCAGGCTCCGTTCGAATTCCCGGCGAGCGATCTCGGTCGCGCCTTCGCGCTCGTGAATCACGCCCAGGTGATAGTGGGCCATCACGTATTCGGGAGTGAGGGTCGCCGAAAGCTCAAAGTGCTCGTGGGCCTTTGTGAGCTGTCCCTGGTGAAACAGCGCCAGCGCCAGCCGGTAGTGAGCGGCGTTGTAGTTGGGATTGATGTCGAGACAGCGGCGGAAGGCGGCAGCCGCCTCCGGCATGTTGCCGCGGTGGTAGTAGGCGACCCCGAGGTCGTAATAGGCTAACACAAAGTTCGTCGAAGCCGTCACCGCTCGGCGATAGTGTTCGATAGCCAGGTCCAGCAGACCTTCGTGGAACAGAAGGTTTCCGAGCTGGTGGTTGCCCAGGACGTGATCGGGTTCGGCGTCGAGCAAGTGCTGGAGCTCCTGCTGTGCCTCGCGCCCCCGTCCCTCTCGTTCGTGCACCATGGCCAAAAGAAGCCGCTGGTCAATCGAAGCGTCGCGGAGAAAACGCCCGCACTCGGCGCAGAACTTGTCCGCCGCGCCGCCCAGGTGACCGCAGCGGGGACAACGTACAGAGCCATCAGTCGCTTCTGACATACGATCCTCCTTACATACGCGTCACTCGTCACTCGAGCGTGTGGGGTCGAGCGCACAATCCAGGCAGAGACGGAGCACCGGGGAAAATCCTTCTTTCTTGAAGAAAGCGAGAAGATCAAAATCATCCCACGATACTTCGGTGCGCAGCGTCGTCACCCGGAGAGCGGATAGATTCAGCCGCAACTGCCGCAGTAAGGCTTTGCCTACCTGCTGCCTGCGGTTTGCCGGGGCCACGCCAATGGCGTCCAGCGAGGCAGTGGGCTCGCTGACTCCGTACTCGCCATAGTACAGCGATGCGATGGCGAATCCGACGACGCGCCCATCCACTTCTGCAACCAGCGAGACTTGCAGCACCGCTTGTTTCACCGCCCGTTCCAACATCAGTTCGAAATAGCGGGGACGCCGCCGGCCGCTGCCTGCTGCGTCAATCGTAACGACCGCCTCCAGGTCGCGCTCGTTCATAAGGCGCACCAGGATACTGTCCGTTTCCAAGATTCCCGGTTCTTCCAGAGGGTTGGTAGTCATATAAGTCTCCTCTCTCAAACACTGCCAAGCGACTGTCCCCCATCGACGCGAAGGATCTGCCCGGTGATCTGCTGCGCGCCGGGTCCACAAAGAAACGTGACAGCGGCGGCCACATCCTCAGGTTCGACGTATTTTCCCACCAGATTTTCCGCCAAGGCTGCGTCGCGGACCGCCTGTGGCTGGCTGTCGGTGAGCGGTGTGCGCACCCATCCCGGCTCGACGACGTTGATAAGAATCCCCAGGCGGGCAACCTCGCGCGCAACTGTCCTGGCCAGGGCGATCAAACCAGCCTTGCTTGCCGAATAAGCTGAGGTGCCGAACTTTCCGCGCGAACCATTGATGGACCCGATGAGTACGATCCGTCCGCCTTCGCCGGCTCGCATCACCGGGATTGCATGGCGCAGCAAAAGGAAGGCCCCGCGCAAGTTTACGCTGTGCACAAAATCCCAGTCTTCCACAGCAAGCTTCCATACAACCGCTTCGCGGGAGACTCCGGCCGCGTGTACGACCAGATCCAGGCGCCCGTAAGTATGCTGCACTTTTGCGATGGCCGAAGCCACTGAATTGTCCTTCTGCACATCACAATCCTGGAAGGGCGCAGTCTCCGCCGCCGGACGCGCCACATCCAGCGACACCGCGCACGCTCCTTGTCGCTCCAAGCAGGCAATGATGGCGGACCCGATTGCGCCGGATCCACCGGTCACGACGGCAATCTTGTTTTCGAGAGCGCGCTTCACGCCACCACCTCGGTGCGCCGCGCCAGTACACGATGGCGGTACGCACCCCAAAGTGCGGCCCCGATCGCTCCAGCGTAAATCGAGTCTGGGTGAGTACGCACGCGCATGGCAAGCTTTTCTTCGGCGATCTTCTCTTCCAATGCACTGCACAGCCCAATATCAGCGGCCAGTCCGCCGGTGATCGCCACGTCCCCGGCCGCACCGATCGAGCGCAGAAGCTTCGTGTAACGCCCTGCCATCGACAGGTGAATTCCCTTAAGGATATCGCTGCGCGAAATGCCACGGCTCACCATGTTGATGACGTCGGTCTCCGCCAGCACCGCGCAGATGCTGCTGACCGATTCCGGATTCTTTGCTTCGCAAGACAAAGGTCCGACGTCCTCCAGCATGATGCCAAGGTAGCGGGCAACGTTCTCGAGAAACTGTCCTGAACCGGAGGCGCACTGGCTGGTCATGCGGTACGCCATTACGCGGCTGCGCTCGTCAACCCGCATGGCACGGGCGTGCAGGGCCCCGATGTCGATCACAGCGCCGGTGCCGGGCATCAGGAATACCGCTCCTCGCGCGTGCGTCGTCATTCCGTAGAAGTGACCACGGCGGAAATCCACCAACTCGCCTTCACCGGTGCTCGCGGTGTAAGCGATCTCGTTCTGGCGCACTCCAGCCGCTTCCAGAGACACCTCATAGCCTTCGCGAATCACCTTCCGTAGTTCGCGGCGGCGGATGCGCTCGTTGTGCAGAGCGAGCACGCTCACGTCCCCGTCTCCACCATCCTGCACCAGCGCGAACTTGACGGCACTCGAGCCCACGTCGACGCCCGCGGCGAGGATGCTCTCTCCAGCCTTCATGCCGCATTCCTTCCTTCGGCAGCGCGCTGCGCGAATAACGCCGCCCCCAGGGCCCCGGTGTAGATGGACTCGGGAGAGATATTGAGTGTTCGCACGCCATAGTTTTGTTGGACCAGGCCTTGCAGGGCGGAAACCGCAGCGGGGTTACGGGCCACTCCCCCGGTAAACGTGAATTCGTCGGAAATTCCTCCGGAACGCGCCAGTAGCGACATCGCCCGCAACATGATCGCCCTGTGCAGACCCGCCAGGATATCCGGCACCTTCTGCCCCAGCGATAGGCGATCCCGCAGCTCGGCTCCGGCAAAGACCGTGCACGTGCTGTTGATCTTTACGCTGCAAGTGCTCTCCTGTGCCAGCCTGCCGAGTTCATGCAGGCCGAGGTTCATTTCGTCGGCGATATAACCCAAGTAGCGGCCACATCCAGCCGCACACCGGTCATTCATTTGGAAACTGGTGACGATGCCGGTGCCATCAACCTGAATCGCCTTGGTGTCCTGGCCACCAATGTCGAGCACCGTGCGCGTACCGGCGAACATGGCATGGGCGCCCAGGCCGTGGCAGAGGATCTCGCTGCGGATCTGTTCTTTCGGGAAGGGAAGCCGTTGCCGGCCATAGCCCGTGCCGACCATTCCAAGCACCCGGAGCTCGAGCGATCTCACCGACTCAACGGCAGCACGCAGTCTTGCTTCCCGTTCGTGGATGTCCGCCGGTGCGGCGGCCAGCGTCTGCTCCAGTGCCGGCCCTGCGTGCCGTTCAAATGCTCGGTCAGCTGCCGCATTCTCGACCTCCAGGATGGCGGCGTCGAACAGGCCACACAGGACGTCGAAGGAAGCGTGTTTCGCATCGCTGAACTGTTCCGCGGCCTGCATGTAGTCGGCTGCGGCCAGATCGCGGAAGAAATCGCTTTTCCGCACCGCCAATTCGCTGAAGTGGCCGGGAACGCGCGCCCGCATCGCCTGGCAGATACGATTGAGTATTTCGTTGACTGCCTCCCGGTTGGGCGCGTAACGGGGCGCATCGGCACCATGGTGCAGCGCCGACTCCAAGCCCTCCAACTGTTCCAGATGTTGCCGCTGGCGGAAATTGCGCACCAGAGATCCAATAAACTTACTTTCAATTCCTGAGAGTTCGGGATCGGCTTCCATGGCATGCCGCACCAGTTCAAATCTTGATTGCACGAGCGCTTCGTCGCGAACGATCTGGGAAGCGACTTCATAGTTGCTGCGGGTGTTGGTGATGCCGCGGCCAATGACCCGGCCGGTTCGATCAAGCGCGACGGCCTTGGTTGTGGTCGAGCCCAAATCGATACCGAGCAGAACCTCCACCACGCTCATGCCGTCACCCCTGCTGTTCGCCTTTGTTCGAGCATCTGCAGGTAGCTCTCAATGCGGTTCTTTATGTTTGCCGGCGAAAAATATCGTGGATCCACGAGATCGCTCTCGATGAATCCGCCGGGCACACCCGTCCGCTGCTCGAGTTGCCGCAGCATCAGCAATTGGCCGACACTGAACGAATTGCAACTCTTGACGCTGTTGATCATGAAGCCATCGGCGCGGTATTCGCGGATGTAGCGCTCCAGCAGATCGACGCGCGCCGGCAGCCCGAGGTTGGTGTAGCAGCCCAGGCAGTATTCCGCCAGGCTTTCGAGCGGACGGTTGGGGTCGTGGCGGAAACCGCGATCGTAGAGTCCACCCACTTTGGTATAGCTGCTGGCAACTATGACAGCGCCTTCGTCGTAGAACATCTTCCAGAACTCGCGGAAGCTCGTCCAGTTGGGCGGGCCTTCCACCACTAGGCGATAACGCTGGCGCTCCATCGTGCCCTCGGGAGTGACAGGACCAAGTCCCAACTTGATCCGTTCCGCAATCTCTTCGCGCAGCACGCGGTAATACTCGACACCCTCACTCGTGCCTCGGAAGGCGGTGAATATCGGGCCGATGTAGTACACGCCGCCGAAGTACGCATCAATCGGCGAGGGCTCGTTTTTCGCGCTCTCCAGCACCCACACGAAATCGTCTTCTGCCTTGGCGGAAAGAGCCAGCATCTCGGAAAGTCGAGCCTCATCGTAGCGCCGGCCGCTGACTTGCTCCAGTTTCGGGATCACCTCGGTGCGCAACTGCTGCACCACGTAGTCGACATGGTGGGGTTCAATGCGTCCGTTGGCCAGGTACGGCACGTGCAGCATGGCCACCGGGCATTGATACTCCTGGCGCAGAAGTTCGAACCACTTGAGAAACGTGAAGCATCCCGTGTAGGAGAGCAGCAGCAGGTCGGGATTGGGGAGTTTTACGCCGGTGGGACCTACGTTGCCCAACTTCAGCATACCGATATCGCATTTCACATATGTGCAGACATCCTCGCTGTGCCCGTGCTTCTCCGCTTCCGCAATGAAGTTGGCGGAAAGCTTGCGCATGCCGGACTGCAGCGCGTTGATCTCCGGCAGGATCGGAAGCAGATCGAAGGACCGCAGCAGTTCGGTCAAATTGCCGGGAACAAACGTGGAGACGACTCGCTTTCCCTCTTCGTGCGCCCGTCCCAGAGAATCGTAGTAGTCGCCTATGAGTTGCTTCTGCAGGACCATGCTCCGCTCTTTCTGCACGGTCGATTCCTGCACATTGTCTTTGGTCATGCCTCGCTCCACAGCCGGATGGAATCCGAAAAGGTGCCAGCCTGTTCCCGAATGACGGCGAATTGTCCCGTATCCTCGGAGTACTTGAACTGGGTGTGGGGAATATGTTCGCGCTCCAGGGCGGCGACCAGCATGGGTTGCTCGAGCAGCGCGGGATCGCAAAAACTCGGAGCGCAAAAAATGACGCCATCCGCGTGATTCTGCCGCACGGCATCGACCAGCCACCGGCCGCGTTGCCCATCGGGCGCATAGCACGAGGCCGTCGCCACGCTTTGCGTCAGGTAGGCTTGCGCCAGGTTTTCGATCGCGTCACCCCCCTCGGGTACCTCGCCTGTGAACCAGCGGAAACCCAGCAACAGGTCGTCGTCCACGATCCAACAGCCCGCGCGTTCCAGGGTGATCAGCAACGCCAGCGGAGGCTGTTCACAGAACATGCCCGTCAGCACGACTCGGCTGCGATCCTCAGGAAGGGTCGATCCCTGCGAGGCCACCTCGAGATAGCGACGCACCATCGTGGTGTGCTCCTCCGGCGGCAGCACACTGCCGGCGCGCAGTACGGCATAGACCTGCGCGATGGGAAAGAGCCACGGCGATTCACTGCGTGCCTGGTAGAGCTCCCGGATCGCGCGGCGGTTCTGGTTGTAGATCCGGATGCTGTTGCGGAGATTTTGATCGGAGATCTCTCCGCCCGCCAAACGCGCCATGTCCGCGCGCATCGCCGTCAATTCCCGCCGCCAAAATTCACCTCCAACGCGGGCGTCGTAGTTCTGGGGAAGATCGACATAGCGCACGTAGCGTCCGGGAAAGAGCATCGTCCACATGCCGCTCAGATTGCGGATGACATCGCAGATCGAAGGGAACAACATGCCGTCCAGCATATCGAGCCGTCCCGATATTGCCAGCTCGATCGTGCTGCGAGGAATGTGGCAGATGTAGCTTTGAAAGTAGGCGTCGCCGCGGATGATTTCCAGCCGGTCGCCTCCGCCGAAGATGCCGACCGGCAACATTCCAGCCGCATGAATCAGTTCTCGTGGGACATAAATGGGCATATACCCGATTGCTCTGCGCCCGGGCGCGCACGATTTCCATTCCGCAACTGCCTTGTAGTCAACGTCTTCGTACAAGGTCTGGGCGCGGCTGAGGATTTGCTCGAGTTCAGGGTTCACGCGATTTCTCCTCTCTTCTCCCATTGCGGCTCACGTTTTTCCATAAAGGCGCGCAGTCCTTCCACGGCGTCGGACTCCGCCATGAGCTCGTCAAGGTACATGCGCTCCAATTGCGGCAAGTCCTCCTGCCGTGCCCGCTGCAGCGGGAGGCGGGCAGCGCGTACGCCATAGCGCAGCGCGACCGGCGAACGGGCCAGAAAGTGATCGCGGATCCAGGTTTCGACCGTCGCTTCCAGCTGTCCTTGGAGCGCGGTTTGCACGACCAATCCTGCTCCCGCAGCTTGGGCGGCGCTCCATGCAGCTCCGGTCAACACGAGTTCCGCGGCGCGACTCACGCCAATTCGGGCCGGCAGTAGCACAGCCGCCGCGGGCGGGAAAACTGCCAGCTTGATTTCGGGACAAGCGAACCCGGCGCCTTCTTCCGCGACGATGAAGTCGCAAGCCAGGGCCAGCTCAAACCCTCCGCCCAGGCACTGCCCGCGCACGGCCGCAAGGGTGACCGCCGGCAGTTCGAGCATTTGCCCAAGTAGTCGGCTGAACTGCGGCAACATGGTCCTGACATACTCGGGCAGGTGCTCCTGTACGCTGGCGCCAAAACTGAAATGCGGGCCTTCCGCGGTAAGAATCATCACCCTGATGTGTGGCCGATTCTTCAGGTCGTCGAAGGCCGCGGCCAAAGCTGCCATCATTGCCTGGTCGACGATGTTGGCCTTGGGCGCAGCCAATGCGACGCGGGCGACTTGGCCATCGTGTTCGAAGGAGAGTTTCAGGTTGCTCATCGTCCTGCCTTTGTCGTTTCCGGAACTACCCAGGGCGCAATTTCGGCGATCAACGCCTCGCTCCAGCGCAGGCCCTCTGCTAGACGCTGACGCAACCGGACGAAGTCCACCTCGCGTTGCTGCCGGGTGCCGTAGTGGAAAGCCCGAAAACCGGCATTGGCCTCCGTCATCATGTTCAGCGCCAGCCAGGCGCGGTTGGTTTCGCGGTTGCGGTCCCAATGTTCCAGTTTGTGTTTCCTCACACTCTCGACAGTCTTTGTCAGGCAATCAGGCATGGTATGCAGCAGCTTCGTGCAGAGTCCCTCGACCGCTTTATCCAGCAATGAAAGATCAATGATGCCTCTGGACATCAGAGCTTTCCCCGCCTCTCGGCCTTCTCCCGTTTTCCAGTCTCCGAAAACCATGCGACCAAACTCGTCGTACTCCCGATCGGTCACGACCAGCGGGTTGGACATATATTTGCCGTCAACCTTGAGTGCCGGAACAATCTGCGTAAGCCCCCCCAGACGATAGAAGCAGTGCGCGCTCCACGGCTCGCATAGCGTGGCGCTGAGCATGGCGTGCTCTATGCCCACGAAGAGCGGCAGGAAGTCAGTGCTGCCGCCATCGGGGGCTGAACCGTGCCTCGGTCCGGCCTGACCGAATATGGCAAGGTCGCTGGCCACGGAGAAGTCGCAGGCCATTCCAATTTCTTGCCCGCCGCCGACGCGCATGCCGTTCACGCGGCAGATCACCGGCTTGTCGCAACTCAGGACGGCGCTGACCATATCGTTGAACAAGCGCATGTATTGCCGGTACTCGCCGGGGGCCCCGGCATAAATCTCCGCATACTCGCGCGTGTTACCGCCAGTGCAGAAGGCCTGCGTGCCCGCGCCCGTGAGTACGACAGCAACCGCTGCGCGATCGTTGCTGGCTTCGCGTAACGCGAGGATAACTTCCTTGATCGACGTCGTGGTGTAGCTGTTCAGCTCGCGCGGATTGTTCAGAGTGATCCACACATTGTGCAGCCCTTTCACGCTCGCGCCGTCGCGATCGTGTGCGGGCCTGCGCTCCAACAGGATTTCGGCGGGGGAAAGCGGTTCCACCAGGTTGTGATCTTTCATGGCTTTGTTCCTTGTTGTATGCCCCGCGGCTGCGGCACCAGTACCGCTCGCTTACGGAGTTGGTGATGATGGACCGCATCGAGAACTTGCGGGGCCTCCTCGAGTGGGTGCATCTCGACAAAAGGCTGAATGTGAATTTTCCCTTCGAGCACCATGGCCAGCGCGTCCGGGTACTGAGCGGGAGGGCATCCCCAATTTCCGCGAGCGGTGGCATCGAAGGCCATCAAATTGGACAGACGCACTTCAACTTTCTGCGCGGTATATCCAACGATCGCCAGGTGAGCACCCGGATCGAGCAGGCTGAACGCAGTCTGCTGACCGGCGGTCGTCCCGCTGGTTTCGAAGATCTTGAGGCCGATCCCGCCCCGGCCACTCTGCCTGGCGAAAGACCGCACGGCCGACTTCACATCTGCGCACTCGCAGGCGTTCAGTGCCAGTGCGGCACCGTGCGTCGCGGCAAGCTCCAGCCGGTCCGCGTCAACGTCGATTGCCACGACTGCTGCGCCAAGCGCAGCGGCAATTTGCACTCCGAACCCCCCGATGCCACCGACTCCGACAAACACCGCGACTTCGTCGGCCTTAAGACCGGAACGGCGAATTGCCTCATACGGAGTCGTGACTGCGTCCGCGACGACCGACAGCATCGCCAGGGTGAGTCCCTTGGGAAGTTCTTCGGGTACCGGGCACAGGCCACGTGCCGGTACCCGTACGTAGGTCGCAAATCCTCCATCGGCATCATTGCCCGGCATGAACTGTTTGCGGCAGATGGTCGGACGCCCGCTGCGGCAGGCATCGCAATCGCCGCAGGGAATTACGGCAGGCACAATAACGCAGCGCCCGATCCAGTTTCCACCCTGCTCCCCAACTAGCACGACACGGCCAGCGATTTCATGTCCCAGGATCAACGGCAGCGCGTGGCGGGTGGGAATGCCCTCGTAAGCAAATCCAATGTCAGTGTGGCAAACGCCGCAGCCCACTACCTGGATTATCACTTCGTTAGGTGAGAGTTCTCCCGGAGCCGTTTCGGCCCAGTCGAACTGGCCTTTAGCAACCAACCTCAGGCCCTTGCTCGTGGCGGGGCATGCGCTTGGCGCGGGCTGGGATGTCGTCATCGGAAGCCTCCTCACCCACAATTCGAACGATCGTTCGAAAACAATGTGCCAGGGTACCTTGGTTTGGGGCATCGAGGAAGTGATTGCAATCACATCCGCTTGTGATTTGATGGCGGGAGAGCGTGCTTCCGAAGATGCGCTGGCCGTTCTTCTATTTCACATCCAAGGCCGAATCACAGACTGCATCCCTCTCTGACATCCTTGTCGGCACGTAAACGGCGACGGCATCTGCTTTTCTCTGGGCCTGTGGTTTGTGGGGGGCACAGGTAAGGATCACGAACTACTGCTTGGCGAGCGTCTGTCGAAGCAACGTCTCAGTTTGGACGGAATGGCCCTGCAGCCGTAAGATCCACGCCAAGTCAGTTTCTGACTGTAGCGTCTCAGGGTCGTTGGGGCCGAGGACACGCTGGCGAACCTCGGCAGCCCCCTGTAGCAACGATTGCGCGCGCGTATGGCCCGAGACTCCCGTACACTTTCCCCATAGGGGACGCCATCTGGGCTTGCAGCTCAGGATCTTTCGCCAGACCGGCGTTGATGTTCTTCGATGCGTTGTCCCAGAATTTCACGCGCCGTAATGCTGTTGCCGCGCGCTTCGCTGGCGTATCCTGTCTGGGGCAGGAATTCAACCATGAGACACCGGTCGTTGGTCTTGCTGTTTCTCGTCCTCGTTGCGCTGCCGTGCTTCAGTGCCGCCGCAAGTGCTCCAGACTTCACGCTCCGCAAAGTCGGCGATGGGGTGTGGGCGGTCATTGCCAGCGATGCCGGGAAGGCCTTTGGTAATTCCGGGTTTGTCGTGGGGGATAATGGGGTAGCGGTCATCGACACCTTCCAGGATCCGGAAGCAGCCAAGGAACTTCTGGCAGAGATTCGCAAGATCACACCGCTGCCGATCCGTTTTGTGGTCAATACCCACTACCACATCGACCACGTGAACGGAAATGACGTCTTTGCCAGCGCGGGCGCTACCATCGTGGCCCACCGCAACGTGCGCGCCTGGATGCGCAGCGAGAACTTGAAGTTCTGGACCGATCCCATACCCCCGGAGATCAAGGCCCGGGTGCAATCGCTGACTTTGCCGGATGTGGTATATGACGACCGAATCGATCTTTATCTGGGGACTCGAACCCTTGAGGTTCGATACTACCCTGGCCACACCGGCGGCGATTCTGTCGTCTTTGTGCCTGATGCGAGGGTAGTGTTCTGCGGCGATCTGCTGTGGAAGAACCACTTCCCGAACCTGATCGACGCCACGACCGAATCCTGGGTTCGCACTCTTGCCGCCCTTCAGTCCGAGCACGGCTCGTCCACGTTCGTGCCGGGTCACGGCGAGGTCGCCACCGCGGGGGACGTTTCCACGTTCCGGCAATATTTGGCGGATTTGCGGGCGGCCGTCAGCCGGGCCCAGGCCGATGGGAAATCCGGCAACGCGTTAGTGGAGGCAGTCCTTCCCGGCATCCGATCGAGACAGGGGGATTGGGCCTTCTTCGACGACTACGCCCGCGACGACATCCTGCAGACCGGGGAAGAACTCTCCGGACATAAGAGAGTCCCGGTGCCGGTCAGTGCAGCGTCTCCCCGCTGACCTGCCGGCGTGCGCGTCTTGCGGCGCTTCTGGTGCGTCTTGGGTAGGGACACCGCTTCCAAGGCATCCAGCGGTCGTGTCCCGAGCAGAAGACGCTTCCCGCAGCGGCTAGGATGACGGCATGAATCTCCCGATCGCGGCCGATCGCTGAGAGACAGTCCGTCAACTCGTACATGAGATCGAGGTAGAGCGCGTTGCGCCGGCTGGGACGTTTGAGCGTGACCACCGCCAGAGTTCCCTCGCGTTCGAATTTCACTCTGTGTATGTAGCGGGCGTCCACACAGTCTGTGTTGCCGTGATGGCCTCCTTCTTACGGTCTCTCTTCCCGGTGCAGCGACGAGCGTGCTTCTTGTGTGCGGGTTCCTGAGGAACCCGTAGCCGGGGCCTCACGGCGCCGTAGCGGGGCCAGGAATTTTACACCCGGAACCCGACTTCTGGTGGTGACAATTCGTCCGGTCGCGGCTACACTTGCGAGCACCCGACATGGGACAGGCGATTCTTGCGTGCGGGTAATACTGGGATTCGCCTTGGCCCAGCGGGAGTTTGCATAGATCGTGCAGGTGGCGACCATGGGAACGTTCCAGGATGGTAGCGCACAGAATTTCTTCCCGCTTTCGCGGCTGATGCCGCAAGCGGGCGTTCACCCCCCGGCCGCGCAGCCAGCGCGGTCGCAAGAGGAAGCGGTCACCGAACCCAGTGTACAGCTCGGCGAAGTCCGGCAATTTTCGGTCAGCGGCCGCGAGTACGTGATGGTGGTTGCGACCATGGGCATCTTTGCCGTGGACGAACTGGGAGCAACGATCCTGAAGTTCCTCCGCAGCGGAATGGAAGGTCCACCGCTTGCGACCGCAGGCGAGCAAGCGACCGGAAACCCTCCCGTCGCCTTCCCCAAGTTGTATTCCGCATTCGAACGCGAACATTCCCGCGAAGAGATCCGGGGGGGCTTGTCGGAACTCGGCCGGATGGGTGCGATCCGGCTTCGTGGTGTGCGGGAAGACGCGGCCAGTTCCACGCCGCCGAAGCTCCCGTCATTGCCCTTCCCCCAGAAGAGCCTCGTGCTCAATGTGGCGAACGACTGCAACCTGGGATGCAGTTACTGCTTCGCGGCGCAAGGCGACTACGGAGTGCCGCGCCAGATGATGGACGAAGCGACGGCGCGCCGCAGCGTCGATTTTCTTCTGCAAAACTCCGGAGACAGCGACAGCGTGACGCTGGTGTTTTTCGGCGGAGAACCTTTGATGAATCTGGCGCTGATCCGCCGCCTGGTGGTTTATGCGAACGAGGCAGGACGCAAGGCGGGCAAGCGAGTGGAATTCAGCATGACCACGAACGCCACCTACCTGACGCCGGAAGTGATCGAATTCCTGAGCGATCGCGAGATCGGAGTCGCCGTCAGCATCGACGGGCCGAAGAAGTATCATGATCTGCGGCGCACGTATAAAAGCGGACTCGGCTCCTACGACATGATCCATCCCCGGGTGCTCAACTTGCTGCGCAACCACAAGACGCGCCGCGTAGCGGCCCGCGCCACACTGACGCACGGCGTTACGGCCGTGGAGGAGTGCTTCTGGCACTTGAAGGAGATGGGCTTCCACGAAGTTGGTTTCGCGCCGGTGACTTCCGCCGACCGCGACGACTACGCCCTGACCGCGGAAGAACTGTGGGAGATCATGGGCGCGTTTCGGCAGCTCTCCCGGCTGTATGTGGAGAAGGCGGCCAGGAACGAGTATCTCGGGTTCTCCAACCTTTCCAATTTGCTTTCCGAGTTGCACGCCGGGATCGTGAAGACTTATCCCTGCGGAGCCGGACTGGGTTTGCTGGGCGTGGGCGCCAAGGGCGATCTTTATTTATGTCATCGCTTCCTGGAATCGCCGGAACACCGCCTGGGTTCCGTGTACGACGGGCTGGATGTGGAGAAGCAGGCAGAGTTTCTGGAAAGCGCTCATCTGAGCCATAAGGCGCCCTGCCAGACCTGCTGGGTGCGACACATCTGCTCGGGCGGTTGTCATCACGAAGCGCACACCCGGTACGGCGACCTCTACCACGGCAATCCGCACTACTGCGAATGGATCCGCACCTGGATTGATTCGGGTCTGGAATGCTACGGAGAAATCATGGAAAGGAATCCCGCTTTCTTTGAAAAAGTGATTGAGAGACAGAGATGAGGGCAATAATGCGAATTCTGATTGGCGATGTTGAAACTCGGAGAATACGGTGGCAGTCAAAGACGGGCTGGTTTTGCCTGCTGGCGATCGGCTTGTTGTTTCTGCCGGCGGCCGCGCCGTTGTGGGCGCAGGCGGCCAGACACGAGTACATGGTGATGGGCATCCATCCGCATGCGCTGATCGTGTTGGATACCAGCCGTGATGAAGTGGTTGGCGAGATTTCCCTGCGCGGACGCGCTCCAAAGGAAATCGACTGTTCCCGGGACGGCAGGCATCTTTATGTCACTACCGAGGGACGCAGCCAGATCGAAATCGTGGACCTCGTCAACCGCAAGGCGGAAGACGTCATCCGACTGGCTCCTCCCGGATACAAGTTCGTGATTTACGGCACGGCCTTGAGCACAGACGACAAGGTGCTGTATGTGCACGTCAAGCCGGTGCGATTGCTGGCAGACGAATACCAGGCGGAGCCGCCGCAGATCCTAGCCTACGACTTGAGTACCCGCAAGTCGCGCAAGATTGCGGAGGTGCCCGAAGGAGTTGCCTCGCTGATCGCACTGGGGGACGGAAAGCGACTGCTGGGCTGGGGGCGCGATCTTTATTTTATTGATATCGCGCAGGGCCGGATTATCGATCAGTTTCCTCTGATTACACCGGACCCTTCCCATGGCCCGCTCAACAGCCTTCCGCTGTTTACCCAGTACGAGCAAAGCGGAATTTTTTCCATCCCCTACTACACGACGAATCCCCTGAACGGGAAAAGCTTGATGGGGCTGGTGAACATTGATGTGGAAACGGGCAAGACTGACCTGGTCGATCTGGGACCAGCCGTTCCGCTGTATTCTGCCGTGGTGTCTCCGGATCGCAAACGGGCTTATGCGGTCATGAACCAGCTAGTGGCCGTGGATCTGGAGAGCCGCCGTGTGACGAATGTCGTTGACTTGGATCAGACGAAATATGTAACTAACATCTCCCGCGATGGGAGGAAGCTGTACGTCTCCGGGGCCGGACCTTTTATGGACATCTACGACACGCAGACCCTGAAGCAGATCAAGAAAATAGAACTCTCCGGGGACGGTAGCGTAACCGCGCTGCGCGTCGTACCCCAGGATGCAGTTCGATGACGGGCCATGATGAGCACCGAGTCTAGGCAGGAAGGGAGCGACCGGAACGGTGCGGGCGCGCCGGTTGCAGGGCTGGGACAGTTGCGCCGGGTCTTCCCTTTCGTACGTCCACACGCCGGCAAGCTTGCGCTGGTTTTCGGTCTGACCCTGCTCTCCACTTTGCTCGGCCTGGTGTACCCGCTCGGCGCCAAGTTCCTGATTGACGATGTGCTGGTGGGGCGGAAGCCGCACCTGCTGCTGGTCGCGACGCTGGTGCTGGCTGCGCTGGTGGTGCTGAGTTTCGTCACCGGCGCCGTCACCCGCTACCTGTACACTGCGGTTTCATCCCGCATCCTGATGGAGATGCGGGTATTTGTCTTTCGCCACCTGCAAACACTGTCGCCGCGCTTCTATGCCCAAACCCGGACGGGCGAGATTGTTTCCCGACTGAACAGCGACGTCGCGGAGATCCAGTTGGTCGCGACCGATGCCTTGTTCAGTCTGGCGCTGAGTGTCCTGACCCTGCTGGTCGCGGTTATGGTGCTGGTCTATCTCAACTGGAAACTGTTCCTTCTGGGCTTTGTGCTGGTGCCTTTCAGTTTTTGGGTACTGGTGCCGTACCGGCGGCGGATCGCACAGCAGGCGCGCGTGGTGCGGGAGCACAATGCCGATTTGAGCAGTACAGTGCTGGAATCGCTGCATGGCATGAAGTGGATCACTACCGTGGGCGCGGAGGATGCCGAGGCGGAGAAGCTGACACAGAAAAACCAGGGGTACATCGCGAGCGTGCTGCGGTACCAGGTGGTCTCCGCGTATGCCGGCGGGCTGCCCACCATATTTATGAGCTTGAGCACGCTGGTTCTGTTGCTCTATGGGGGCCACCAGGTGATCGTTGGGAGCATGAGCCTGGGAGCGCTGGTGGCGTTCGCTGCCTACCAGGCACGCCTGCTGAGCCCGCTGCAAAACGTGATTGGACTCTACCTTAGCCTGCAGCGCGCCCGGGTTTCGCTGGATCGTGTTTTTGAGTTTCTCGATCTTGCGCCGGAAGTGCGGGAGCGGGAGGGCGCGGTATCGCTGGGCGCCACGAGGGGCGCGGTGGAGTTCCGCGACGTCACCTTTGCCTACCGGCCGGGAATCCCGGTGGTGCGTGGAGTCAGTTTCAACCTGTCGCCGGGATGCCGCCTGGCAATCGTCGGGCCGAGCGGAGCGGGCAAATCCACGCTCGTGGACCTGCTGTTGCGCTTCTACGATCCGCAGCAAGGAGCGGTGTATTTCGACGGACATGACCTGCGCGATCTGCAGGTGCGTTCGTTGCGGGGGCAAATTGCGGTGGTCAGTTCCGAGCCCTTTCTGTTCCACACCAGCATCGAGGAGAACATCCGCTACGCCCACTGGGGTGCCACCCGCGAGCAGGTGTGGGAAGCGGCACGCAAGGCAGACCTGGAAGAATTTATTCTTTCCACCCCCCATGGCATGGAGACGGTGGTCGGGGAACGTGGCCTTAAGCTCTCGACCGGCCAGCGCCAGCGGATCGCGATTGCGCGGGCGGTGCTGCGGGACGCCAGATTATGGATCTTCGACGAGGCCACCGCCACTTTAGATGTGCTGACAGAATCGCGGATCTGGCTGGCGCTGGAGGAGTGTCTCAAGGGACGCACGACGCTGGTCATCACCCACCGGTTGTCTTCGGTGCGAGATGCCGATGAGATCCTAGTGCTTGATCGAGGCGAAGTCGTGCAGGTAGGAACGCACGAGCGCTTGGCGGAGGTGGAGGGTTTGTACCAGGCGCTACAGCGCGCGGCTCGCGTGCGACAAACCGTTCCCGGCGTGGAGGCGGTGGCGTCGTGAACCATCGGGACCGGTCAGCCGGAATTGGCCCGCCGAACAAGGGCGGCCAGGGCGTGCGAGTTGCAGTCCTGGACAGCGGGATCAACGCCCTTCACTCGCACGTGCGCGAGGTCGCAGGCGGGGTTCACGTCCGCCGGCACGGAGATGGCAGCCTGGAGTTCGATCCGGATTTTCGCGACCTGCTGGGTCACGGGACGGCCGTTGCCGGCGTGATCCGCGCCAAGGCGCCAGAAGTTGAACTGTACGCCGTGAGAGTTTTTGACCGGGAATTGCGGACACAGGCTGCAGTCGTGGCGGCGGCGATTCGCTGGGCGCTCGAGCACGGTATGCACGCGGTGAACATCAGCCTGGGAACGGAGCGGGCGGAGCACCGGGAGGTATTGCAGGACGCCTGTAATGAAGCCATCGGGCGCGGCATGGTTCTGGTGGCGGCTGCGGGGGACGAGGAGCGAGAGTGGTTCCCGGCCAGTTTCGCCAACGTGATCGCAGTCGCGGGAGACCAGCGGTGTGCCTGGGACGAGCACTTCTATTGCCCTGACGAGGCCGTGCCGTTCCGCGCCCATCCCAGTCCATGCCCGCTGCCAGGACGCCCGCAAAGCTTCAACTTACAAGGGCACAGTTTTGCCGCTGCCCACATCACTGCCCGCGTGGCTCGGATCCTGGAAGAGAAGCCGCAGGCACGGCACGAAGAAATCGTAGAATTTTTGATTGCGCAAGCAACGCCCATGGAAGAAGCAGCCGCTCATTTCGAAGCCTGAAGCAAGGCTGAAGATGGGAGAGATGCATGGCGGAAGTGACCAGAGAACGCAGCTACGCCCACGGCACGGGAGACATCCCGCTGCTCGGCCGTTCGATCGGAGAGGTGCTCGATGTTTCCGCCCGCTCCTATCCCGATCGGGACGCACTGGTGGTCCGGCACCAAATGCGTCGCTATACCTATCGGCAGTTCCTGGAAGAAGTGGAACTGTTGGCGCGAGGCCTGCTGCAGCTGGGCATTCAGAAGGAAGACCGGATCGGGATCTGGACGACGAACTGTGCCGAATGGGTGGTCACGCAGTTTGCCGCCGCCAAGATTGGCGCCATTCTCGTCAACATCAACCCTGCCAACCGCGCTTTCGAACTGGAGTACGTGTTACGCCAGTCCGAGTGCAGCACCCTCCTCATGAGCCAGGGGTTCCGCGATGCTGACTACGTTGCTATCGTGCATGGTCTCTGTCCGGAGCTGGCGACAGCCAGACCGGGCGAACTGCGCTCGGCCCCTTTGCCCCATCTCAAGAACCTTGTTTTTATCGGGGAGGGTAGGCAGGTTGGGATGTTCGCTTGGGACGAGCTGCGCGAAATGGGCCGCAGCGTGCCGGAGGAGGAACTGCGGCAGCGCGAGGCCTCGCTGTCATTCGACGATCCCATCAGCATCCAGTACACATCCGGCACCACAGGATTCCCAAAAGGCGCCACGCTCAGCCATCACAATATCGTCAACAACGGGCTGCTGATCGCCGCAGCCATGAAGCTCACCCACCGGGACCGGCTGTGCATCCCCGTGCCTTTCTACCACTGCTTCGGCATGGTGTTGGGCAATATGGGTTGCGTGGTGAGTGGCGCCACCATGGTCATTCCTGCGGCCTTCTTCGATCCGCTCGCGACGCTTGCGGCGGTCGAGGCCGAACGCTGTACCGCGCTGCACGGCGTGCCCACCATGTTCATTGCCGAACTGGACCATCCGCAGTTTGCGCGCTTCGACCTGAGCACGCTGCGCACGGGCATCATGGCCGGTTCACCCTGTCCCATTGAGGTGATGAAGCGCGTGGTGCAGTTGATGCACCTGAAAGAAATGACCATTGCCTACGGGTTGACGGAGTCTTCTCCGGTGATCACGCAAACCACGGTGGACGACCCGCTGGAGCTGCGCGTGACCACCGTAGGCAAGCCCCTACCGCATACGGAAGTCAAGATCGTGGACGTCATCAGCGGGGAGATCGTGCCCCGCGGGACTCCGGGCGAGCTGTGCACGCGTGGATATTTGGTGATGAAGGGATACTACAAGAACCTGGAAGCGACCCAGAAGGCTATTGATCGCGGCGGCTGGCTGCACAGCGGCGACCTCGCCACCATGGACGTCAATGGCTACTGCAAGATCACGGGCCGGGCCAAGGATGTGATCATCCGCGGTGGCGAGAACATCTACCCGCGCGAGATCGAAGAGTTTCTGTACACTTGTCCCGGCGTCAGCGACGTGCAGGTGATCGGCGTGCCCGACGGGAAATATGGCGAGCAGGTTGTGGCGTGGGTAAAGCTGGAAGCCAGCGCAAAACTCTCCCCGGAGGACATCCGCAAGTACTGCGAGGGCAAGATCGCGGCCTACAAGATTCCCCGGTGCGTGAAAGTCGTGGATTCGTTCCCGATGACAGTCACCGGGAAGATCCAGAAATTCAAGATGCGGCAGGTGTCCACGGAAGAACTGGGATTGGAGGCCGCGGCAAAGATCGAAACTGCGTGAGGCCATGTGAGCGACCCATACCTTGAGCTGTACAACAACTTCCGCTGGAATTTGCCGGAGCGCTTCAACTTCGCAACCGACGTTGTGGACCGGCACGCGCGCGACGCGGCGCGTCCAGCGTTGCTCTGGTGCGACGAGCAAGGCCACGAAGGGACGCAGGAAATCAACCGGCGAGCGCTGGAGGCGGGATTCGGCTTGGCGAACGCGTGATTGGAACACGCGGCGGCCGGCACACCTTGTCTGGTTTCCCGCTAGGCCTTCGATTCCCGTGTTTTCCGGACTTCTCCCCCTCAAAATCGTGGCTCGCGCTTTTCGCGAAATGCTGCCATCGCCTCCTCATGTTGTTCTGAGGCCAAGGCCGCGGCCTGGGCCTCGATGTATTTCTCGAGAAACTCAGCCCACTCCAGGTCGAAGGCCAAGTTCACCAAGCGTTTGGCCTGACGCTGTCCCTCGGACGCGGCATTCAGATAGACCTGGGTGATTTCCGCCACGCGCTTGTCGAAGTCCGCTTGCGGCACCAGGTAATCAATCAATCCCATGGCATTCGCTTCCTGGGCATCAATGAACTCTCCGGAAAGGATAATGCGCTTGGCGCGTCCCGGGCCGATGAAGCGGGCCAGACGGTAGGTTCCCATGCCGGGAACCAGGCACTCTTTGACGGCGGTGAGTCCGAACTTTGTGCCCTCGGCGACAATCCGGATGTCACTGGCCAGGGCGACCTGCAGTCCGCCGCCGATGCAATAGCCGTGGATGGCGGAGATGACCACCTTATCCATGGTCTCCATGGCCCGCAGACCCCGTTCGTAAACCCGGAACCACTCCATTGAGAACTCGCGGCGGGAAAGTACCTTCAGGTCAATGCCGCTGGAAAACGCGCGGCCGCCGCCGCGGATGACCACGAGTGTCACTTGCACATTCCGTTGCAGGTTTTCCGCGATGGCCAGAAAATCATGGGCCCATTGCACGTTCATCGCGTTCAAGACATCCGGGCGGTTCAAGGTGACATGAGCGACCGGGCCTTTGACTTCACAGCGCATGGTCTCGAGTTGCACGTCGCTAGCCTCCATAGGGTAAGTTGCGCCAGTTCCATACACGTTGTGCAGAGCTTTCATACACGTTGTGCAGAGCTTTCATACACGTTGTGCAGAGCTTTCTGGCGGCCTTCGTTCTGCTGCGGTTGCGTCTCCGGCGGTCCCTCGAAGTGCCGGTCGAAAAAGTTCAGTGCCCTTTCCGCCAGCAGGAGGTGACATTCACGGAACACTCGCCAGGCGGTTGTCCCGGGCCAGCCCGCCGGCAAAAGTTCAGAGGGCAAGCCGGGATCAATGTGCAAAAACTTCCCGTATTCGTGTAGCAGGCGCATCTTGCTAGCGAAGCAGACGCTCTCGTTCGGCGGATCGCCGGCGTTGAAACGGGCCTGAAACTTCTGCCACTCCGGCTCCCAGTGCCGGGTGAACTTCACGTACTGCTTCTGCACGGTTTTCAGGTTCCAGCACTTTTCCGCCAGTTCGTCATAAGCCAGAGAATTCACGTGGCGAGCTCGGAATAAATGCACGAAACCGTCTAACTGGCGCTGACCCAGGTGGCGCAGAGTCAATTCGACGACGGGACGCGGACTAATCCAGACCGAAGGCAGAAGCGGACCGAAGCCCAACCAAGTCAACTCACGCCGCAGCCGGTCGCGATGGGGGCGAAGCTTCTCCGGCAGAGAGTAGGTCAGCATCGTCCATTGGCCGTCCCACTTTTCCACATGGGGAGAAAAAATTCTGGGCGCCGCTTCTTCGACGCGTTCCAGGCCCATTTCCGTCAACGCATAAAAGCTCTGTTTTCGCCGAGACGAAGCCTGCAGCCATCCCTGGCGGCAGAGCCGGCACAGGGCGGCGCGCAGCGCGGTCGTGGTCAGTCCCAGTTCTTGGCCCAGAGCGAGCAGGCTCCGCAAGCGGATGGAGCCGCCGTAGTACTGCACGTAGTCAAGGTAGATTTCGAAGATGGCTCTACGTGCGTTCATGGCTGCGTTCGTGCGCGCGCTGTCACAAGAATCACGAACTGGCCGGCAACTTTACCACAAATTCCAAGCCGTATGGACCGTGATAAATGACCTTGACAACAGCGGGAAACGATTATAGCATTACGCCCGATCACGCTGGCGTGAAGAAAATGTAATAGATAGCGGGGACGGCCGCAGCGCGAGTTTTCCGTGCGAAGCAGCGCGGACCGCGGTCGCTCAGCCCGCCTCTCTTGGATAGGCAAAGAAATTAAACCGGACTCATAGCATCGTTTCCGGGAGAGGAGCAGGGGATGAAACCGCAACTGCGCTCTGATTGCCGCCGTTTTTGTGCTGGGCTAATCATCGCCGTTCTCGTCTTCACCGGCGCCAGCTACGCCCAACTGACCAGCGCCACGCTGGTGGGCGGCGTGCGGGACCAGGGAGGCGCCTCCATCGAGGGCGCCACCGTGACCCTGCGCAACCTCGCCACCAACCAGACCCGGTCCGATGTCACCACCGCTGACGGCCTGTATCGCATCTCCGACCTGGCGGCCGCGATCTATGAAGTCCGCGCGGAAAAAGCGGGGTTCAAGACGACCGTCACCAGCAACGTGACGCTGCACGTGGGAGAAGCCTCGCGCGTGGATCTGACGCTAAGCGTGGGCATGGTGAAAGAGACGGTCGAAGTTGAAGACAGGCCGGTGCTCGTCAATACCGAGGAGGCGAGCACGACGAATATCGTCGAGGAGAAGCAGGTCGAGGAGCTGCCGCTGGTGAACCGCAACATTTACCAGTTGCCGGTGCTGGAGCCGGGCACAGCGCCCACCCGTATTCTCATGCCCACCTACTACAACAACTCGGTCTATGACATGGGTTTCATCTCGTACGGGAAGAACATTCGCTCCGCCAATTTCATGCTGGACGGCGTGCCCAACAACGATAATGGGCTCGGTGGAATTCCCGCGGTTGCGCCCATCCTCGACGCGGTCCAGGAGTTCCAGGTTTCCACCAACGATTTCCCCCGCGAGTTCGGACGGAATTTCGGGGCGGACATCAACGTGGCCACCAAGTCCGGCACTAACAACATCCACGGTTCAATGTGGGAGTTTGCCCGCAATACGGCGCTCAATGCCCGCAATTATTTCGACCTCGCCACGCCTTCCGTGGTTAACCAAAACCAGTTCGGATTTACTGTGGGCGGCCCCATCCGCAAGGACAAAACATTCTGGTTCCTAGCCTACGAAGGCTTCCGTGAGGCACGCGGGACCACTCGCGATGTGCAGGTGGAAACGCCGCAACTGCGGAGCTATGTGGCCGCCAATTTTCCCAACAGCGTTGCCAACTACTTGTTCCAGAACTTTCCCGGCCCTTCGTACATCCTGCCGGGCACGGGCGTGAACGTGGGCATCCAGCCTGGAGGCGTTCCCGATATCGGCATCGGAGCCGGCCAAGCCATCAATCACAACACGACCGACCAGTACGACGCGAAAATCGACCATGATTTTCGTGTCAACGACAAAGTTTTCGTGCGTTGGGTAGGAGACTATCCCCGAAGCAACGGCGCCGGCGAACTTACCACCTACGGGGGATTAGGACGCATCATGCGCGGCTTCCGGCGTCCGGGCGATGGTTTCATTGGCAACCTGGCCGTCGGCTACACCCACCTTTTTGGCCAAAACCTTTTGAACGATTTCCGCTTCGGCTACCTGCGCAATCGAGCTTCTACCAATGCCTTCCCCAGCAACGTTCCCAATTTCTTCCTCAACGACTTGACCCTGGGTTTCGGTTCCGACTGGTTTGTCCCCATTGACTTTACCAATAACGCTTTCAACTTCAAGGACAACTTCTTAGTCACCCGTGGACGGCACGGCATAAAGATGGGCGTGGAATACAACCATGATCTGGAGGCCAGCACGTTTGATGCCGCCGGGCGCGGTGCCTACGTTTTCACAAACCTGGCAGCCTTCGTCACAGATAGCCCTTTCGCTTACGAAGCGCAAATCGATCCCACAACAGGGCTCAGCATCATGTCGAGTCCTAACGATCAGCGCCACTTCCGCCGGCGTGACTTTGCCTGGTTCTTCCAGGATGACTGGAAGCCTCGCAAGAACCTGACCATCAACGCTGGACTGCGGTGGGAGTACTTTGGAGTAATCCAGGAAACCGACGGCAAACAGGCGGGCATGACCTTAGGATCGGGAAACACGCTCCAGGAGCAACTGGCCGGCGCTACACTCGGCAAGCAGGGCCAGCTCTACCAACCGAATTATCGGAATTATGCCCCTCTCCTGGGACTGGCCTGGGACCCAATGGGCAACGGGAAGTTCTCCGTGCGTGGCGCCTGGGCGATCAACTATGACCGCCTCCACAACGACCTCCTAAGCGAGCCCGCCCGCTTCACTCCTCCCTATAGCGCTTTCGCCTTGGCCGTGCCCGGACTGACAAATTGCCCCATGCCCGATTACACGGTCGCGAATGTTTTCCAAAATCCTCCCGTACTTCCTCCGGCCGTCGGAGGGGTGCCTTATGGGGGAGGGCTTAACGCGAGTGGCATGCTGGATCCAACCCGGCCAAACGGCTGCCTTTCCGCGGAAGTGATGGCCATTGACCAGCACTTGAAAACTCCCTACGTCGAGCAGTGGCACCTCACTCTGCAGTACGAACTGGCCAGTAGCTGGATGCTCGAGTTAAGTTACTCCGGAAACCAGGGACACCGCCTCAGTTTTACGAATAATCCCAACCGCGTGACCGGCGGGCTCCCGCCCGCTGTGCCGTGCATTTTAGGAAATGCTCCGAACTGTCTTTTGGCAGAACCGAATCTGTCAACCTTGGATTACCTCACCACGACCGGGTCTTCCAACTACAACGGCGGTTCGGTGCAGTTGAAGAAACAGTTCAGCCACGGCTACCTCCTGCAAACCAGCTATACCTACGGCAAGGTGCTCGACATCCAGGACGACGCCAATGCCGGGGACTTCATTGGCGCGGGGACCGGCTACAACGGCACCATGGATGCTTCGAAACCCCGCTTGGACTATGGACGTTCCAGCTTCGACATCCGCCATCGCCTGACCGCCAACGGGGTCTGGGAAGTCGGCCAGATGTCCAAGCATGGTCCGGTCGTTCGCGCCCTGGCCGGCGGCTGGCAGATCAACACAATTTTTTCTTACGAATCCGGCCGGCCTTTCACCGTTTTTAACTCGGTCCTCGATTACAACGGAGACGGCGGTGGGGCAGCGCAAGCGCCTCCCACCGGCAACGCCTATGATCGCCCCGACACGCCGGCCTTTGGCAATAGCGTCGGCTGCAAGTCGCCGCACGCTTACGTGAATGGACTGTTTCAGCCCTCGGCTTTCCCCACACCGGCGCCGAATACCAACGGGACCCTGGGGCGCAACACATTCTGTGGTCCCAACTATGAGGGCGCAGACCTCTCCCTGGTACGCAACTTCAAAGCGCGGCTCCTCGGAGAGCAGGGAAAAATCCAGTTCCGGGCGGAGGCTTTCAACACCTTCAACCGGGTCAACCTGTACTTGCCGGACGGGGACTTGGGGGTCGCCGGCCTGATCCCGAATCCAGTCTTCTCCACCTTTGGCAAGTCAACCCAGGCCTATTCTCCGCGGGAGCTTCAGTTTGGATTGAAGATCTCCTGGTGATGGAGACGGAGATTGTTTCCGTAGCGGAGCGCAAGTTCTATACTCGCAGAATCCAAATAGGAGGTACCAATGGCAACCGCAATCAGACCCATCGCCACCTACAGCGGTCCGACCCAGCTTCTTATTGACGGCCAATGGCGCGAGGCTGTTTCGGGCAAGCGTTTCGATACCCTCAATCCTGCGACCGGCGAAGTCATCACGTCCGTTGCCGAGGCCGACAAGGCCGACGTGGATCTCGCGGTCAAAGCAGCGCGCAAGGCTTTCGAGGACGGGCCGTGGAGCAAGATGAGCGCCACCGACCGGGGCAAGGTCATCTCAAAGCTCGCCGACCTGATCATGGAACATCGCGATGATCTGGCCGAGCTGGAAACGATGGACAACGGCAAACCCATCTCCGACGCGCGCAATATTGACATTCCCCTGGTCGCCGACTGCATCGAATATTATGCCGGCTGGGCCAACAAGGTGCACGGAGAAACCATTCCTGTCCCCGGGCCGTTTCTCAACTACACGCTGCGGGAACCGCTCGGCGTCGTTGGCCTGATCGTGGCCTGGAACTTCCCCATGCTGCTGGCCGCCTGGAAACTGGGTGCGGCGCTGGCCACCGGAAACACCGTGGTGCTGAAGCCCGCGGAACAAACACCTCTAACCGCGTTGCGGTTAGGCGAGCTCTGCCTGGAAGCGGGCATCCCTGCTGGTGTTGTGAACGTGCTGCCGGGATTTGGGCCCACCGCCGGAGCCGCTCTGGTGACCCATCCGGACGTGGACAAGATCGCCTTCACCGGCGAGTACATCACCGGCCAAACCATCATGCGCGAGGCGGCCGGGACGCTGAAGCGGGTCTCGCTCGAACTGGGCGGCAAGTCGCCCAACATCGTCTTCGCCGACGCCGACCTGGACGCGGCCGTCGCCGGTTCCTTAATGGGCATCTTCTGGAACCAGGGTGAAGTCTGCTGTGCTGGATCGCGCCTGTTCTTGCAGGAGTCGGTGTACGACCAGTTCATGGACAAACTGGTGGGACAGGCCGGCAAGATGAAAGTCGGTGACCCCATGGATCCTTCGACCCAGATCGGGGCCTTGATTTCCGAGGACCACCTGAACAAGGTGCTGAGCTATATCAAGACCGGCAAAGCCGAGGGAGCCACGCTGCGAACGGGAGGCGACCAGCCCACCAAGCGCGGCTACTTCGTCAATCCGACCATCTTTGACGGGGTTAACGACTCCATGAAGATCGCGCGCGAGGAGATCTTTGGACCGGTGCTTTCGGTCATCCGGTTCAAAGACATGGACGAAGTTGTGCCCCGCGCCAACAACACCTTTTATGGGCTGGCGGCGGCGGTGTGGACGCGTGATGTTGGCAGAGCCCATGCCATGGCTCGCAAGCTCAAAGCCGGAACGGTCTGGGTGAACACCTACAACGTGATCAGCAGTCTCTCGCCTTTCGGCGGCTATAAGATGAGCGGATTCGGCCGCGAACTGGGCGTGCACGCGCTCGAGAGTTACACGCAAGTGAAGAGCGTGTGGGTGAGCCTGCCGAACTGAAAAACTGCTTATTTTCGCTCAAGGCGGACGATCAAACATGCGACTCCTGATGATAACGCTGACGACTGCCGCTCTCGGCGCAATGCTGTGGGCTGAGGGCATCCCCGTAAAGAGCCAACTTGTGCAAGACAAGTGTGGCGGCTGTCACACCCTGGATTCCCAGCAGCGCATGAGCCGCATCTCCTACCAGCGCAAGACACCGGAGGGTTGGGAGGAAACCGTGCGGCGCATGGTGCAACTGCACAAGGTCCGCCTGACTCCGGCGGAAGCGCGGGCCATCGTGCAGTACCTGGGGGATCAGCAAGGCCTGACCGCTTCGGAGGTGGACAAGATTAGCTATGCCCTGGAGCAACGCGAACTGGAGCAACGCGGAGAACAGGAGCAGATTCCCAACGAAGCGGTCCGGACGGCCTGCGGGACCTGCCACAGCTACGCTAGGATTGCAGCCCAGCGTCGGACCAAAGAGGAATGGCTCAAGCTGAAAAGCTTCCTGCTGGCCATCATCCCCACCATCGTTTATCAACATCGCTACATGGATTGGATGGCAACGTGCGATGAAGCGCTCGCCTACCTGGCCCAGCAGTTCCCGCTGGAAACTCCGGAATGGCAGCGGGAAAAGAACCAGACTGCTCCCGGCGAAGCCGCTTGGGTTGTTCGAGGGTATCAGGCGGGCAAGGGCGATTACGTGGGACAGATCAAGATGAGCGTGGCGGCCGACGGCTCGCGGCAGACTCAGGCTGCTCTGGAGTTCGCCGACGGCACCAGCACGACGCGCACCGGTACCGGACAATGGTATGGAGCGGTTTCCTGGAGAGGCAATGCCCAGTGGAAGGATGGGGCAAAGGGACGGGAAATCTATCATCTTTCCGCCGACGGCGCGACGCTGCGCGGCCGATGGCTGGGCGCCGAACGGCAGGGAATCGCAGGCGAGGAAACTCTCCACCGCCGGGACGGGCAGCCCCGCCTCGTCGCCGTGTTTCCGAAGGCCGTACAGTCTGGCGCCAAGAACATCGAGCTGCGCATCTACGGGGCCGACCTTCCGGCCAACGTGAAACCCGGCGATCTGAGCCTGGGCGATGGCCTGAAGATCGAGAAGATCACCGCCGCCACAACCGATCGGATTACGATGGAGGCCACGGTCGCGGCGGATGCGAAAAATGGCCGACGGGTGGTACAAGTGGGCCCGGCCACAGCCAAGGATTTGCTCTGCGTGTACGACAAGGTGGACTACATTCGCGTGCTGCCGGATCGGATAATGGCGCGAACGGGCGGGCTTCACTATTCGAAGCAGTACGTCCAGTTTGAAGCGCACGCGTACAACCGCGGTCCGGATGGCGTTCCCGGCAACGACGACGATCTCGAGATAGGCGTCGTCAAGCCGAACTGGGCAATCGAAGAGTTTTACAACGCCTACGACGACAAGGATCGGGAGTTTGTCGGCTCCATCGATCAGAACGGATTATTTACTCCCGCGACCGAGGGACCGAATCCGAAACGTTACCGCAGTGCCGATAACATTGGCGACGTCTATGTAACTGCCGAATACAAACCGGGGGATGACGCCAAAGCGATGAAGGCACGTGCCTACCTGCTGGTGAGCATCCCCAAGATGAGAGACCCACTAATACCGTAACACGGAGCAAATTTCATATGAAACACTTGAAGCCACTCAATAAGAAAGCCAGAAAGATCGAGGCGGCGGCACACCAGCAAGCCGACAGCGGCTCCCGGGCGGAGAGCAAGCCCGACGTGCGGGCGCTACAGCAGGCGCCCCAACTCCCATTGGGCTGCGCGCTCATCTTCGATCCCGGGTGGGAGACCGACAGTTCCGGCCAGATGACGGGCCTGTGCCAGCCCATGGAATCCGATCTCTACGGCTGCTACGACGAGTGCTGGTGGCCGGCCCAGTTACCTGATCAGCTGACGAGCTTCCTGGAATGGTCGGACAAGTGCGCCTCGGCGTCGCGGGACTGGCGCAAACTGGATCTGGTGCCGACGGACAACCAATGAAAGGCCGGTGGGCGATCATGTTTTGGACCACACGCGTCATTCTTCGAAGCCCGCGCCTTCGGCTCAGTCCTCGCGCGCATCTTGCAATCGCGCTGGGCCTCCTGCTGCTGGCCACCTCCCTAGGCTGGAGCCAGGATCACGACTACTTCGTCCTCGGCATTCACCCCGCCGGGCTCCTGGTCATTGATACGAGCCGCGATGAAATCGTCGCCCAGATTCCCACCAAGGGGCGTTCCCCGAAGGAGATCATCCCTTCTCCCGACGGCAAACACGTCTTCCTGACCACCGATGGCCGCGCCAAGATCGAGGTCGTGAATGTACCCGACCGGAAAGTGGAAGAAGTGATTGATCTGGCGCAGCCGGGCGTCAAGATCAACATTTTCGGCCTGGCAGTGAGCCGCAAGGGAGACCGCCTGTTTGCCCATATTCGTCCCGTCAAGCAACTTCCCGATGAATATGTGGCGCTGCCGCCGGAGATCTGGTCCGTGGACCTGAACACGCACGCAAAGAAGAAGATCATGGACGCGCCCGACGGCGTGGTCAGCCTGTTCGTGCCGGCGGACCCGAACCGGCTGATCGCCTGGGGACGAAATGTCTACTTCATTGATCTGGCGCAGCGGCATGTCGTGGAAACGGTACCCCTGCAGACCGGCCTGCTGCCCGATCAGAGCCCAATGGACACTCTTCCCTTCTTTAGTCAGTACGAGCAGAGCGGAATCGTGAGCATGCCCTCTTTCGCCACCAACCCGTTTACGCACAATCTCGTGCTCGGCCTGGTCAACATGGACGTGGACACGGGAAAGTTGGACTTCATGGAACTGGGCCCGCCCATTCCTTTGTATTCTTCGGTAGTCTCACCCGACCGCAAGCGTGCATACCTGGTCATGAACCAACTGGTGGTAGTGGACCTGACGCAACGCAAAATTGCTGAGGTGCGCGATACGGAAGGGACCACCTACGTCGTTAACCTCACGCGCGATGGCAAGAAAGTGTACCTGCCGTCGTCGGCCGGCCCGTTCGTGAATGTTTACGATGCGCAGAGTTTGAAACGCATACACAGCATCGAGCTTCCCGGCGACCCAAGCTCCAGTCAGTTGCGCGCTCTGCCGCCGGGAGCGGTGCCCTAGCCGTTTCTGGACGGCGGCAAGAACTAGAACCTATCTCGCCCCGCCTTGTAAAACCACCGTCACGCGTTCGCTGACGAGATGTCGATCTTTCGTCAGTTAGCCGCGCTCGAATTTAATTCGGATTCTACATTTCGTGACGTCACTGCCGTGGGACTTGGAATCAGCAATTGCGCCGGGCCTGTTCTGTAGGAGTACAATCGGTCGGTTCGGCCAGAGTCAGGCGAGACCGGAAAGGAACTGACCACACGGGCACCCGCTTATGGAGTGGGCCATTCACGTTGCGGACGGAAGCTCCCTGGAACACTGCGACGACTTTTTTTCGCGCCCGCCCCGAAGCTCTGAACTTCCGCTGAGCGATTTGCAAGCCGCAGCGGCGGATGTGGTCCAACGGGTGGCTGGGCCGGTTCGCCCGCAACGTGCCTACCTGGGCAACGAATTTTGCCAGTACCTGATCCCGGCGCGCGAGAGCTTCTCCAAAGTGTGCCGCGAGCTTCGGGAGCGCGGCTTGGCGATCACCTTCCTGACGCCTCCGGTCACCGACGCTGGCTTGGATAAACTCCGGCCTCTTTTTGCCTGGCTCGCCGCTCAGGCCAACGGCGCGGAAGTGGTATTCAACGACTGGGGCACATTACAGGTGCTGCACGAAGAGTTTGACGCGTTGCGGCCGGTTCGTGGACGCCTCTTGAATAAAACGATGCGGGATCCGCGCGTCACGCCCTTATACAACGCACCGGATGCCCCGGAGGGCATCCGCGCTTCCATGCAGCCGGACGGACTCGAGATGCCATCGCTGCAGCGCCTGCTACGCCGCTATGGTGTCGAGACGGTAGAACTGGACATCTTGCTTCAAGACTCGACCTCGGATCTGCGCCGGCTCCCGTTTCAGGTGGCGTTTTACTTCCCCTATGGTTTCGTGACTACGGGACGGCAATGCATGATCGGCGCGCTCCATCTCGAGGAGAGTGCGCGATTTCGGCCCATGCAGCGGTGTCAGCACGAGTGTCGGCTCTACCTTACGGAGCACCGCTTCGTCGGTACTACCCTACCCACCGACGGCACGGCGTTTTATCAGCGCGGAAACACTTTTTTCTACTGCCCCGATACCGAGGTGCTCGAGGGCTTCCTGCTGGGAGCAGAGGCCCGAGGGGTGAGCCGGGTGATCTACCAGCCGGACTTGCCCATGTGAGCGCAAGATGAAAATTCTGGCACCCTTGAATTCACCGGAGGAAACCGAGATGCTCCTGGCCAGCGGGGCGGAGGAACTTTACTGCGGCGTGGTAGCGGATGAGTGGGTGGCCCGTTACAGCGGCGCCATCTGGCTGAACCGCCGCAGCCCGGCTGGCGGGAACCTGCGCACCTTCTCGGATCTTGCCCGGGTCGTCCAACAGGCTCACGGCCGTTCGGTGCCCGTGTTTGTGACCTTGAACGCTCAGACCTATACCGCCAGCCAACTGCCACTGGTGCTTGAGCTCGCCCGCCGCTATGTCGAGGAAGCCAGCGTGGATGGGCTGATCGTCTCCGATCCGGCCTTGATCCTGGAACTGGCGAAACAGGACTTGCCCTGCGCTCTGCATCTCAGTTCCATCGCCGCGTCGTTGAATGTGGCTGCCGTCCGTTTCTTCCAGTCTCTCGGAGTGCGCCGTGTCATTCTGCCTCGCAGCCTTACGCTGGCAGAGATCGGGCGCATCGCCGGCGAAATCGGCTCTCAGGTCGAACTCGAGGTGTTCATCCTGAACGACGGTTGCATTTTCGAAGAGGGGTTCTGCCTCACGACCCACCACCGTTCCGTGGGTGCCTTTTGCGTGGGACTGGCGCGGATGGACTCGCAGTCTTTCAAGCTTTCCGGCGCACCCTGGGCTTCGGGAGAAGAGGAGGAGGTAAACACCCTCCTGCAGGATTTTCATCGTCGCATTGACGGGCTCACCAATTACGCCTGCTCGGCCCGGCCGCAGACCGCGCTGCCGCTGGTGCCGTGCGGCCTTTGCGCCATCCCCGCCTTCCACCGTATGGGCATTTCCGCAGTGAAGATTGTCGGCCGCGAAGCGTCCTCCTTGCGCAAGCTGGTCAGTGTGAGGCTGGTTCGGGCGGTCGTGGAGAAAACACGAAACGGGGCCCTCGAAGAAGCCATCCAGGCGTATGCGCAGGCCCTTCGCGAGAGTGTTGCGCCGTGCGTCCCGGGAGAACTGTGCTATTACAACGCCGGAGCAACCACAAAACAGAAACCTGCTGCGGCGGCGTCACCAAATTCCGGAACCCACGCCCGGCCCACCCGGCCCGAATTGATAGAATCAAGAGACGATGCTTCTCCCGTTCGTCCGTGAACTCGTCGCGGAGGTGGAACGATTACCTGCCTTCACACGTGTCGCCTCCCATCTGCGGGAGAGCGCGGGACGATGGAGATAGCCGCTAGTACGCCATCGAGCGTCGGACGGCGGCTATGACGTCGGAGGCGTGGGGCAGGAACGCGTCCTCCAGCGGCGGGCTGTAGGGAACGGGGCAATCAGGCGCGGTGACGCGCAGGACGGGCGCGTCCAGGCAATCGAAGGCGTCGGAGGCGATCTGGGCGGCGAGTTCTCCGGCGAAGCCCGCCGTGCGCGTATCTTCGTGCAGCAAAATCACGCGGCTGGTTTTTCGGACGCTGGCCAGTACGGCTTCGCTGTCGAGCGGTACCAGGCAGCGCAGGTCAATTACTTCCACATCAACGCCGTCGCCTTCTTGGGCCAGCTTCTCCGCCGCTTCCAAGGCGACGTACACCATGGCTCCGTAAGTGATGACGGAAATATCGGTTCCGGCACGAGCCACGCGGGCCTGACCAAGCGGCACGACGTAGTCCCCCGCCGGCACATCCTCTTTGATTCGCCGATACAGCAGTTTGTGCTCAAAGTACAGCACCGGATCAGGGTCGCGAATCGCCGCCTTGATCAGCCCTTTAGCGTCGTAGGCAGTCGCGGGCACGACGACCTTCAGTCCCGGCGTATGGACGAAAGCGATCTCCGGGTTGTTCGAGTGGAAGGGACCGCCACGGACACCACCTCCCGAAGGTCCGCGTATGACGATGGGAACCCCGGCGGCCCAGCGGTAGCGGGCTTTGGCGGCATAGTTGACGATCAGGTCGTAGCAGGTGGAAATGAAGTCGGCAAACTGCATCTCGACGATCGGCCGCAGGCCCATGAGCGCGGCGCCAATCGCAGCTCCCACGAAGGCATTTTCCGCCAGCGGGGTGTCCACGATCCGGTTGGGACCAAAGTGTTCCTGCATGCCGGCTGAGAGCTTGAAGGCGCCGCCGTGCGCCCCGATGTCTTCGCCAATCATGAAGACTCGGTCATCGCGTTCCATTTCCTCCCAGATCCCCTTGCGAATCGCCTCGATATAGGTCATCACTGGCATGAACTGGTCGCCCCCTTCCCTTCCTTTCTGTCATCGGTGGTGAATGATCCTTTATTTATTCTGCTGACGCGTAAACGCCCTCAAGCAGCCCTGACGGATCCGGATACGGAGACTGTTCGGCACGGGTCACGGCCGATTCCACTTCGGCTTGCACTTTGGAGTAGACGTCGTCAATGTCTTGACGGGAAAGCACGTTGTGCTCCAGCAGGTGCTTTTCGAACCGCAGAATCGGATCTTTCTTTTGCCACTTCTCAAACAGCTCCTTGGGTACGTATTCGGCTTGGTCGTGGGCCGAGTGCCCGCTCATGCGGAAGGTTACGCACTCCAGCAGCGTCGGGCCCTCTCCCTTCCGCGCCCGCGCGATGGCTTTCTGCGCGGCTTCATAGACGCCGAGAACATCGTTGCCGTCCACCAGCTGGCAGGGAATCCCGTAGCCCTGGGCGCGGTCGGTGATGTGCTCGACCGCCATCTGGCGGCTCACCGGTGTCGAGTACGCGTACTGGTTGTTGACACAGAGGTACACGATGGGCAACTTGAAGACGGCCCCGAAGTTCATGGCCTCATGCCACTCGCCCCGGCTCGTCGCCCCGTCCCCGAAATAGCACAGCACGACGTTCGGCTGTTTGCGGTACTGAAAGGAAAAGGCGACTCCGTTGGCCACCGGAACGATCGCGGCCATCGAGCTGATAAAAGAAATGATGCCCAGCGGAAGTGCGCCCAGGTGGGTGTTGCCGTCACGACCCCGTGTCGGGCCGTCCTTTCGGCCCAGGTAATTGGCAACGACCATCCAGGGTGGCAGGCCGCGAAGGAGAAAAGCGGCGAGGTCGCGATGGCTGGGGCAGACGACATCTTCCGGCAAGGTCTGAATGGCGCTGCCGGCAGAAATCGCCTCCTGCCCCCGCCCGATGAACACTCCTCCCACGATCTTGCCCTGGCGGTAGAGGTTCTCGATGCGGTGCTCCAGCTCCCGCATGAGCTTCATAGTACTAAGAAGTCGACTGCCCAGTTCGCGAGTCACCGTGGCCATGAGGTTTCCGTGGGATACTGCATCACACTTGCTCGGCGCATTCCCAAATTCTTCCCGCTTTCCGCCCCCTGTCTGCCAGTTTCACTGAGTCGGGGCTACGAGATTTTCTCCCAAACCCAGTCGCGATATTGCTTGCGCAACGCAGCCTTGAGCAGCTTTCCCGTGGAAGTGTGCGGGAGTTGCTCGACGAACACAAACGCATCGGGCAACTGCCAGCTAGCAAACTTCGGTGCTAGGAAGGCGCGCAGAGTGGAAGTGTTGAGCTGCGCTCCTTCCCGGGGGACAACGACCGCCAGCGGGCGCTCCTGCCACTTGGGATGGGAAACTGCGATGACCGCAGCCTCGCGTACGTCGGGATGCGCCACAATCGCGTTCTCCAAATCCACGGAACTGATCCATTCCCCCCCCGACTTGATCAAGTCCTTGATGCGATCCACGATCTTGACGTAGCCTTCCGGGTCAATGTTGGCGACGTCCCCGGTGCGGAGCCAGCCGTCCGAGCTCCAGCGCTCTCCCCCTTGCGGCATGTTGTAGTAGCTGGCCGCCACCCAGGGGCCTTTGACCTGCAGTTCGCCCGGGGTGGCGCCGTCCCAGGGCGCAGAATCGTCGCCAGCCATGGTGCGGATTTCCATGAAGGGTGATGGCCGTCCCTGCCTCGCCCGCATCTCGTAGCGCCGGTCCTCCGGCCAATCTCGCATGTAAGACTTGAGGTTGCTGGCAGTGACAATCGGGGTGGTTTCGGTCATGCCCCAGCAGTGCGTCATCGGAATGCCCTGGCGATCCAATCCTCGCAGCAAACTTTCGGGAAGGGCGGACCCGCCCGCCATGCCGTGCATGCCGGGAGCTAGCTTCCAGCGGCCGGGCTGACTCTCCAGCGCCTGCAGGATTCCCAGCCAGACCGTCGGCACCGCGGAGGCAAAGGTGACCTGCTCCGATTCGAACAATTCGAGCACGCTTTCCGGATCGAGATAGCGTCCCGGAAACACCAGCTTGGCTCCGGTCATCACGGCGGTCAGAGGCACGCCGTGGGCATTCACGTGAAACATCGGGGCCAGCGCCATGACCACGTCCTGCTGGGAAATGCAGCAGACATCGGGAAGAGCAAAGTTCATCGCGTGCAGGACCAGCGCCCGATGGGAATACACCACTCCCTTGGGCGTGCCGGTTGTGCCCGAGGTGTAGCACATGCCCGCCGCCTCGTTCTCGTCCAGGTCGGGATACTGGAAGTCCCCGCTCGCCTCGCGAATGAATTCCTCGTAGTCCTCGCAGCCTGCGGGGACCGGAGCCCCGCTCAGCCGGACCACTAGGACGCGCTCCAGCTTTACCTGGGCGGCGAAACTCTCGTAGAGCGACAGCAGAACGTCGTCCACGATCAGGACGCGGTCTTGCGCGTGGTTCACGATGTAAGCCAGTTCCTGGGGGGCCAAACGAAGGTTCAGCGTGTGCAAAACACCCCCGGCAGCGGGAACGCCGAGGTAGGCTTCCAAATGGACATGCTGGTTCCACATGAGCGTGGCGACGCGGTCACCGCGCCTGAGGCCGGCTTTCTGCAGCATCTCGGCCAGGGCACGGGCCCGGCGGTGGGCTTCGCCGTAACTAGTGCGAAGCACCGATTTCCCGGGAATGCGGGCCACGACTTCAACGGAAGGAAACAGCTGGCCCACACGCTCCAGCAGGCTATTCAGGGTAAGCGGATACCGCATCATCGTTCCGAGCATGGACGAATCTCCGGTCCCGCCGCGCGGGCAGACCAGCTTGAATGCATAACTATACCTCTGCCGTTCAGGATTTCACATGGGAAAACGCCTGCTCGATGGGTCGCGCGGTCGTACTCTCAGCCGAAAGGCTGGGATGGGAGAAGGCTGTCTAGAACAAGCGGGGAGTTCGTATGGTCCAGGAAAGCGGCGCCCTTTTCGGCGCGCCCCAGTTTATTTTGTCGCGTCCTTTAGATCGGGGAAATCATCTTCCCAATACTCGTCAGGACGGCGGCCTTCGCCCGGCTGCGATTCGATGCGGCGCAACTGCACGCGCCGAATCTTGCCGGAAATGGTCTTGGGCAGCTCGGAAAATTCGATCCGGCGGATGCGCTTGTAGGGACCGAGACGCGCGCGGATGAATTTGAAAATCTCCCGTGCCAGATCAGCCGACGGCTGAAAGCCGGGCCTCAAGGTGATGAAAGCCTTGGGCACATTCCAGCGGATGGCGTCCGGGCTGGGCACAACCGCAGCTTCGGCGACGCAGGCACACTCGATCAGTGCGCTCTCCAGTTCGAACGGGCTGAGGCGATAATCCGAGCTCTTGAAGACGTCGTCTGCGCGGCCGATGTAGGTGAAGTAACCATCGGCATCGCGGTGAGCCACATCGCCGGTGCGATAGTAACCTCCGGCAAAGCATTGTGCGGTGCGCTCTTCATCGTCCACGTAGCCGACCATCAGGCTGATGGGCTTGGGATCGGCCACGACCGAGATCTCGCCGTCATCGGACTCCTTGCCCTCAGCATCGAGCAGAACGACGCGGTGCCCGGGCGAGGGCTTGCCCACGGCGCCGGGCTTGACGGTCTGTCCTGGAAAATTACCCAGCAGGAGGACGTTTTCGGTCTGGCCAAAGCCGTCGCGGATGGTGATATTCCAAGCCGCTCGCACCCGCTCGATAACTTCCGGGTTGAGCGGTTCGCCGGCGCTTGCCAGCTCTTTCAGCTGCACCGGGAATGACTTCAAATCCTCGAGGATGAACAGACGCCAAACGGTCGGTGGCGCGCACATCGTGGTGACGCCACAGCGGGCGACTACCTCGAGGGTCCGCTTGGCGCTGAAGCGATCGTAGTTGTGCACGAAGATGGTGGCGCCTGCGTCCCACGGCGCGAAGAAGCTGCTCCAGGCGTGCTTGGCCCATCCGGGAGTGCTGATGTTCAAGTGGACATCAGCGGGGCGGATGCCAATCCAGTACATGGTGGCGAGGTGGCCGACGGGATAGCTTTGGTGAGTATGCAGCACTAGCTTGGGCAGAGCGGTCGTGCCCGAAGTGAAATAGAGCATGAACGGATCGGTCGCATTGGTTTCGCCGTCCGGAGTGAAGTCGGGGCTTTGTTCGTAGGCTCGTGCGTAGGGCACCCAGCCTTCTTCCGCTGCGCCGACGAGTATGCGAGTGTAATCGCCGCCCAGGCTGGCAAATTTTTCGGTCAGGCCAGAGAGGGTGATCACGTGGCGGGCTTTGCCGCGATCAAGGCGGTCGCGCAAATCGGCGACGGTAAGCAGCGTGGCAGCGGGGATGACAATGGCGCCAAGTTTGAGAGCCGCCAGCATGATCTCCCAAATCGCGACCAGGTTGGGAAGCTGGACGATAAGGCGGTCACCGCGGCAAACTCCCTGCTGGCGCAAAAAGTTCGCAACCTGGTTGGAGCGCCGTGACATCTCGGCGAAGCTCAGCTTCACCTCGGGACCGTTTTCGTCCACGATCCAAAGCGCCGGCTTATTGTTGCCACGCGCGAAGGTGTCGAAGTAATCGAGCGCCCAGTTGAACTTATCGAGCTGAGGCCAGCGAAAATCGCGGTAAGCGGTCTGGTAGTGTTCGCGGTGCGTCAACAAAAACTCGCGCGCAGCCAGAAAAGCTTTTAGCCCCTCACGCTGATGCACACCCGCCGTTTCAATATGGCTAACCGTCATAATCAACTCCTGGAAATTCGATATATTCGGAGCCAGATTCGCGCCGATAACTCTTCGGTGCCAGTTTTGCAGCAGGAGCCGCTTATACGTACGCCCGCTCTCGCTGTCGTATTGCCTTGTAGCGTTCAAAGGCTTTTCGATTGTCTTCTAGCCCCAATAGTAAACCAAGCGTGCAGCCGCGAAAGGTATGGGCCAACATCTCCGGGTGTGTGAACCACGACGAACCACGGGTCGTGGAAAAGCGTCGCCGGCATGTGGCGGACCTTCATCCAACTGCTGGAATACCTCTCAGCCTCAGCACCTTCGCAGGATCTGTACCGGCGCGCACTGGAGAGCAAACACTTGGGCCCGATCGTTACCGATGGCTGCCCTGGTGGTTTGGCAGCGGCGATTCCGACCGTCTATCCGCGGGTGCGTCATCAGCGCTGCTGGGTGCACAAGATGCGGAATATTCTGGAGAAAATTCGGAAAGCGCGACGACGGCGAAGCGAAGACGGGTGCCCAGGCAATTTACTTGGCTGAGAGCCGCGTCCAGGCGGAACAGGCGTTTCGGAGGTTCCGGGCACGTTGGCACCGGAAGTATGGGGCGATGGTGCGGCGCCTGGAACGCAACTTGCCGGAACTGCTGCCGTTCTACGCCTTTCCCCGGCACCTACGGCGAAAACTGCGCCCCACCAACGTGATCGACGCTGCTTTGTGGAAGTGCAGCGACGGACCCGTCCCATGGTTTGCTTTGTGAACTAGAAAGTGTGGACCGCATCATCTACTCCATCTTCCAGAGATTCAATCTGGAGTGGAAAACCCGCACCCTCTCCGTATTTATACAAGCAGCTTGACGTCACCAAAATCGTTTCACATTGACGCGAACAGGGATTGAGGGGACAATAACAGCCGTTCTTAGGGTCAAAAAGGGAATTCCCACTTAGAGTTTCAAGAGCAGAGCCTTGGGTTTGAAAGGAGAAAATGCGATGTCCATGAAGAAAATGATTGTGATGTTTACTGCCTTGATCGTATTCACCTGCACGGTCGCCGCACAGGACCAAACACAGGGCCAAACAGAGAAAACCATAAAGCATGTCCCCGTCAAGCCTATGTCAGCTGTACCCGGCAAGGGTATGTACACGGCATACTGTGCCGTTTGCCATGGAACGGACGGCAAAGGTGGAGGGCCCGCGGCCAGCGCGCTGAAGATTCCTCCCACCGACCTTACCCTGCTGAGCAAGAACAACGGAGGGAAATATCCCTCGCTGAAAGTTGCGGCCTCCATCCGCAACGAATCCGAGCTTCCCGCGCACGGATCCAAGGAGATGCCGGTGTGGGGAACGTTGTTTTGGAGTGTGAGTAGTGGACACGAGAGTGAGGTGCAGCAACGCGTGGTAAACCTTACCAAGTACATCGAATCCCTGCAAGCAAAGTAGGCCGGCTGCTGAGCATCTGTGGGCGGCGGCATGGAGCCGGGTGGGGCATAAGAGTTGGCTTGTACCCCTTGCGCGTCTTTGGCAGTAGTGACCGTTATGCGCTGTTCGGACATGCCGCCTCAAAACGGCAACCGTATCTGGGCACCAAGGAGGTGAAGATCGAGGAGTGGATGGACGCGGGCGATGCCAAAGCGAAGCTGGTGTTCGATACCATGGCTTACCAGATTGGACAGCAAACGGGCGCCATGGCTGCGGTGCTTCAGGGCTGCGTAGACGCCGTTCTGCTTACCGGGGGCATGGCGTACTCGACGAGGTTGATCGCGGAAGTGCGCCCATACGTCGAGTGGATCGCTCCCACCCTGGTGTATCCGGGCGAAGACGAATTGTTGGCCCTGACCGAAGGCGTACTGCGTGTCCTGCGCCAAGAAGAGTCGGCGATCGAATACACAGGAGAATTCCTTGGAGGCTGAACCTGGGGCCTCAGAATGATTTCGTTTTTGACTGGAGAACGTGATGTTGTTTCTGAGTGGTGATGAAGCGGTTGCGACAGCGGCATTCGATGCGAAGGTGAATCTAGGAACCGGATATCCCGGTACGCCTTCCACCGAAATTCTGGAATATTTTGAACAACTGGGCGGACACGCGCAGTGGGCGCCGAACGAAAAAGTGGCGTTGGAAGTTGGGGTGGGCGTGGCCTACGCCGGCGCCCGCGCCATCGTGACCATGAAGCACGTCGGCCTGAACGTGGCCGCCGATCCGTTGTTTACGGCTGCCTATACGCCGGTGGAAGGCGCGTTGGTGGTGATTTCGGCCGACGATCCCGGCATGGCGTCCAGCCAGAACGAGCAGGATAACCGCCGCTACGCCGTGGCCGCCGGCGTCCCCATGCTGGAACCGGCCGACTCGCAGGAGGCTTATGACTTCCTGCTGCGCGCGATTGAGATTTCCGAGCGTTGGCGGATACCCGTGCTGTATCGCCTTACCACCCGGGTTTGCCATTCCAAGACCTTGGTGAAGCAGGGGCAGGTTCCGGTGCCGGCGCCGCGCCAAGGCAACTACGTGCGCCACGTTGCCGAGCGCGTTATGGTACCAGCCTATGCCCGCCCGGCCCACCACCGGCTGCGCGCCAACTTGAAGGAGATCGCCGCGTGGAACGAAACCTCCGACCTGAACAAGGTCATCGAAGGCTCTAAGAAGCTCGGCATCATTACCTCCGGCATCTCCTACCAGCACGTGCGCGAGGCGGCGCCGGACGCCAGCGTTCTGAAGATCGGGTTGACCCACCCGCTGCCGGTGGATTTGATGCGCAAGTTCGCCGCCAGCGTGGAGCGTTGCGTGGTCGTCGAAGAAGGCGATCCGTATCTGGTGGAAGGGGCACGCGCCGCCGGCATCGCGGTGGAGGAAAAGCTGGAGCAGTATCGCTTCGGCGAGTTGAACGTCAACCGCATGCGCCGCATTCTGACGCGGGACGCCTCTCCCGAGGAGAAACCGGCTCCGGGCAAGCCGCCCGCGCTCTGTCCGGGTTGCGGACACCGGGTTGCGTTCCAAGCCTTGAGCAATCTGAAGGCAATCGTGTCCGGCGACATCGGCTGCTACGCCCTGGGGGTTATGCCGCCCTTCGACGCCGTGGACACGATTCTTTGCATGGGTGCCTCTTTCGGCGTGGGTCTCGGCCTACGTCATTCCCTCCCTCCGGAACAGGCGAAGCGCGTGGTCGGCGTGATCGGCGATAGCACCTTCATGCACAGCGGCCTTACCGGCCTGGCGGAGATGATCTATAACCCGCCGCCGACCGGTTACGTAATGCTGGTGTTGGATAACGGGATTACCGCCATGACCGGCTTCCAGGAACATCCCGGCACCGGGCGCAACCTGGATCATGTCAAGACCAACAAGATCGTCATCGAAGACGTGGTTCGCGCCATGGGCGTGAAGAACGTCCACGTGTTGGATCATACGGCCGACCCCAAAGCCTTCGAGCAACTGCTTGGGGAAGCCATGGAAAAAACAGAACTCACCGTGATTATCGCGCGCCGCACTTGCTTGCTGGCGACGCGCTTCATCAAGGAATGGGACAAGTGCGAGGTGGGATGACCGACAAAGTTATGACCGACAAAAAGGTTACCAACATCGTCGTGGCCGGGCTGGGCGGTCAAGGGGTCTTGACCGCGACCGACATCGTGGCCGACGTGGCCGTCAGCGCCGGTCTGGACGTTAAGAAGAGCGAGCTTCATGGCATGAGCCAGCGCGGCGGCTCGGTTTCCAGCGACGTACGCTTCGGCACCCAAGTTTTCAGCCCCATGGTGCCCGAAGGCGAGGCAGACTACCTGGTGGTCATCTCGGCCGACCAAGTGTCCGTGAACGCCGCCGTTTTGCGCAAAGACGGCGTGCTCATCGAGCCCGCCACAGTGGACGAAAAGAAGCTCCGCAATAAGCGCAGCATCAACGTGGCTCTGTTGGGAGCGCTTAGCCGGCATCTGCCGTTCTCCGACGAACAGTGGACTGCCGCCATCAAGCACAACTTGCCGGAAGCCATCCATGACGTGAACGTGGAAGCCTTCCAGTTAGGGAAGAGTGCGTAAGCTTATCCGGCCACTTACGCTGCGATCGTTGCCCGAGACAGCCAGGGGCCGGATCTTCCGCGAGTCCCCGCATTCATACCCGCCGATTCGAGTGAGCAATCCAAACTGAGAGAGATCCGGATTTTCGACCCTGTCACCCATACCAGAACGTTCTGCACTATCGCGACTCGCCATTGCAATGCCACTGGTTATCGGTGGTTGACTCCTCTTCCCTTATATTCCCCCCTCTTACGGAAACCCCCCTTGGGGTTGGTGTTGGTTTGTGAGTGAGCGCCGTAGGCGCGAACGAACGGTATCATCACAGGTTTCTCACCCATAAACACTCACCTCTTCTAAGACCTTTCTTGCCCGCTGTCCAACCAGTTCGACGCATCACTCTGCTTACGGACATACGTTGAGCGCGTCCGAAGGTGTTGCCCGACACCGTACACGCCGCCGTGATCTTCTCGTACAACTCCCCCGAAGAGATTTTAGAGAACCCGTTCAAACAGTTCTCGATCACCTCTTCAAGTGAGAGCACCCGAGTGATCTTCTTCTCGATCATCGTGCTCGTTTTCTTCGGCTGCGTAATGTGTCTCTTTACTGACGGCGGAATTACCTTTTTCTTGGACACCATCTTATGAAGTTGAAGACGGTGAACGCGCACATACTCCGCGCCGTTCTCACAGTAGGCGACCGCGTACGGGTGCAGGGCGGCTTCAATATCTTTGTGATCCATCCCCCATGAGGCCAGTCGACAGATGTATGCCCGCAGCGCGTCGTAAGTCTCCCCGCTGGAAAAAGGAAGATCGCCCTCTTTCTTCTCGGTCTGTGTCTGTCGCGCCGCCTTTGCTACTGCTGAGCGGGACTTCTTAAACTCATCCGCAAGCCAGTCTACTTGCTTCGGAGAAATCGGAATCGGAACCAATGACTCGTCTTCGTACCTATAGACCTGACCATCGTCGCGAACACTCCCCGCACCTACTACGTACGCTGCGCCGCCTATCCCGCGTATCGCGTACCGCTCGGGATGAATCATTGCCGACTTTCCTTGTTTCCACTTCGTCGAATCCTTTACGCTTACGGTCTTGTTACCGAGTCGTAGGAGCGAGTATTCAGTCTGGAGCAGATATGCATGTCGCTTTGTAGGGTCAGTGTCGGGACGTGAAAGAACTGTGAGCGTAACGCCTGATACCTTCTCGCCCGTACCTACTTCCATCAAAGCGATGGCTCCGCTGTCATCGTCGAAGAGCAAAAGGTTTCCGAGGCTACGCTTACTGACGATGCCTATGTTCGCACAGGGAAAGTCGTGAGCGGTCAGCGCGATCTCGGACTTCGTCCTATGCGGAAATTTGTTCCATCGATCCTGGGTACCCGTCTTCTCACCCGTCATGACAGGTACTACAGGGAAGCCCCTTTCGTATGCGGCGTAGGCTAGCGTAAGGAAATCAGGCATGGGGCACCTGATTCTGCGCTTGCGCTTGACCTTTCTGCTGATCTAGGCGGATCGAGCAACCGAAGAACACCAACGCCATTCTCCACGTCACCTGCTAGTTCGGGCTGAACCAAAGCAGGGGAGGAACTCTGCGCGACGTGGGGACAACCGGTGGCTACCCGCTTGCAAATCCGGCCCGCAGTGACCGGCGTCATCGACCGTGTGATAGTGGCGACCCGCTCTGCCGTTACAATTGCGGCTCAGCGGCGGCGCGATTTTCCCACGGCATGATCGCGTGTCGGCCGCGCCCGCTTGCGCGAGGAAGGATGTGCGCCATACCAGAGCGGCCCGATCTCTCGCGTGAAAATCCGTGCCGTGACCGGGCCAATGTGCTTGAACTCCTGCAGGCAGGCAGCAAGTTCTCGAGCTGAGCTCGCCTGCGCGATCAGATTTGTCATCGTGCCGGAGCGCTGTTTCAGTTCCTGGCAGACCTCCAGCAGCTTAGTCGCAGTGGAAAAGTCGTATCGCACGTAGTGAGCTTCATCCAGCAACCGGACCAATTCGTCCCACCCTGCGCACAGAACCGCCTCCGGGCTCCGCAAACCCGCCGACACAAGCTGAGCGTAAGCGCGTTCGGCGATCTCCTGCTGGATCGGCTTGCCGAAGAGCAGGCAGGCCAGGAACCATTTGAACAACTCTCCTTCTTTTCGCGAGCGGAGATTGATACCGAGCTTCCTGGCGACGGCTGGTGGCATCTTCGTCACTCCACAGAACCTTCTTAGGCCCCGTCGTGTTGGTTGTCAATGCCGCCATGAGAGCGCAAGCTGTGCAGTGTCGGCCATGGTCACCGCATCAGAGTGACGCGAGGGAATGATTATCCGCATCGAAGGACAGATTTACAAAGTCCTCGAGGTGGAATCCAAGGCCGGAGCTGCCAAGATGGGCGGGGTCGTGAAGACCAAGCTGATCAATGTGCGAGGCGGCCGTCTCTGGGAGCCGCACTTCCGCCCACAAGAAAAATTGGAAGACCTGGAACTCGAACGTCGCATGATGAAGTTCCTCTATGCCGAAGGTGGCACACGTACGGAACGCAAGCGCAGCGCGTGAGAGGTATGCTCATAGACAGACGGAGGACGAAATGCTACCGATGAAGGCAGTTCGCATGGAGTTTCCGGCCGATGCCAACATCATCGTTGGCCAATCCCACTTCATCAAGACTGTCGAAGACCTCTACGAAGCAGTCGCGACGACCGTGCCTCAAGCCAAGTTTGGTCTGGCCTTCAACGAAAGCTCGGGAGCGTGCCTGACCCGGTCAGAGGGAAATGACCAGACGCTTCGAGATACAGCCGTCCGGAATGCCCAGGCATTGGCCTGCGGTCATACGTTTGTCTTGGTGCTTCAGAATGCATACCCCATCAATGTCCTGAACGCGATCCGCAACGTACCCGAAGTATGTTCTATATTCTGCGCCACGGCCAACTCGGTCGAGATCATCGTTGCTGAGAGCGAACAAGGCCGCGGTGTGCTCGGGGTCATCGATGGTAGCTCACCCAAAGGTATAGAGAGCGAACCTGATATTGCTTGGCGGCACGATCTCTTGCGCAAGATCGGCTACAAGCGATAAACGCCGCAAAGCTACGGCTTCAGAATGCATTCGACGTCGACACAACTTCACTGGCCGAGCGATTCTTCTCTGTTCGCGAGCGCGCCGGAGTTCGGGCGGTGCCCAGTCATCTCCGCGTGCCGGGCTTCTTTGCCTGCTGGATGCGTAAGGAGTCCTTCCTGAAAGCGACCGGTGCTTTCTTTTCCAGTGGGGGACTTTTCCGTATTTCCACCTGGAAACCTATGCCTGGAAACTGACTGCCATCGCTGTGTCTGGCGCTGTGTCGCTACTGTCAGGTGAGGCCTTAGCGGCGATGGACTCCACCGTGGCATGCCGTGCACAGCGTGATCAAGTTTTCCTCTGTGTCGTCTCCCGAATGGCTGCGGAATTCCCTGTGGTGCACCTCAAGATTNNGCAGGATCTGCTGGCGCAGGCTTTCGTACGACAAGGGGTCGAGCCGCGAGGGAGCGGCTTTGGGGCGAATCATTCTCAGGATGCCTTCTCGCGCAGGTTTTCGAGCCTAGTGCAACTAGGTTACGCAATCGAAGCGTCGCCGTCGCCCGTCTTATTCTCAACCTCCCAAAGGCAATCGCCGGACTCGAATTCGCTTTTCTTCGACGACGATAATGCTACCTTCGCTCAAAGGCTCCTTCATCACAGGCATGGCCCCTAACAGCAATCGCAATTGAACTGCGGGACGTTTGGGTCCCCGCCGAAGCAGAATGACGGATGGCTTTTCTTCGTTGCGCAAAGCCAATAAGGTACCAAAATCCGTATCGGCAGAGATTAGGATTCGATCTTCTTATGCGGCGCGTGCGAAAACTTCAAGATCGGTCGCCTTCTGCATGTTGTAGTCGCGGATATGAATCGCGTCGTGGCCTGCGGATCGCAAACCCTCCGCGATCAAAGGTGACAAAGCGTTGTCAACCAGGAACTTCAAGAACCACCCACGACGGGAAGTTCCCGCTCGCGGACGGCCTCAGCCGCGTAGCGCAGTGCTTCGCGAACATCCTCGACCTCAAGGTCGGGATAAGCATGTAGGATTTCCGCTTCCGCCATGCCTTCGCCTACCATACCGACAACGGTGGCGACAGGTATACGCAGGCTTCGGATACACGGGAGGCCGCCCATTTGGTTGGGGTCTACGGTGATGCGTGTGAAGGTTTTCATTTCTGCCTCCGTCTAAACCGCCGCACATATTGCAACTTCTCGATCCACCAAGCTAAAAGATAGCATGTCCGGGAAAGCCGCCGACCCCTAGAGGCAGCTTGTTCGTACAGTTCCTGATAAAGGCCGCAAGCCAGGCGTTTTGGCACGGCAGTCGTTCACGACGCCTTCTCACGCAGGTTTTCGAGGAATCTGCTGCTGTTCGCCGGGCAAGAACTTGTAGTAGCGTGAGATCGAGTTGAGCAGGATCTCCGGGTCGCCATTGTCCAAGTGCGCACCCGCAAGGAAGTCGGCGCAGATCATCTCCAGACAGTAACCGCGCGATTTGTCCGTGCCCAGCATCAGAGCTGCCGTTTCGATCGCCTGCTCGATAACCGGGATCTGGCTCTTGTAGAACTTGAAGTAGACGATCTCGGTAGGTTCGCTATCCTTGCCCGTAAGGTGCTGGTCGACCTCGCGTTTGAACTGATCCCGGGGTAAGGAACGTGCTTTGTGCATCCATGCTGCACATTCGAAGTCCTTCCCGTCCGCACGCGCGACCTTGGTCAACTCCGCTGCCTTCGTCCAGCCCACCTGTTTCAACTCCCGCCGGATCTGTGGCGGCAAGTGTTCGTGAATGGACATCAGATAGTAGGCGGTCCTTCGCGATTCCGGAAATCGTCTTTCCAGGAAGTCGTCGAAGGACGCCAGTTTCTCCACCCGCCAGTACTGACCCGCCCGCACCTCGCACA
>PLHP01000074.1 GCA_003138955.1 Acidobacteriaceae bacterium | reverse complement strand
ACCTTCCGTATCCTGGAACTCGCGCTCTATCACTCACTTGGCAAACTACCCGAGCCGGAGCTTACCCATGAATTCTTCTGACGAGTCAAAAGTTCGTCAATTCTTTCGAAAATCGTAAAGAGGCAAACACAGAAACAGGCGGACCCTACGGGCCGCATGTGGCCCTTTCTATCGAGCAACTGGTTGATTGGCATAAAATCCCGATTACACTGTAAGTGTAAGAACAAACACATGGTTGACAGATTGAATCCGCAGCCAGCGTGAGTTCGCCACTTGACCCGAATACCATTCACAATCCAACCGAGCTTCTGCAAACGGGACCCCCATCCTTCCTCTGGCTAAAGTCCTCGGGAGATTCACGCGCCCCTAGAACGTGAATCGTGCGGCGAACTGCAACACGCGTGGAAGACCGCTTGGGCTAATTTCCTGTAGGGCTCCGAAATTGCCCGGGCCCGAGTTGGGCATGAGGTAGCACGTCTGATTCGGCGTTGCGCCATCACCACAGTTGGTGCCGATAGGGTTGTATTGCAACTGGTTGATCCCGTTGCCGTTCTGCACGTAATAGTTGGCGTGGTTGAACAAATTGAACGCTTGCACCTGAAATTCCAGTTCTTTGCCTTCCCTGACTTCAAAGCTGCGTGCCAGCCCAGCGTCGATCCTCTGCAGCCACGGGCCGTAGAAAGAATTCAGGCCGATGCCGGGCGTGGGGCCACCGCCGTTGATGCCTGCAGCTGTGTTTGCGGTGTCCTGGTTAAAGGCGGTGTCGTTCAGGTTGTCATTGCCCGGGGGAAGGCCAGGAGCAGTGACGCCGCAATTGTTGAATGTGTTGACGGTTATGGTAGTGGCCGAACTGGTGCATGCAGGACTCAACAACCCAGCGTAGGGGCGGCCGGAAGAGAACTCCATGACACTGCTCAGTCTCCAACCGGAGAGCAGGGCGCGTGCGGTGTCCGAGCGGGTCAGCTTCCCCAGTTCTGGCCGGTAGACGCTGGCAAAGGTAAGGCGATGGCGCTGGTCAAGCAGCGAGGGAGCATGGGTATTGCTGAAATCGAACTGATTGTTGAAGTCCATGCCATTGAGCATGATGCTCTTGGCAAAGGTGTAAGAAAATTGCAAAGAGAGACCTCGTGACATGCGGCGCTGCACCTGCACGAAGAAAGAGTTGTAGTGGTTTTGTCCGGGACTAATCAGTTCGTTGATTTCATCGAAGCTGGAGGTGATGCGGCCTTCGGTGAGCAGACCGTTGTCCATGTTCGGCAGGGTGATCGCTGGGCCACTGCAGGGCAGCGCAGTTGCGGTCGGAGGACAAACTATGAACCTCGTCGTGCCTCGCAACGGATTCAGGTTTAAGTCGTAGGCGCTGCCGGAAAGCAGATGCACCCCGTGATTCCACATGGTGCCAATGGTCAGAGTCGTGTTCTCGAAGATCTCGCGCTCAATCTGCAAGCTCGCTTGCAGAACATAGGGTGCCCTGAACTGTGGAGAAACCAGGGAAATGTCGGGAGAAGCCGCGAACAGGGGGGAGTTAGCGGGGAGGATATTCGGAAACGTCGGCACCTGCTGGTTCGGCGGACGCGCCCCATAAGTGACACTTGCCGAAGACTGCTGTGACGGCAGTCCGTTCGCCAGTACCGCGTTGCGATAATTCAGGCCGTTCATGTTGGTATAGAACTGTCCGAATCCGCCACGCACTACCGTCTTCGACTCAGGTTGCCAAGCAAATCCGAAGCGCGGCGCCACGCGGCGAAACTGGTTTGGATACTGCCCGGTGAGCGGGAAGGCCGGATTCTTCTCGGGCTGCGGGTAAACCTGGAAGTCTTCGCGCAAGCCCATTTCCAGCGTCAACTTCGGCAAAGCCCGGAACGAGTCCTGGACGTAGAATCCATAATAGGGCACGGAAAAAGAAAAAGTCCGTGTCCCCGAGGCTTGGCTGAAGAGGTTGTATTTCCCCAGCGCAAAAGCCTCCAGGTTCGAAAATTCATAACTTCCCAGGAACGACCCGAACTGGACGGCGGCGTTCGGGTCCGCGCCGCCATCATTGTTGTCGGCATCCCAGGCGCGGCTCATATCGAAACCGAATTGCAGCGTGTGCTTGCCAATCACGTAGTCGACGCGGTCGGCCACGGAGTACTGTCTTTCAAAAACCCTTCCAACAGAGAAAGGAGCGTTGCCCAGAATGAAGGCGGCGGGACTATCCAGAATCAAGGTGGGGGTATTCGGAGCCGAACTGGTCGGAGTCGAGATCTGGTTGTCTTGCGAGGTGCCGGCGTGAAATTCGTTCAGCAGGTTGGAGGAGAACGTGTGCGTCCATCCCAGGCTGGCTTGGAAGGCATGCACGTAGGCGTTAGCCAGAGTCTGCGTCCCATAGTTACCTACAGTAGGGTCGGTGATGACGCCGCCGGGCGAGTTGAACCGGTTCACATTAAGACTGAGGAACAGGCCATCTCTTGAACTTGGCTGATAGTCCAGACGGGGAGTGAACACCAAATCGTTGCGCTCTCTGGCTTTGGTGCCGAGATTCGAGTTTAGCTCGTTCAGAGCGTTGGACACTTGCTGGAGGTAAACCGGATTGGTGGACTCAGGCGCGGTGTCCCCGCCCGGTACGGGCAAGGGCCCGTTCGGCGGAGGCAGCACCGTTCCGGCTGGAATATCAAAATTAGCACTCAAGAAAGTAGCTAAGGTTGCCGGCGTTGTTGCCAACGCGGGGTTGATGACCGGAATCGGATTGTTCCGTAGTTGCTGCTCATAATCCACAAAGAACCATAAGTGGTTGGGCCGGATCGGGCCACCCAACCCGGCGCCGAATTGCTGCAAAGCATCTTCCGGCTTCGGGAAGCCGTTGGCCTTATCGATGGCGTCGTTGGCTCCGAACACGGAATTGCGGTTGTAATAGAACGCACTGCCGTGGAGCGCGTTGCTTCCCGACCGCGTCACGGCGTTGACGAAGCCCGCTCCACCTCCATAGATGGCCGAGTATGGGCTGACCGAGACTTGGAACTCCTCGATTGCGTCCTCGCCATANNCCCTGCTGTCCGGCGACACTGACGAGACCGGTATCACCGTCATAGCTGGTATTCGGCGTCAGCGTTGCGAAGCCGGTATAACGGCGTCCGTTAAGCGGCAATTCCTCAATTAACGATCGCTCAAGCACCGTGGTGGCGGAAGATTCCGTCGGCCGCAGCAGTGGCGTCGTCCCGATTACTTTGATTGCGTCTGCGCTGGCGCCTACCTGCAGCTTGATATCTTGCGAGGTGGTGTTTCCCACCTGCACTCGCACCAGGGCCTCGACCTCGCGAAACCCTTTGAGATTGGCGGTAATAGAGTAGGAGCCCGGCATGACGGTGGGAAATCGGTAAAGTCCGGCGTGATTGGTCTCAGCAGTTTGCTCTACGCCGGTTGCCAGGTTCCGCGCCACAACTGACACTCCGGGCACGACCGCTCCGCTCGGGTCGGTGACCCGTCCACCGAGCGCGCCGGTCAATACGACATTCTGGGCAGTCAACAGTACGCAGCTCGCCAATACCCCCAAAACGCTGCACACAGCCAGACGATTGGCCACTGTCATTCTCCCGCTGAATCGAATGCCGGATTGCCTCAACGTGGTTCCTCCAACGATTTCCACTGCCGAACTCCGAGCCTGCTTAACCTACGCGTTTCCGTACCGCGTTATTTGCCAGCTTAGATGAGGGATATTGGAATCCCATAAGCCTTGACTCGGGCCAGCTTTGGGAAGCCAGCCCGACCAAAGCGCGAGTATCAACTGGGACTGACCTTCATCCCGTGGGTTGAAGGAACTGGTGTCTGTGAGGAACCCTCTCCCCGATCGTCGGGGAGAGGGCCGTTGCAGTCGGAACGTGTTTTAGTCGTCCTCGTCAACCTTGGTGGGTGCCGGTTTGTTGAAGTCGCTCGGGGGGCGAACCTTGCTCTCGCCGGGATAGGGCCGCGTAAACCCGGTGGCCTCATACCAGTTGAAATGGTTGACAGTGTCCGGGTCTTCGGAGTCGGGCTTGGTCAGCTTGCCAGCGGAGATCTGCGCCTTCTTCTGGAGCCAAGCCGCCCTCAGGGCCTTGACCTTATTGCTGTCCGTTGGTTTGTCTGTGCTCGCTGAAACGCCCTGGTCCAGCGGGATNNGGTTCGGCACGTGCGTCCACGGCAGGAAGTTGCTCGCGGGCGGCGTGCCTTTGACGAAATCCGTCCTCATCGGCGACGCCACGAGGTCGAACTGGTTCATGGGCGGCAGACCGAGGATTTGCTCGATCGTCCGGGTCATGTTGACCTGCGTGTAGTAGGTATGGTCGGTGGGTCCGTTCTGCACCGCGTATGGGCTGATGATATAGCCCGGGCTGCGATGACCGTCGACGTGGTCGACGCCGTTCTGTGCGTCGTCTTCCTCGATGAAAATCGCCGAGGTGGACCAAACGGGGCTGTGGCTGATGTAGTCGATAATGCGCCCAACGGCCAAGTCGTTATCGGCTTGTTCGGCCTGCGAGGTCGGCGGGCCGGTGGTGTGGTCGCACATGATCCACAGCTGTTCCATCGCAGGTACTGTACCGTTCTTGACATCATTATTGAAGTCCTGCACCCACAGATCGACGCGGAACTGGTCGGGGATACCCAGATCGAAATATGGGAAGTTCTTGACCATGTGGTCAGACACGGCCGGGATAGAGGACTCTGCCTGGATCTCGTTCTGGTAGTACAGCGTCTTCTCGCCCGCGGTCCCAGGTGGTGCGCAACCAGGCCCTCCCTCGAAGCACTGCGAGTCGGCGTAAAACTGGCTCCAGCTCGGTTCGCCGAGCGGCCCGTACGACCCGTTCGTCTGTAGGTAGGTATCGTTCTCGATGTATTCGCCGTAGATCTTCACTGGCAGACCGGCGGCCGAGGCTTCCGAGAACAGGAAGCCTTTGTTCTGATACGCGAGTGCATCGCCGGCGTTCCCGCCCGGATAGCTGCGGACCCAGTCCGGCGACTGGATGTCGTCGGCGTAGGGCGCCATGGCCTCCTGGATCCATTGGTGACCGTCAGCCGACTGCCGGCTCGGGTCGTAGAAATTGTCCAAGAGAGGGAAGCGCGTCACCCACTTGTGGGCGTTCGGCGTGACCGGGGTGCCTCCGGCTGCGGAGCCGTCGCCGAACACTGCCAACGAAGGCTCGCCATTGCCAGCGGCCACGTCGCCCAGGATCTGATCGTAGGTGCGGTTTTCACGGACGATCAGGAACACGTGCTTGATCAGCGACGGATCGCCGATGTGGGCCGGGATTGCGACCGGCTTGGTACTCGGCTTGCCACCACTGGCAGACGCGATGTTTTGCGCCAGATCCCAGTGGTTGTTTGTGAAAACCTGACTCGTCATCGACGCCAGGGTCACGCCACTCGGTATGGGGACGATGCTGACGGTGCCATTGTCCTGGTGGGTGTTGTAGCTGCAGACGCCGTGGTCGCACTCGAACGATTCACGCGTCCCGATGCCCTTGTCGTTGGCAACGAGGAGCACGTTAGCGGCCGCGTCCAGCACGACCGAGCTCGGCGCATAGGCTACCGGGATCATGCCCACGACGGGATTCTCCGCGCCGGGGCTGAGGTCGACCACCGCGATCGCGTTGGCATTGTAAAGCGCAACGTAGGCAACGCCATTCCTGCCATCGACGGCGATCGAGTTCGGCGCGGCGCCATAGGCCGGTTGGCCTGCGCCGGGCACTCCGATCGGCAGCCCAAGGTTGATCGTCCGCGTCACCACGTTGGTGGCCGTGTTGATAACCGAGATGGTGTCGCTATAGGTATTGGCGACCAACAGGGACTTTCCGTAGAACGCCATCCCGGTCGGGTGAAGACCGGTCGAGATGGTATCCGTGACCGTCATCGTGGGCAGATCAACCACAGAAACGGTACCGGTGATCGCGGCGCCAACCACCGGGTCGGCGACGATTTCAGTGCCGGCGGAGTTGATCTGGAAGTCTTCCGGCAAAGCGGCCCGGCCACCCTCGTTGCTGACGTAGGCGGTCACGCCGTTGCTGTTGATCACGATGCTGTGCGGCGCATTCCCGACGCGGATCTGTGTACCCTGCACCGGAGGGTTCGCAGTCAGGTCTATCTGAGTGAGCGTATCGTTCTGGTTCAGCAGGGCATAGGCGCTCTTGCCATCGTGTGAGAGCGCGACGCCTCCAGGATAAGAGGTGTACCCAGAATAGAACGAGCCGCAGGGGTTGCCATACGAGGCTGGAGGGGAGTTCGGAAAGCAGGCGATGAAGGAGTTGTTCGGCGGTACGCTCACTTGGGCGTCATCTTCCAACAAGCCCGCCGCAGTGACTTTGGCGATGGTGACATTGCTGCTGTCCTGGCTGAACACCAGGTACTTGCCGTCCGCCGAATAGGCTATCCCGCTATAGCTGCCACTCGGATCGTTTCCTCCGGCCGGGCTGTAGTTCTGCAGGACAACGCCGGTGCTGATGTCGAACACCTCGACGGCTCCGTTGCCATCGGACGTCGACGTACCCAGAGTGAGCACGGCTGCGGTGTGAGTCTTTAGATTGGGGTTTAGCGCGACGGCTTTTGCGCGTACTCGGATGCCGAGGTTGACTTGGGTGCCGGCCGGGGTGATGATCTGGCCGTCGCTGACGACCCACGAGCCGTTCGGCTGAGGGCCAGTGACGTAGGTCGGGTACTCCTTGGACTGAGCAGCGGCGAGCGTCGAGAAGCTCAGCCCCGCCGCCAGCACGCCGGCGAGCGGACGCATGCGGTTGATCCTCGACTTATTTCGAGGTTTATTTCGAGACGTTTTTCGAGACATACCGTTTTCCTCCTTGGATTTTTTTCATCAAGCAAACGGGATCGGCTGTGCGACATCGCGGTGGAAATACAACCAGCACCCCCTAAATTTAGTGATCAGCAACGTTGCCAGGAGACTGTGACGGCTTTATGACAATCAGGTGAAATTTCCGTAACATGGCTGAACTTTTTCTGGCGGATTGTGACGCCTGCAGGTTAAGCAGAGTCTGTTTCGTGGACGTTGTCTTCGTGTCTTTCCGGTGCGGCGAGCTGCTTTCAGCCCAATCACGATCGGGCGGTACCCGCGTCCAGTTCCGACCCGTCGTCGACGAGCGCGCGCAGGGGCCCCAACCAGGGTTCGTAGCGTCGCCAGCGCGCGACGGAGGTGCGATAGATCGGCTGCCGGGCTTGCCACTTGCTGGGCGTGTTCACCGCCCGCGGATTCGATTCGGGGCGCAGGCATGCGTCGTCCCACGCCAGGCCGCAGGCCGCGATGATCCGCCGGATGACTGGTTCGGGCGCGCGGGTCAGGTCCTCGTAATCGACCTCGATCAAGCGATCCGCCGGCAGCACGCTCCGCCAATGGTCGATGAGCCGCTGGTAGTCGCGGAAATACGCGACCAGTTCGGCGCCTCCGGTCGGAAACGCCAGGCCAGGACGGAAATGAGTTTGATGGATCGACAGCGCCGTGTCGATTGCAACGCGGCGGCAATGGATAATGGTGGCGCGCGGGAATGCCATGTGGATCAGTCCGGCCCAGAGGAAGTTGAACGGCATCTTGTCGGTCACTCGCGCCGCCCTCGGCGCGATCGCGCGCAGCACACCGAGATAGTCTGCCGCCGCCTTAGCGAGGAACGGCGTCTCGTTCCCGGCCGCGACGGAGCGGTGCCACTCCGCCCCGCGCTGGTTCCAGAAATGCAACTCGCCGCCCGCCCCGACCTCGGGATGCATGGAGACGATCTGCTCGACGAGAGTTGTGCCGGACCGCGGCATGCCGATGATCAGCACCGGTGTCGCATCCGGGCTGCCGAGTTCGGGCGCCCGCGCCATCAATTCGGGTGTGCAGCGGGCAATCAGGCGGTCGATCTCGGTGGAGAACGCGGCCGAGTCGAACGATACAGAGCCCCGGCGCACCGCGTCTGCGGCGTCAAAATGCTGCATGGCCAAGGCGTAATCGCCAAGATCCTCCGCCGCCTTGCCGATCGCGAGGTGAAGCCGCAGGCGTTGCCCCGCTTCCAGTCCCGGCGTGGCCAGGGCGGCTTGCATCGCTTGAAGCAGACCGTCGTCATTGCTCGTGACGGGGCGACACCGGACCAGATCGTAGTAGCTTCCCGCCAGCAGCGGCGCGATCGCGATCGCGCGTTCGAAGCATGCGCGGGCCTGGTCGAAACGGCCGAAGTCAGAGTGCAGATTGCCCAGCAAATCATACGTCATGGCGTTCATCGGATCGGCCGCGAGCGTCTCTCGCAGCGCCAGTTCGGCTTCCTGATTGCGATCTTCGATCAGCAGTGCCCGCGCCTTGCCAAGGCGGCTGAAGCTGTTACCTCCGGCCGCCGCCGCGCGGCGGAAACAGCCGATCGCCTCGTTGCGATGGCCCAGTGTGTAGGCCAGGGCCCCGGCGCGGAACCACGCCTCGGTCAGGGATGGGAGCAGCTTGGTGGCGCGGTCGTACGCAACGATTGCCTCGCCGATGTTGCCCAGCTTCTCGAAGGCAATTCCCAGTCGGAAATATGCATCGGCGTAGCGCGGGTCACTGGCGACGGCCCGTTGCAATGCCGCGATGGCATCCGGTACGCGGCCGACCTCGAGGCAGGCGAGGCCAAGATCGTGCTGGATGATGGGATTGGACGGCTGCAGCAGCGCTGCATCGCGCAACGGCGCGATCGCATCGGCTGGTCCCCCGGCCCTGAGCAACTTAGTGGCGAAGGCAAGCAGAGATGCCACCTGCTGTGACGCGGCTGAGTTTGGAGACTGGGACATAACACGAACCTAGCGTGAAAGTAGCGTGGCCATCGGAATCGCCAGCGCAATTGTCGCCCGGCCGTGATCCGCAACCAGCAGAATTTTGCGATAGGCGATTCTGCACGCGATCAAACGGATGGCCGTCAGCGTCCATTCAGACTGATATCGAATCTCCGAACGGCACGCCGTCTCGCCGAGACGGCACTTAGCGGACTCTCGCTGTTGTCTTGCATGTTACCCATGCAAGATAAACGGCTTGTAAATAACCTTTAGGCGCTGCGTTGCCCACTTTTGCGGGTCGCCTCGGAACGTAATGGAACGCGTGTCGGCGAGCTTCTGCATCGATGGCAAACAGTTCGTCCATCTGAGCCACAACCGGGGGTTGCAGCCGGATCTCGTACCTCAATCCGGCGCCCGCCCGGCAGCACCACGGCCAACCCACAACTCGGTTCCTGCTGCGTCGGCGATTTCCTGGCGGCCAACTTCACCGGCACCAAACAACTGGCCGAGGAAATTGGCTTACGCCTTCTCTTCCAACGCAGTTTCTTTAGATGGCGATCCAGTGTGCTGAAGCTCAAACCTTGACTCTGGCAAAACTCGCTCCGCCGCATACCACTACTCACAAACTCGGCCACCAACTGCTGAACTTCCGCACGAGTACGTCGCTTGGGCGCTGACAACTCTGTTTTTGCGGTCATCCGGACACTTCAACACCGACCCCGCCTGACACCAGGACAATAATGTCGCCGAGTACCTTGCTCTGCTCGAAGCACTGCAATGTGCCCTGGGGCTTAAGGCCAAGCGTACGCGAAGCTGATGGGTTTCAACTACCAGGCGACGCACTTCAGGGGAAGCGCGATCGTCGCGGCCCTGCGGATTACGAACGGTTCGACCAACGAGTTCCCAATGCGCCAGATGATTCTGGGGTTCGCGCCCCTGGCGGCCTCGGTCGCGGATCGAAAAACGGCGCTTCTGATGCTCGGCGAGTTCATAATACAGTTATCTCTTGAACCCTTCCTGCCAGAGACGAAGTGCGTCGCGACGAAGGCGCTCCTTGACAGGTTTCCGACCGACCCGGCAACCAAGCACCAGCTCGATCTTTTCAGCCTTCAATGCGGAAATCTCATGACGCTCAACCCGGTCGGGCAGACGGACTTTCTGAGGTGCTTCCAGCAGTGGAAAAGAGAGAGGCTCACGCTGTGAACCCAGCACGTGCCGCACTGCGAATAGGGGAGATTGGATCAGAAACATGCGCTGAGGGAGGGGCACCGTCTGGCGAAATCACCGAGTTGGTCAATCGCGACCTGGACGTTGAGGACAACCCTTTCCAAGCAAAAGACGTGGCGGAGTGGTTGCGAAACACCGAGGACACAGCGTTGACACTGTATTGGTCAAGGGCTCGTCCCCGAAAGTAAGGATCATCCCGCTAGTGCCTGGCCGCCCTGCTCGATGACGCTGCGGACCTGACCCGCGCGGACTGACTTTGAATCAGTCGAAAACCGCGGCTTTACTGGGCTTTGTGACAATCCTAGTTGTGCCAAGAGTGTGCCAGAACCGACGGACGCCAGATCCTTCCGGCTATCACGCAATGATGAATTTCGACCTTTTCCCTTGCCCTGTTGTAGTCAGCGGGATTGATTCCGATCTGGGCATTGCTGAAGAATTTCAAAAGGCGGCGATCAATCGCAATACTCTGCAACCCCACCATGATTTTCAAGTAATCAACGGTTTTCGGGCCGACGCCATTGATCGCAAGGAGCTTTCGAAGGTTGGCGTCCTGCGTCAACCAAGTCTGAAGGTCGGCCTCACTTTCGAGCTCACTTTTCAATAGTTGGAGAATTGAAGTAAACCGCTTCGCACGATCCTCGCCTTTCCAGTTTAGGAACGTCACCGAGGGGATCGTCCTGAGGAGATCGAGGACTGCCGTCACGGTCTTCGCGTTCGGCCACTGCTTCAGGATGCGCTGTATTCGTGGCGTGACGTGCGTGTCATGTTTATTATTTGCTTGCAGAACCGTGTCGGCAACTGTTGCGCCGATATGTCCATAAGGCGGATCAACTTGGTAGTAGATGAAATCAGTCAGCGATTTAATATGTTGGACTAAACGCTGCGCGGCCTCGTCTGGTGACATAACCTATCCTTCATTTCTGCCATCGATGTTAGGACGGTCGGCACAGATTAACAAGCGGTTGGCAGTGGCGGAGCAAGGATGATTGCAGGATTCACGCCTCCGACCTGACTACTTCGAGTCTACTTCGACGGCCACCGCCGATCAATCTCCACCATGATGTGCTCTGCCCACCGGACGGCATCGGCGATGGCACTGATGGTCGCAGGAACCTGTATTTCGCGAGTCGTACTGCCCTAGCCTCCGCTTTGGCGAGCAACTCCTGTCCCAGCCTTAGACTTCTACCCAGAGCGGGGCATTTGTTCTCGTGTCCACCACAAATACAAACACCTTCCCGCTTGGGCTGATCCATACCGTGCCGGGGTCTTGTATCTCCAAATGCGGGAGGTCGGCACATTTTGCCTCTGCTCGCTTCTTCACATCGTCCGGTAATTTGTTGGCCATGATGCGAGTAGGCTAACCCTCAGGTCAGTCGCCTGCAACTCCCATCGTGGTGAATGACTCACCTTCCGTTCTCACTGCCCTAATTGCGCCCCCGAATCGGGGACACCCCAACACTCCGCTCCAAGACTTGCATCCGCTGCCGTTCTGAAACCCCGCGCCCGGTGCCACCAGTCATCGCAGTCAATTACAATGAGGCGCTGTCAAATACCGAGGGGGTAACAATGTCAAATCTAAAGGGATTGGCATCTTTTGTGTCGAAGTTGAGGGCGGTGAGAACGAATCTGGTGAACGAGCTTCGGCATGTTGATGCGGCTCTTTCCGTGCTTGGCAGGTTGCACGGCGGGCGTAATCACGGGAAGCCGGGGCACACTGTCTCAGCCTCGGCTCGCAAGCGGATGAGCCTCGCGCAAAAAGCGCGGTGGGCGAAAGGTCGAGCGCCGAAACCCAAGCGCACGATTTCAGCGGCAGGCCGCAAGAGGATCGCGGCGGCACAGCGGGCGAGGTGGGCGAAGATACGGGCGGGGAAGAAGTAGGAAACAAACTGTGCAGCCCACTGAAAGGACGCCTTCGCCGCTATACTATCTCTTGTCGAGCCATCGCTCAACGGAGAAGGCATATCGAGTCTGAAGCAATTCCAATGCGAAATTTGCGGGGTCGTCAGTCAGAATCCGATCCATTGGTTTGTGATCGAGTGCACAGATCAGAAGCTCGCAATCATCAAGTGGGATATGCCCGCCGCCACAAGCCCAACCGCCCGGCATTTCTGTGGCGAAGCCCACGCTCAGGTGTATATCAGCCGCTGGTTTGAATCTGTGTGCGTGCCGCCCAAACACGTTTTGAAGGCCGTTTAGGCCGCTTCGACCGCCCGACATTTCACCGATCAGTCTTTCACCGTGCATTGACGTTAGCAGCCCGTGGTGCAAGT